>JAUCFP010000006.1:2352500-2701250 GCA_030348385.1 Cytobacillus sp. NJ13 | reverse complement strand
TTGTAGCGCATTAAGTTCATTAATACCGCACCGAAAAACTTTGATAGCAATCCGCCGATTAATATACCGCTGAAAACCGAAATGGCGCTTAAGAATAATGTTTCAAAGAAGACCATTGACGCAACTTGTCTTTCCTTCATTCCGTAAAGTAAATACATGCCGAATTCTTTTTTTCGCTGCTTCATGAAAAAGGAGTTCGCGTATAAAATAAAGAAGACAATAAACAAAAAGACAATCACCGAAGCAAGGGAAATAACCATTTTGTAGTTTTCTTTATTTTGAATGGCGGCGACTACATCTTTGTTAAACATTAAACCAGAAAAGGTAAAGTAAATGACAACCCCGACAAACATGGAAATGAAATAAATGGTATACAGCCGGAAGTTCCGCTTCATGTTCCTCCATGATAAATCTATTAAATTCATCGCCGGTCACTTCCTATTGCACTTTGGATCGTAAGGATGCGGTCAAAGAATTCCTTTTCCGTTTGCTCGCCTTTAAACATTTCATTGACGATTTTTCCGTCGCGGAGAAAAACTACGCGCTGACAGTAGCTTGCTGCATACGGATCATGGGTAATCATCAGAACAGTTGTGTTGAATGTTTCATTGAGCAGCTGAATTTGTTCCAGCAGCTGGGTAGCAGATCTGGAATCGAGTGCACCCGTTGGTTCATCAGCAAATACAATTGCAGGGTTAGTAATAATTGCCCGTGCGGCAGCTGTGCGCTGTTTCTGACCGCCGGAAATTTCAGATGGATATTGATGTAAGATGGATTCAATATTTAAGGCATCAATCAATTTTGCTAACCGCATTTCCATTTCTGCAGCAGGTGTTTTTTGCAGCGAGAGCGGGAGCAGGATATTCTCCTTCACCGTTAAGGTATCCAGTAAGTTATAGTCTTGAAAAATAAATCCCATTCTTTTTTGACGGAACTCCCGCAGGGCTTTCTTTTTCATTTCTAAAAGGGAATTTCCCTCAATCCAAACATTCCCCCCGCTAAAGGCATCAATGGTTGATAGGGTATTCATTAACGTCGTTTTTCCAGAGCCGGAGGGACCCATAATAGCAGTCAGTTCCCCTCGTTCAACAGTCAAATCAATATTTTTTAAGACCTGTGTTTTTCCATACGATTTCGATAAGTTTTTGGTTTGTATCATTTTAGTCATGGTTTCGACCTCCTTCACTAACATACTATATCGGCTGTTTTGCCCGCGAACCATCGATGTAACAGAATGTAAAGTGACACTTTTGTCATGTTAAAGGCAGAATCGGCATGATTGCATTCAGTTAAAATGCAGACAATCCCATTGAAGGTAAAAAAACAAGCAGTACGCATTGACGTGGCTGCTTGTTTTTGATCTTTGAGTTGTATATGCATCTTTTTGAGATACAGTTTCTCCGCGTGACTTTGACTGTGTACCGTTCCTTTTTTAAAGTGGATTCCTTTCTTTCCTCATAAAACGAAAATGCCAGCGCATATAAAGGCAGGCTCCAATATAATAGATGGCTGACCACCATACTTGCCAGCCCTTATATACTACGTAGCCAAAGTAACTGGATAGGACTTCATAGCATACAGAAAAACCGGCCCAAACCAAAAGGTAAAGCAAAAATTTCTTCCTGGCTTTAGGCATGAAGTTTACATATAGGATTCCGAATGTTGCTGGCAAGGTGATTTCAATTAACAAATCAAATAGCTGGGGACCTGGATCCATTAAGTCGTACAGGTCTAAAACATGGCCAAAAATTAAATCTGCAAGAAGCACATTTAAAGTGACAGCCAGCCAGGTTGTGTAAAGCTCCTGCCGGGTTAATTTTAATGGAATAATGAAAAGCAATATGGAGTTGATAGCAAGCGTTGTAATTGTAAAGAAATAGACCATTGATATTCTCCGGGTTTCTATTGATTTATTTCTTATCTATCTTGCCCTCTTTTAGAAATTTATCTGCTTATTTGGCGGTGAAGTGAGTTTCTATTAAAAGGAGATCATTTACGGTAATGAATCCTATTTACATTTAGACTGGAACCTAAAGATAAGTTCATCCAATATCTGACTGTTTTTTATAGTCTCAGGATGCTCTAATCCTTTCTTTATTCCAGTTTCAATAAGTGTTTTTCTAAAAAGTTGAATCTTTTTTCTAAGTTCACTGCAAAAATGACACATTTATTTACTCCTTTAAATAATTAAAGTCCAGGAACTATTATTGCAAATAAAGGAAAAGTATTGAACAAATTCGACAAAACTAGTCTCAAAATGACAAAAAAATTATGTATATAAGGCAGAGAGTGTTTTGGAAGGTTTGAACTCCCACTAAATGCAAATAATATCTAAAAAACTTTCCGGAGTGGAAAATGATCTTACAAATTGCCTCAGTTGTTCTGTTTAATTTTATTATATATAAGACCATTAAGGGGATATCAGCCAATAAAATTGTCCATATTTGGGTTTTTACTATTGCATTCCAATTATTCTTTGATATTTTTATCGATCTGAAGTACAAAGGATACTGGTACTTTACACAAGGAATAGACTGGATAGCATTTCCTGCTTACACAATCTTAATCCCGCCAATAAATTTGATGTTTATCAATTGGTATCCTTTTAATGGTTCTTTCATGAAAAAGGTAGGTTACTTTCTTATTTGGGAAATCTTCCTCCTGAGCTATGAAGCTGTTGCCATGCTGCCTCATCCATTCGGTTTCTTTCATTATGGATGGTGGAGTATATGGCATTCTGCCATTGTTAATCCGATTTTATTAACCATACTAATAGGGTATTACAAATGGATTAGTGTATTAGAAAAGAAAGCTTGTATCTAAAGAGGGCTGCTGAGGCAGCTCTTTTTTTAAAGAATTAATAAATTCTGAAGTTAGGTAACTGTCTAGCCCCAGGCGCCATCGGCTCTCGGGTCTAAGCGTGTCTAGTTTCGGCTCCTAGGGACTCGAGGTCATAAGCCGTTCCCTTCCAGAAGGAAAAACCACCTTCTTACAGGGACCGTCTTATGCTTGTCGTCCCTGGACAGTCGCCTCAACATTTCTATCAATCCGGCCAAAAGGTTAAAGAACAACCTTTAAGCCGGCTTGTCTTATGCTTGAGGCCCGCAGGACAAGGAAGGCTTCGTCAGCATAAACATCGCACGACCGAAAGCGACAGCTTTTGGGAGGATGCGGGTCATGCAGACGTTGCCACAGGACGTGGCGGTTTTAGTCTGCGTTCCTTTATAGGCGGGCGCCTTCCGCTTTTCTTTCCTGTTCTCCGTATGGCATAATTTTCTAAGACAAAGGAGTGAGAGGATGCAGAAAGTATTCATTATTGAGGATGATCCGAAAATCGCGGAGCACCTGCAGTCACACTTAGTGAAGTATGGCTATGATGCTGCGGCTGCGGAACAGTTCGATGATGTGATGGGGGAATTTCATAAGCATAAACCGGATCTTGTGCTCCTGGATATTAATCTTCCGAGCTTTGATGGCTATTACTGGTGCAGGCAAATCCGGAAGGAGTCGATTTGTCCAGTTATATTCATTTCTGCGCGGGTAGGGGAGATGGACCAGGTGATGGCGCTTGAGAATGGCGGCGATGATTTCATCACCAAGCCGTTTCATCCGGAAATTGTGATGGCGAAGATCCGCAGCCAGCTTCGCAGGGCTTACGGGGAATATGCCACGCAGGCCCAGGAACGAGTTCTGGAGGCAGAGGGATTGAAGCTGTTTCCGGAAAGGCTGGAATTGTGTTTCCGTGATAAAAGCGTTCAACTGTCCAAAAAAGAAGCGGATATTATTGAGAATCTACTGGAGCGGCACCCGCGTGTGGCCGGACGTGAAGACTTGCTGGAAAAGCTTTGGGATGAACAGGTCTATGTGGATGAAAATACGCTGAATGTGAATATGGCGAGGGTAAGAAAAAAATTTGAGGCAATCGGGCTTTCAGGAGCGGTCGAAACAGTGAGAGGCGCAGGCTACCGCTTGATCGTTACCTGGTGAAAGGCTGGAGAAACATGAAATTATTCCTTAAAGAGCATGCGTTACTGATCATTGTACAGATCGTTCAATTTTTTATGATTCTAGCCATCTATTGGCTGGATGGCTATCGTCATCTTTTGCCGGCCCTCTATGGCATCTTTCTCGGCCTATTCTTTCTCACGGCCTACCTGGCATACCACTATTTAAGCCGCCGCAAGTTTTATAAGAGGCTGACGGAGGAACTTGCTTCCCTTGACGATTCCTTTCAAACAACAGAAAACTCACCGATTTCACAGGCGCTTGATCATCTGCTGAAGGATCAATACAGGCATTATCAGACGAGAATCAAAGAGCTGGAATCCAGGCAGGAGGAGCATCTGAAGTTTATGGACCAATGGGTCCATCAGATGAAAACCCCGCTTTCTGTCATTGAACTGATTGCGCAAAACTTGGATGAACCTGACTCCTCCAGTATTCGGGAAGAGACGGACCGGATGAAAACGGGCTTGAACACCATCCTCTATATGGCGAGACTTCGGACGATCGAACAGGATTTTCATATCAAGCCTGTACACTTGTCCAAAATCATTCATGAAGTAAATGGCGAAAACAAACGGTTTTATATCCGGAACGGGGTGTATCCGAATCTCCTGCAGGAGAAGAAGGACATGATCGTGGAGACAGATGAGAAATGGCTGTTCTTTATGCTTTCTCAGCTGATCAATAATGCGGTCAAGTATTCCAGAGGGAAGAGCAATCGAATTGATATTGCCATCTTTGAAAAAAACGGAGAAGCTGTCTTAGAAGTGAAGGACTTTGGCGCCGGGATTCCAGAGGCGGACAAGCGCCGTGTGTTTGAACCTTTTTATACGGGTGAAAATGGACGGAAATTCAGAGAATCCACAGGTATGGGGCTATACTTGACGAAGGAGGCAGCCGATCATCTTGGCCATCGCATTGAACTGGAATCCAAGATGGGGGAAGGGTCTCTTTTCCGGCTGGTTTTTGGAAAAACACAGAACCTTACAGCCTTGTAAGGTAAGTGAAAGAAAAATCGATTTTTTGAAATGAGTATAGAAGATATACTGATCACAAGTCAACTGAATGTGAAAGGAGAGCTTGTGATGCTAAAAGTGAAGCAAGTAAGCAAGATCTATGAAGGAAAGATCGCCTATCGTGCGTTAACGGATATTAATTTAACCATTGATGAAGGTGAGTTTGTTGGAATCATGGGTCCATCAGGAAGCGGAAAAACGACGCTGCTGAACATGATTGCCACCATTGATGAACCGACCACAGGGGAAATCCTGATCAATGAAAGAAATCCCCATGTCTTAAAAAAAGAGGAGCTGGCTCAATTCCGCCGCCGCGAATTGGGATTTGTCTTCCAGGACTTTAATCTGCTTCATACCTTGACGGTTGAAGAAAATATAGTCCTGCCGCTAACATTAGACGGGAAAAAAGTGAAGGAAATGAAAGACAAGGCATACGAAATCGCTGAAAAACTGGGGATTACAGGAATTATGAAAAAACGTACGTATGAAATATCAGGCGGGCAGGCGCAAAGAGCCGCTGTGGCAAGAGCGATGATTCATACACCGAAGCTGCTTTTGGCAGATGAACCAACAGGAAATCTCGATTCCAAGTCTTCCAAGGATGTTATGGAGATGCTTGAATCGATTAATAAAACGGAGAAGACAACCATGATGCTCGTCACACATGATGCGCAGGCAGCCAGCTATTGCAACCGGGTTATCTTCATCCGGGACGGGAAGTTCTACTCGGAAATTCACCGCGGTGACAACCGCCAGGCTTTTTTCCAAAAGATCATCGATACACTTTCGCTGCTGGGAGGGGATGCACATGACCTTTCGTCAGTTCGCGTCTAATAACGTCATACGCAACAAACGGCTGTATGCAGCCTACTTCCTCAGCAGTTTATTTACGGTCATGGTCTTCTTTACCTTCTCGATTTTTGCGAATCATCCTGCATTAAGCGGGGATCAGATGAACTCAACCGTTACGAAGGGAATGAATGCAGCTGCAGGAATTATCTATGTGTTTTCGTTCTTTTTTGTTTTATATTCGATGAGCTCATTTCTGCAATCCAGGAAGAAAGAGTTTGGGTTATTAATGATTCAGGGCATGTCCATGAAGCAGATCCGTCTAATGGTCTTCTTGGAGAATATGCTGATTGGCTTATTGGCAACCTTCGGCGGAATTGTCCTTGGCCTTGTGTTTGCAAAGGCAATTTTGCTGCTGGCTGAAAATGTGCTGATTATTGAACGTTCGCTTTCTTTTTATTTTCCGGCTAAAGCCATCCTGATCACTTTTATCTCCTTTATTATTTTATTTTTCTTCATTTCCTTATTTGTGACATATGTTCTGCGCAGCAAAAAGCTGATTGAATTAATTAAGGCGAATAAAATGTCAAAGGGTGAGCCAAAAGCGAATCTTCTCTTAACGGTGCTGGCTGTCCTTTTATTAGGGGCAGGGTATGCAGTCGCCTTACTTGCAAAAGGAGTGATGGTAGTAGCTGCAATGGTGCCAGTCATTATTGTTGTTTGTATAGGCACTTATTTGTTATTTACACAATTAAGCGTGTTTATCATTAGAAGATTAAAGAAGAATGAGCGAGTTTTCTGGTTTAAGACCAATATGCTGCTGTTTTCCGACTTAGCCTTTCGCATGAAGGATAATGCGCGGACATTCTTCATGGTGGCCATGGTTTCAACGGTTGCCTTCAGTGCGATTGGCACTTTATTCGGATTTCAAACCGTGCTGACTTCAAACATAAAAAATGTCAATGCCACTACGTTTTCCTATAAAACATCTGAAGAAAATGAAGAGAAGAATGTGGAGTTTATCAATCAAACGTTAAAGGAAGAAAAGATTAAATCAGAATCGGAGCTTACTATTTTACGCTACTTTGAAATTGGCGGGGATACCATTCTAATTGCGAGTCAATCCGATTTTAACCGCTTTGCCGCGCTCATTGACGAAGATCCGATTGACTTAAAAGACGGACAATTAATGACAGTGGAGTTTGAAGGGACCAACTTCGGGCAAACGAAGGAACTCCTGAATGAAACCATTACACTGACGTCCGGAACAATTTTGAAACCAAAAGAAGTCATTCATTCGAAAGCACTGCCGGCGACCGATTCGTATTTTGTTGTATCAGATGATGACTATCAAAAGCTTCCTGAACCAGAGTATCAGGAAAGCTACTATGCCTGGCAGGCAACAGATGGAGAAGAAAGGGTAATGGCTGCCTCTGAAAAGCTTTACAAGGAACTGCCAAGATATGAAATTACAGCAGTAGACTACGAAATATATGAGATTATGAAAGGCTACGGGCCCATTTTATTTGTCGGCCTGTTTATCGGGATTGTCTTTTTCGTATCAGCCGGAAGCTTCCTGTACTTCAGGCTCTACATGGACCTGGATGAAGATAAACAAAAATTCAGATCGATTTCCAAGATGGGGTTAACTGAGAAAGAGCTGAAAAAAGTCTTAAACAGACAAACTATGATTCTGTTTTTCGCGCCGATCCTCGTCGCTCTTATCCATGGTGCTGTCGCCCTGACAGCGTTATCGAACCTGTTCTACTTTAACCTGTTTAAAGAATCAGTCGCTGTTCTAAGTGTTTTCCTTGCCATCCAGGTTGTTTACTTCTTTATTGTGCGCTTTTTCTATACGAAGCAGATAAAGGCGTCGATATAAATTTAATAAGAATTGTGGTGGGCCAGATTCAATCTGGCCCTTTTTTAAATGACAGGGAGAGGGGAATTGAGTAAACATGGTGCTGATTCGGACAGGAAAAGAGGAAAACCGGGCTGTGTTGTCCGAACCTGATGCAACTTCGGACAGGAGGAGTGGAAATCCGCGTGGTGTTGTCCGAACTTGGAGCTACTTCGGACAGGAGGAGGAGAAATCCGCGTGGTGTTGTCCGAACCTGATGCAAGTTCGGACAGGAGGAATGGAAATCCGCGTGGTGTTGTCCGAACTTGGAGCAACTTCGGACAGGAGGAGTGGAAATCCGCGTGGTGTTGTCCGAACTTGGAGCAACTTCGGACAGAAGGAGGAGAAATCCGCGTGGTGGAGTCCGAACTTGGAGCAACTTCGGACAGGAGGAGGAGAAATTTGCGCGGTGTTGTCCGAACTTGGAGCCACTTCGGACAGGAAGTGGAGAAATCCGCGCGGAGTTGTCCGAACCTGGGGCTGGTTCGGACAGGAGAAGGAGAAATTTGCGCGGTAATTGTCCGAACCTGGGGCTGCTTCGGACAGGAGGAGTGGAAATCCGCGTGGTGTTGTCCGAACTTGGAGCAACTTCGGACAGAAGGAGGAGAAATCCGCATGGTGGAGTCCGAACCTGATGCAACTTCGGACAGGAGGAGTGGAAATCCGCGCGGTGTTGTCCGAACTTGGAGCAACTTCGGACAGAAGGTGGAGAAATCCGCGCGGTGTTGTCCGAACTTGGAGCAACTTCCGACAGGAGGAGGAGAAATCCGCGCGGTGTTGTCCGAACCTGGAGCAACTTCGGACAGGAGGAATGGAAATCCGGGCAGAGCAGTCCGAACTCCGCAGTTTTATCATACTCAACTTCACACCTGCATATAGAAAAGAGAAAGTAAACCTATGCAGGAGTGATGGAATGGCAATCTTGGTTACAGGAGGAGCAGGTTATATTGGTTCACATATCGTAGACCTTCTTATTCGAAAAGGGTATGAAACAGTGGCAGTTGATCATTTGGCTGCGGGCCACAGGCAAGCGGTCCATCCGAAGGCTATTTTCTATGAGGGGGATATAAGATCGCAGGATTTTCTGAATAGTGTCCTTTCCAGTGAGCGGATCGATGCAGTCTTCCATTTTGCAGCATCATCCCTGGTAGGGGAATCGATGAAAGATCCGCTAAGTTATTATGATAATAATGTACTTGGCTCTCTTAGCCTGCTAAAAGCTCTGGAAACTTATAATGTTAAACGGCTCGTGTTTTCGTCCACTGCCGCTGTATATGGTGAGGCGAAAAACCAGCCTATACGGGAAGACGCGCCGCTCAAGCCTGCAAGCCCGTATGGCGAGACGAAGCTTGCCATTGAACGGATGCTCCATTGGTGGGCGCAGGCATCAGGAGCAAGGTTTGTGTCGCTCCGGTATTTTAATGCTGCAGGGGCAAAGGCTTCAGGGGAAATTGGCGAAGACCATCAGAATGAGACGCACCTGATCCCGATTATCCTGCAGGCGGCACTTGGAAAAAGAGAATCTGTCTCGATTTTTGGTGATGACTATCCAACAAAGGATGGTACCTGCATAAGGGACTATATTCATGTAGAGGATTTGGCTGACGCCCATCTGCTGGCACTCCGCTACCTGGAAGATGGAGGGGAAAGCAATGTCTTTAATCTGGGAGGCAGCAAAGGGATCTCTGTAAAAGAAGTGATTGAAACCGCTGCAGAGGTAACAAACAGATATTTTAAAGTAACGATTGCTCCGCGCCGGTCTGGAGACCCGGCAGAACTGGTTGCTTCATCTGAAAAAGCAAGGTCACTGCTGAACTGGAAGCCGCAAAAAACAAGTATCCGCCAGATCATCGAAGATGCCTGGAGCTGGCACAGGTCCCATCCTGACGGATATCACAAATCATAAGCGAGCTTGCCTTAAGTATAGTAAAAGCTTTTCCCTCAGCTCAGGTCTTTGCAGGGCATAATCAATCGAGGCTTTAAGAAAGCCGAATTTATCTCCAATATCATAACGGCTTCCCTGGATCAGATACGAATAAATTTTTTCCCGGTGAAGCAAAGCATGAAGGGCATCTGTCAGCTGCAGCTCGCCTTTGCTGTCCGGGCTTCCGTTCTCAAGCATGTCAAAGATCGCAGGTGTTAAAATATAGCGGCCAATAATCGCATGGGCAGAAGGCGCTTTTTCAGCAGGAGGTTTCTCAACGAGGCTATCCACTATATATAATGGGCCCCTCTGTTCTGAATAGCCGACAATTCCATATTTATTGACTTCAGACAGAGGAACCTCACTGCATCCGAGGATACTTGCCCCCGTTTGGTTATACTGCTCAATCATTTGCAGCATGGCAGGAGGTTCCCCGTCAATAATATCATCGCCAAGGAGGACGGCAAACGGCTCCCTGCCAATGAACTTTCTCGCGCATAAAATGGCGTGCCCCAATCCGAGCGGCTCCTTTTGCCTGACATAATGGATATCAGCCAGATTGGTTATTTCACGCACTTCCTCAAGCATTTCAAGCTTACCGCTTTTCTGCAGCAGCAGTTCCATTTCAACCGACTTATCAAAATGATCTTCAATCGCCCGTTTGTTTCTCCCGGTTATGATGATGATATCTTCAATCCCAGAAGCGATGGCTTCCTCCACAATGTATTGAATGGCGGGCTTGTCGACAATGGGAAGCATTTCCTTTGGCTGTGCCTTTGTGGCCGGCAGAAAGCGGGTTCCGAGGCCTGCAGCGGGTATGACCGCTTTTTTAATCATAAAAATTCCCCCTTTCCACTCTATTTTTATGTAGGCGGAAGGTTGTATTATCCCTTCCTGAATATTTTGCTCCTGTACGTGAACCCTAAAATTGTAAATAATCTTGAACCCAGAGGTGTAGAGATTGCTTTTGAAAAAAAATACAGCCGAGAAAAATCTCCTTATTCTGGCCATTGTTGCCCTGGTCCTGTTTGTATCCCCTCTGTACATATTAGGTGAAGATGCGCATATCCGCGTTCATGATAATCTTGACAGCAATCTGGCCTGGTATAAAGTCCTTGCTGAAAGCGGACAGCTGACAGGACCGATAGATGCTGTTATTCCGCAGATTATAAACGGATATCTGTCCCGAAATGCATTTGGCTCTGAATTTACTTTAATTGTGTGGCTGTATGCCCTTTTCCCGACGATGATTGCCTATGCACTCAGCCAGACGATTACAAGGGTATTTGCCTTTATCGGCATGTATTTGCTTTTGAAAAAGCACTTCCTTAAAGAAGAGAAGTGGGCGCCCATTACAATTGGGACAGCCCTGGCTTTTGCCTTCACGCCATTCTGGCCCTCCGGCATGCTGAGCACGCTTGGGATGCCGCTTGCACTGTGGGCTTTCTTAAATATCAGGCAGGGGGAAAGGTCTTGGAAAAATGTCCTTGTGTTAACCCTGTTGCCTTTATATGCGAGCATCGTTCTTGGATTTTTCTTTTTTTTGAGCGCGATGGGGATCTTCTGGCTGACGGACGTCATCAGGAAAAAAACATGGAATTGGGCATTTCTTTTATCGATTTTTTATATGACCGGAATTTTTTTCATCGTGGAATACAGGCTGATTTATTCCTTTCTTTTTGACGATGAGCCAAACAGCCGGGATGAGTACTTCCATGCGAGGCTCACTTTCTGGCATTGCGTCAGGCTGACATTCAAGAACTTTGCTCTGGGGCACCACCATGCTGCCTCGATGCATACTCTGGTCATTCTTCCGCTGATGTTTGCAGCCCTTTTTATGACGCTAAGGCAGAAAAATGGGAAGAAAGACAAGGTGTTTTTGTTCCTGTTCTTTCTTAACTTTGCCCTATCAGCGTGGTATGCCTTCTGGTTTTATAAAGGCTGGCTTCCGCTGACAGAGCGTTTTCATGTTCTTGATACTTTCAACTTTGCCAGGTATCACTTTTTAAGGCCGCTGGTTATCTATGTGCTTTTCGCGCTAACCCTGAAAATCATATGGTCTCATGGACCGTTCTGGAGGCGGCTGGTTCCGATTTTTGTGCTGGCACAGGTCATGACCGTTTCTTTTTTTAACGAGGAAATTCTTTTTCAGGATAAGCCAACGGTCAAGCAATTTTACGCAGAAGAGCAGTTCTCGGCAATTAAAGAATACATTGGACTTCCGCAGGAGGATTACCGGGTGGCAAGCATTGGGCTTCATCCGGCCATTGCCCAGTATAATGGCTTCTACACGCTGGATTCATATAATAATTTCTATCCCTTAACATACAAATATCAGTTTCGGAAAATCATTGAGAAAGAGCTGGAAAAAAATAAAACACTCCGCATTTATTTTGATGAATGGGGCGGAAGATGCTATCTCTTTACGGACGAGCTTGGCAAGCATTATATGTTCAAAAAGCGGACGAAAAAAAGGCTGAAGAATCTTGAGTTAAATACAGAAGCCTTTAAGGCCATGGGCGGATCCTATCTTTTTTCATCCGTCCCGATCGACAATGCGGAAGATAATCTGCTTCGGCTTGAGCAGGTTTTTGAATCAAAAAGCTCTGTGTGGAAAATCTACCTTTATAAAGCCATATAAGCAGGAGGAATTAAGAATGACCAACCCAGTACTCACCATCGTAGTTCCTTGCTATAACGAAGAGGAGGTACTGCCGGATACAATTCATCAGCTGGATGGGCTGCTTGAAGAATTGTTGGGTGATGATCTTGTTTCTGATAAAAGCAAAATTCTGTTTGTCGATGATGGAAGCAGGGACCGGACCTGGCAGATCATTTATAAGCAGAGTCTGAATAACCCCAAAGTGCGTGGGCTGAAGCTTGCCAAAAATGCAGGACATCAGAATGCTCTGCTTGCGGGCTTAACAGCTGCAGGAAAGGTTTCGGATTGTACGGTGTCCATCGATGCCGATCTTCAGGATGATATTACCGTAATCCGGGAGTTTATCCTGAAATTCCGCGAAGGATATGACATTGTCTATGGAGTAAGAAAAAAGAGGGACCGTGATACGTTTTTCAAAAGAAACACGGCACAGGGATTTTATAAACTGATGAAGAAAATGGGTGTCGATCTTATCTATAATCATGCTGATTTCCGCCTGATGAGCAAGCGTGCTGTGGAAGAGCTGCAGCGCTATGAGGAAACCAATCTGTTTTTACGCGGAATTGTGCCCTTGCTGGGCTATAAAACGGCCAATGTTTACTATGACCGCAAAGAGCGGCTTGCCGGAGAAACGAAGTATCCGCTGAAAAAAATGCTGGCCTTTTCCTTTGAGGGCATTACTTCTTTTTCCGTGACGCCAATCCGGATGGTATTGGCATTGGGGATCGGATCTTTTTTTATCAGCTTTCTATTTGGCCTCTACTTTCTAGGATTGCGCTATTTTGGCGAAACGGAAACCGGCTGGACCTCGTTAATCGCCTCGATCTGGATGCTGGGGGGGCTTCAGCTGACAGCCATTGGCCTGGTGGGGGAATATATAGGGAAGATCTATAAAGAAACGAAACGCAGACCTAAATTTTCGATTGAAGTAGATGCGTTTAATCTGCCGATTTCCCGCCATTTAATTACGGACGGAGACCATGATGAGCACGCGGACATTCATTTTGGAACATTATCTGAAACGAACTAATACCTTTATTCGATTTTTGCTTGTGGGAACAGTGAATACAGTTGTGGGGCTATCTATGATATTTGTGCTGCTGGATTTGGCGGGGCTATCGTATTGGTCTGCTACATTTTTGGGAAACAGTATGGGGGCAACGGTCAGCTATTTTCTGAACAGATCGTTCACCTTCAGGAGCAGGGCCCGCATTCAAAGCAGTGGGGTGCGCTTCATTTTCATTCTGTTTTTATGCTATATTCTTTCTTACTTCATAAGCGGCATGGCTGCAGAGTTTATCCAGACTTTTACCTTGCTCGGACATGATGTTTCGCCTGAAGAGCTTGCGGTTCTTTTGGGAGCGGGAATTTACACATCCACTAACTATATCGGGCAAAAATACCTCGTTTTTACTAAATAGTGAAACTAACATGAATCGCCAATAGAGCAGGTTTTTGGGGGAGGAGCTAATTAGTCTCACTTATTAAAGGTGAGACTAATTTTGTTTTACAGTAAATCCTGTCTGCTTTTTCCTGTTTCTTCACTCATTCATTTACAAGAAAGTTATGGCAAAATAGAAGACTTTCTTTTAATTCATTACTAACCCTGTCTGAATCGTAGGCGCAAACAGATAGAAGTTTTGTTTTGGCAACGATTAGATCAGCTTCTTTTTCAGATGCCGATAATTTTTTGCTGACTTCCGGTTCGTCACGCCATTCTACATGTGCCCAGCTCCGGACAGCTAAATTGTGTTCTGAATAACCTTCAATTAAGTTCGGAAGATAATCGAAAATAGAATTAACTCTAAAGTCCCCCTTGGCATAATAGAAGTCATAATTATTGACGAACATTACTTTTTCCAGGCAGTTAGTATTCAGCTTCTCTGAAAAACTTTTTTTAATCAATGGAGTCATTCGGTCATTTTCTATAATGATGGAGTATTCATTTCGTTCTAAGCCTGAAAGAACAAATTCAATGACATTTGAAATATATTGGTCCTGATTCTTGAAAAAATATAATACATGTCCCTTTGTAAGGTCTTGAATTTCATGGACTTCTTGTAGACTTTCCAAATTTGCACCCCATTGAATTTTGTCATTTTATGCCTGCTAGATCAGTTTATCATACTTTGATCTTGAAAAGGGTTCACCAGCGAAAGGGGACATCCTTTTATTCTTAAGCCTTGTTGATTGATTGTAAAATGCAATAGTGTTAACCTGAAACGACATAGTGTCCTTCCCTATGTAAAAAGGAGCGAGTACACTATGCTTAGTAAGGAAGAAAACTTACTATTCATTAGAGAACTTGGACGTTTACAGGCTGATTTTGAGAACTGTAGCGATGATCAAGTACGCAACAGCATTCATCAGGATATTCAATTACTTCTTAAGGCACTATCCATGACTGCTATGAAATAGCAGTTTTTTTATGTTTAATATTGAAGTTTGTGCATGCTCGAATGGAGAAACGATTTCCAATATGTGTTTTCTTGCATATAATTCTGAAAAGTGTTAATCTAAATAAGAATTATTTTTGTTCGGTGTAAAGGATAGTTTGAGTAAAAACTTTACGTCTTGATGATCACTGAGAGCAAGGATAGTAACACAATGTGTGTTGATACGCACAAGGAGGCAACAAAAATGGAAAATGGTAAAGTAAAATGGTTTAACAGTGAAAAAGGCTTCGGATTCATCGAACGCGAAGGTGGAGAAGACGTATTCGTTCATTTCTCAGCTATCCAAGGCGAAGGCTATAAAACTTTAGAAGAAGGTCAAGAAGTGACTTTCGATGTTGAGCAAGGTCAGCGTGGAGCTCAAGCAGCTAACGTGCGCAAAGCTTAATATTAAAACCTAACTCAGGGCAGGCTCTTAATGGGCCTGTTTTTTATGTTTAGGAAAAATATAACGATGTGAAAAACATTTAGGGAAATTTTCTGCACCTAGCACATAGCCCTTGGTTCTTGAAAATAAGGAACCCCGCTCACGAATGAGCAGGGCACATGTACACAGTAAATCAAATGGTAAACAAAGTGTATCATATTATTGTGAATTTTCCTAACCGCGGAAATCCTCTCCCCGGTGAACCTGCATCATAATTTTAGTGACAAAATGCTCCTTATCATTCTGTACAACGGTATCATAAATGTACTCTTCAAAAACATGCTCCCCTAAGGTTAAATGCAGCCTTTCCATCTCTGAGAAAAGACGCTTATATGTATCGCTGATTGTATTTTCGCTCCCAACATGATAGCCGATGAGGAAATCCCCTTTTACGGCCCGAAAATACGGATGTCCTTCCTTTGGATTGGGCTGCTCGATATACAAATAGCTGTAATTGGAGAACTCCCCTTTCAGCACCTGCTCCCGCTTCGTTATAGACCCAATCGGATACCCTGAATCAAGCTGTGAGATCTGCAATTCATTAATAAAATCCGAGATAACCTCCACAAATTCTTCATCTGATATATTTTGGATGTTCCTGCTTAGATAGAGGGTTGCTTCCGGCAATGGCTGAAGCGTAATTCGATTAAAATCAAGCTGAGAAGCTTCTTCCATTAATCCGATTTTGGCCTCGATCATTTTCTCCTTCATTTCGATCTCCTGCCGTTTTTTTATAATCTCTTCTTTTTTCCGGTACATGATGGATAAAAAGCTTTCGGGCGATTTATTTTGCATATACTGCTGAATATCGTTAAGCGACATGCCAAGATCCTTTAATAAATCAATCACAAAAAATAACTCTAATTGGTGAATGGAATAATAGCGGTATCCTTTTTCGTTTTTCTCTACCGGGGACAAAATCCCGATTTGATCGTAATAAAAGATTGTCTGCTTGTTAACCTTGCATAGCTTTGCGAATTCACCAGTCGTTAAATATTTGCTATCTTTTTTACTCATTTTTTACATCACTGCCCTTGACTATATAGTTACTATATACACTAGGATAAAACGTATAAATAAATCAAGTTTGACTGTTTTGTAAGGAGCATGATATAGATGAAAACACAAAAAATCACATTGGGATTATTATTAACGAATTTATTCATAGCCTTTTTGGGAATTGGACTTGTCATTCCTGTTCTGCCTACACTGATGAATGAATTGGGCATAACGGGCACAACGATCGGGTATTTAACTGCCGCATTTGCATTGGCCCAGCTGATTGTTTCCCCGTTTGCAGGGAGAGCAGCCGATAAATGGGGCAGGAAAATCATGATTGTTACCGGCCTATTTATTTTCGGCTTATCAGAATTTTTATTCGGGATCGGCAAAGAGATCGAGCTGCTATTCGTTTCCCGGATCTTAGGCGGAATTAGTGCGGCCTTTATTATGCCGGCCGTAACAGCCTTTATCGCAGATATTACAACGACGGATACCCGTCCAAAGGCACTCGGGTATATGTCAGCTGCCATTAGTACGGGATTTATTATCGGCCCTGGCATCGGCGGATTTTTAGCGGAATTTGGAACACGTGTCCCATTCTTCTTTGCAGGAGCAATGGGTGCTCTTGCAGCTGTGCTTTCGATGATTTTATTATCTGAGCCTGAACGCAGTGAAGAAGAAAATCAAGAAGGGGCTGCAGAGGGCAAGAGCGGCTTCAGACGCATAACGGAGCCAAAATATCTTCTGGCCTTTATTCTGATCTTTATTGCGTCATTTGGGCTTGCCGCTTTTGAATCATTCTTTAGCTTATTTGTGGATCACAAGTTTGCTTTTAAACCATCTGATATCGCCATTGTGATAACAGGCGGAGCCATTTTTGGAGCAGTATCGCAAATCCTCCTGTTTGACCGGCTGACCCGCATTTGGGGTGAAATCAAATTGATCCGCTATAGCTTAATACTATCCGGCCTGCTTGTGTTTTTAATGACTGTTGTTCATTCCTACTTCGCAATTTTACTTGTAACATTCATTGTGTTTGTAGGATTCGACTTATTCCGTCCGGCTGTCACTTCCTATCTTTCCAATATCGCAGGCAATGAACAAGGCTTCGTGGGCGGCATGAACTCGATGTTTACAAGTCTGGCGAATATCAGCGGACCTATTATAGGAGGGATGCTGTTTGATATCGATATTAACTATCCTTATTATTTTGCGACGGTCATCCTGGCATTGGGGATTGGTTTAACGCTGGTATGGAAAAAGCCTGCTGAGAAGGCATCCAAAGTTGTAAAGGCAGTATAGAAGCTAATTAAAATACACTTCCACAAAAAAATAGAGTGCAGGATATAATAAAAGAAGTATTAATTACCTGAAAGAGAGTTGATTTATTGTGGATACTCAAATAACTGCGAAATTTAAAATAAATAAGCCGGCCAGTGAGGTGTATGAAGCCATAGTAGACCCTGTCAAAATCGGTCATTTCTGGTTCTCATCGAGTTCCGAAAGATGGGAGCAAGGCAAGTCCATTACGGTGAAATATGATGAATATAACGCAGAAGGCATTTTAAATGTTTTAGAAATGGTGGAAAATAAGAAAATCGTTTTTTCATGGGGTGGAGAAACGAATGAAGAAACAGTTGTTGCCATTACACTGAATGAGCCGGATCATTTAAGTACAATCATTGAGGTGAATGAATCCGGTCTTGACGAAAATGACCCTGAAATCGTAAGCAAAATGCTGGGACAAAAAGAAGGCTGGATCTATATGCTAAGTTGCCTCAAGGGCTATTTGGAACATGGCATTCGTGATTTGAGAGCGTCATTAATCCATTAATATGATTTTAACTCTGGTACCGACCAGGCGTAATGATTGAAAGGTTTGCGTGCATAAAGCAAAAAAGAGTGAATTAACGTCTAATTCACTCTTAGCCATCATTAATTTTTTGCTCCATTATCCGGGTATGGCTGACCGTATCCTTCCACCTTTCCAGCACGTTCTTTTTCATATTCTGAACCTGAACCTTGACGATTATCAACTGAGGATTTCGCTGTTTGCTTCTCTGACTTGCCGTTCTGACGTGACAATATCTTCACCTCCCATACACACTTTAGATTGCTTAATAATTGTGAAACTATTCAAGTGGGGACACAGGTTCAATGGCCCAGAAATGATACGGGGCGTCCAAGAATTGTTACCCTCTTTGATTCAGATGATAATCCTCCGGGAGCCTGCCAGTGAGCCCATAAGTTAGCTGGCTTTTCAGGTACATATATGCTATGTTGTTAATATATAGTAGACCTTTCTTCGTAAACGGGAAAGGTCTGCTTTTTATATATTCAAAAGAAGGATGGTGCATGGAAATGACAGTAGAATTGAAGTTTTGCAAGGTGTTTGATCCCAGCAGGGGGGCTATCTACTATGAACCATAGTCTTCCCGCTCTTACTGAAAAAGAGTACTTTATTAGGCAGCTGACGTTTATTGATGAAAACTATCAGGATTTGAATAGCCTTTATGTATCTTCCACTCCGTTAAAGGAGCGGAAAAAAGACTTCCTTAGTATCTATGTAAGTGAAGTGGAGCAATACATTGCACTTTGTGATCAGGTTCCTGCAGAACCGCCTCTGCGAAAAGTGTTGATTGGAACAAAGGTAACCGTGTTATTCGACGGAGAGGATGACCGGGAGGATTATCATATCTGCCTGCCCGATCAGTCTGATCCTGATAATGGGTGCATTTCATTCTTGTCTCCGGTTGGCAGGCAGCTTCTGTTAAAAAATCTGGGTGAGCAAACCTCACTGATTATCCCAAGCGGTCAGCTGGATGTGGTAATCGAAAATATTTCGTATTGGGATCAGGAGACAGGTTAACATATTTTTACTTGGAGCAGAGGGACAGAGAACCTGTCCCCCTGTCCCGCCAGGCGGAAAAAGCTTGAGGTTCAAATAATTGACTTCCTAAACTGTAACTTATAGTATTACAGTATCGTTTCGCTGTCAGTTTATTTTGCGTAAACATTAAACACAAACTAGGTTTGAACGAAAAAAGGAGTGATTTACATGAATCCAAGCTATAAACCGCTATTTGAATCTCTTCAGTTAAAAAATAATACAGAGTTAAAAAACAGGGTAGTCCTGGCTCCGATGACCAATTTCTCTTCCCATCCGGATGGAACGGTGTCAGATGACGAGATCGATTATTACGTACGCCGCTCTAAAGGGGCCGGAATGGTGATTACGGCTTGTACAAATGTGACAGCCAACGGAAAGGGATTCCATGGTGAATTCGGCGGCGATCACGATGGGATGATTCCAAGTCTTTCGAGGCTGGCAGCCAGCATTAAAGAGCAGGGCGCCAAAGCAATCCTCCAGATTTTTCATGGCGGGAGGGAATGCCCTCCAGAGCTTGTTCCAAATGGAGAAACAGTCAGTGCCAGTGCGGTTGCATCTGAAGGCAGCGACATTACTCCAAGAGCATTGACGGAAAAGGAAGTGGAGGACATCATTACCGCTTTCGGCGAGACCACCCGCCGGGCAATCCAGGCAGGCTATGATGGCGTCGAAATTCATGGAGCAAATGGCTATTTAATTCAGCAGTTCTTTTCTCCGCATTCAAATCGCCGTGAGGACCGATTTGGAGGCAGCCTTGAAAAGCGCATGACGTTCCCGCTAGCTGTGGTAGACGCAGTGCAAAAAGCTGTAAAAGAACATGCGAAAGAGCCATTCATTGTCGGTTACCGTTTTTCGCCTGAAGAGCCGACTGATCCAGGGATTACAATGGAAGATACGCTTCAGCTTGTGGATGTCCTATCAGATAAAGGGCTTGACTATCTTCATGTCTCCCTTATGGAGTTCTGGTCCAAGCCAAGACGTGGGGCTGATGAAGCTAAGCCGAGAATTCAGCATCTTTTAGAAAAAATGAATAACCGCCTGCCGCTTATAGGAGTAGGGTCGATCCATACCCCTGATGAAGCCGTAAAAGCACTGGAAACGGGAGTGGCCATGGTTGCTCTAGGCCGGGAACTGATTATGGAGCCGGATTGGGTGCAAAAGGTGCAGGAAGGAAAAGAATCTGAAATTGCCACCACTTTATCCAAGAAGGATCAGGAGAAACTGGTTATCCCGGATCCGCTCTGGCAGGCAATCGTGAACACTCCGGGGTGGTTTCCAGTTGTAGATTGAGTGGTTTTGTCTTCAGCATTGATCGGTTATAATAAGCAAAAATTTGGAAGGGGACTGCTGAAGTCCCTTTTCTTTATATGTCAATGCTGGCCTTAATTGTTGGAAAGCCCAATCTTGGGAAGTCATTAGTGCTTCGGGCTCAAGCAGGGATAAACGCCTTCTTTGCAGAAGTTAACAGGGCAGGTTAGCTGAAAACGAAACCTATATACATATACCAGATTGCCATATAAAAAGGGGAGAGCAGATGAACCTGATTGATTTAATGGCAGCCGGTTTTCCAGCAGCCATTGTTATATTAGTGCTTATAGGATTTTATAAAGTGTTTGTAAAAAAGAAAAGTGTTCAGCCTTTCTATACCCCATTTGATGAAATTACAGGTCAATCTGAAGTGGAGTTTCATGAAGAACAAGAAATCCTGGCTGAAGATGAAGATCAAGGAAGTATAAAGAAGCAGGAGAAGAAAAAGGATAGATAATGCAGGTAACCTCTCCTGGCAAAATCTATCCTATTTGTTCTAAATTAATGATGATGCCCCTGCCCGGCTTCCTGCTTGCCTGTTCCTTTTTGCAGGAATTCCATGTCACTTTTCGACAGCTCCCCCACAATAAACTGCTTTTGCGGCATGATCAGGCTATCGCCTTGCTGGGCGTGCACTTTTACAAAGTAAAGGCCATCCTTGTCAAAATCCTTGCTGATGCTGTAGACGCCCCCGTCCTCATTGACTGCTTCTTCCATCCCATATTGGACAGTGCCGTCCTGCTTCCTAATTTCGAAATGAACAAAATCGGCATGATCAGCCGGTTTGCCGTCCTGTGTGAGAGTGGCTTTAATTGTTTCCTGTTCTCCAGCTGTAAAAGTGTCCGGTGTTTGTATTTCCAGTTTCAGCGGAGTTTCCTGTTTGTAAAGCTCTGCTGCGTTCTTATTCAGTGAGCATGCACTCAGCAATGACAGCAGCAGGATCATAAAGATATATTTTGTCACGGCATTAGACTCCCCTATCCTAAACTTACGCATTTAGAAACCTCTTTAACGCAGGTATTCTCCGGATCAAGATTAAGTCAATCATGAAAACAGCGATGATCGATAAGCCGACTAATGGGAAGAGGATTCCCATGGCAATTAACAGAAGGAAGAATCCCTTTGTGTTTTTAAACCCAGCTGTTTTTGGTGCGCCGATGTCTTTTTTCGGCCTGCGCTTGAGCCACAGATAATAGCCGCTTACCGCCACAAGAATGATGCCAAGGCAAATGAAAAAACTGATTAATTGGTTAATCAGACCAAATTGTGTTCCCTTATGAAGCGTAATTCCCCACGCCACCATTTTCCCGATCCAGCCGTAATGGTCATAGCGGTAATCCGTCAAAACCGCACCTGTATACTGATCGATATGCATCGTAATCTCATCCTGCGCTTTTGGCGGGAAGGCCGAAATTGTATACACACCCGATTTATCCTGCGGAATATAGATTGAATAGCTTGGATGAACGCCTTCCCGTTCAGCAGAAGAAACCACACCATCAATCGAAAGCGGAATAAATCCCTGAATATCTGACACAGGCACGTCCAGATTTTCGGCAGCCCATGGAACATCAGCAATGTCTTTCGTTTGGATGGTTGATTGGGGTCCGCTTCCAACCCAGACAGAAGGAGGATAACCTTGCCCGGTATTGGTTGCCATCGACTGAAAGTTCGTGCCCCAGAATCCGGACCACGGCAGTCCTGTCATGATTAAAAAGAGCATCCCTGCTGTGACCCAAAAGGCAGGTACCGCATGCATATCTCTTCTGAATGTTTTTTTTCCTCTATTCAGACGCGGAAAAAGGACGCCGCCCATGCCAGGCTTTTTCTTCGGAAACCATAAATAGAGCCCCGTTACAATGAGCACGACTGCCCAGCAGGCCGCAAGCTCCACGATCCGGTCTCCCAGAGTGCCGGCCATCAGTTCCCCATGAAACTCTTCAATTTTATCCATAATCCGGTCTTCGCTGTTTAATTCCCCTAGGGACTCACCTGTATAAGGATTGATAAAAACAGTAAGCGATTCATCGTTATTCACAATGCCGACTTCACTGGAACGATCAGCGCTTTCCCCAGGACTGTAAGCAGTCACTGCTGCGTCGGGATAAAGTTTTTTTACTTCTTCAATCTGCTGGGAAGCCGGAAGCTTTTCACCTTGAGGGCTTACCTCATAGTAGTCCTGATAAAGGACACCCTCGATTTGCGGTTTAAATAAGTAAATTGCTCCTGTTACCGCCAGAATAAAAAGAAATGGCGCAAAAATAATGCCCGCATAAAAATGCCATCTCCAAACCGTTCTGTACAGAGATGTGTTAGTCTGCGGCTGTTTCTGTATATCAGTCGTTTTTTTAACCATTTCCATGTCATCAAAGCTCCTCTTCGTCCATCTTCTTTTCATATCTTAAAAGGGGAATGTGAGAAACGAATGAAGTTTAGAAAAAAAATTTTGGCAAAAAGCTATCATAACAGCCAGAAACTTTCTTTTTTATACAAGGATTTCTAAAAAAAGTGTTGAATATTGTCATAAAAGAACAGACTAGGGAGTTTAATGATGATCCATAAACAATTAAAATCACAAAATAGCATAGAGACTCTGGCAAAGGTAAAGGAGATTGCCATTGGTTTTCCTGAAACCGCCGAACAGGTTGATAAATTTGGACATACTTCATTTCGGGTGAAAGATAAACCTTTTATTATTTTGGGAGAAAACGAAGAGGGCATTCCGTCCATTGCCATGAAAACATCAAAAGAAACGCAGGAGTTTTTATTGCAGGGAGGCAGCCGTTTTTTCAAGACCCCCTATATCGGGCAGCATGGCTGGACCTCCATTCTAGGTGATCATGAACTAGAGTGGAATGAGATAGAAGGTTTGATAAAAGAAGCTTATTTGCGGACTGCGCCAAAATCCATCCTGAAAAGCTTGAAAATGGAGAAAAGTCCATCCTAGCAGCAGGAGACCAAGACAAATCGTCCGGGTTCAGCTAAAGGAAAAGTGCAGTCAATCCGCCTATTAACAACAGGATGGAACTTGAGAGGATGGCGATTTTCCCGAAGCGGTTTGATTTATGAAAAAGTCTGACAAACATTCTCCACACCTCACTATTAGTTAGTTATATTATAGTACGATTATGGATTGAAAAGGATTCATGACATGCGCAGAGAAAGTTTCTCTGGGCATTTTTTTGTGGAATCAGATTCCCATTCTCTCTTTCATCCGGCATTGCTAGTTGCCCATACTCTTTTTTGCCCGTCTATCTCATTTTCCCGTTAAGCAGTTAGGAGGAGTCAGAATAAAAATGGTTAGGAGCTATTAGTTTGATACCCAAGCTTGCAGCTGCCCTGTGAATATAATGAAATGATCATCATGAAGAAACCAAATAAAAGATACAGGGGAGATAAAATGGAAGAAAAGAAAATTTACTTTGATAAGGAAAAAGGCTGCCTAATAGCACCTAAAACTGGGTGGAAGCGAATGAAGGCAGCCTTTTGCATCCGTCTTATGTCTGCTGCTTCTCACCTGCTCGTGCCGCCAAAAGAACATCCATGCAATGGAGATGAACAGCTCCCCGGGAAAATAGGCAGCTACTCCAAGGGACTTCCCCATAATTCTCTTGGTGAAGTTGTATCCGAGGCGTATGAACAGTATATGGAAGCTTTAAAGTCCGGAAATCCAGAAGATTTTGAATCAATTCCAATGGGAGGGAAGTTGAAGTTGGCAAATCCACAGGCTTCCTATGTGTATGATTTAATTGGACCGGATAGCCATCAATTGAATCTGTCCAAGCCTCCAGCTTTCAGCAGCGCCTGGGAGGCGGGAGAAATGGCAGAGTTATACTGGCAGGCACTTACCAGGGATATTCCTTTCCGAGCTTATGAAAATGACCCCCTGATTGCCGAGGCTGCTGGTGACCTATCAGGATTTTCTGATTTTCGCGGACTGAAAGTTAACGGAAAGGTCACTCCTGAAACATTGTTCCGCAGTGAGTTTCCGGGTAATCTTACAGGTCCCTATATTTCACAGTTCCTGTGGAAGGACATTCCATTTGGTTCTGCAATCATTCCCCAGAAATACCTCACCACTTTGGCTGGGTATGATCATATGACTTCTTATGAAGAATGGCTGGACATACAAAATGGCTTATCGCCCCGAGATCCGATAAAAGATCCGGTACCCCGCTATATCCGCAACGGGCGTGACTTAGGTGAGTATGTACATTATGATTTTTCATTTCAATGTCCGCTCTCGGCCTGTTTAATTTTGCTTAGTTATGGGCCCAATGCTCTCGACTCGTACAACCCCTATCTTAAGTCGGCTACCCAGGGAGGATTCATTACCTTCGGGGCTGCTCATATATTGGACATGGTCACAAAAGCAGCAAGGATGGCACTCGAAGCTGCCTGGTTTCAAAAATTCCTCGTCCACCGAAGGCTCCGTCCTGAAGAATTTGGCGGGCGTGTTCATAACCATATGAATGGATTGGCAAAGTACCCTATCCACTCTGAACTCCTTGAATCCAATGCTCTTTCTCAAATTTACAGTAAATATGGCTCTTATCTTCTGCCCATGGCTTATCCGGAAGGATGCCCGACCCATCCAGCGTATCCAGCCGGCCATGCGTGCATAGCTGGTGCAGGGGTGACAATCCTTAAAGCATTTTTTAAAGAATCGTTTGTGATTCCGGATCCGGTGGAAGCCAGTACTGATGGACTCTCGCTGCTTTCTTATACGGGCACACCTCTGACAGCAGGGGGGGAGCTTAATAAGCTTGGTGTGAATATTTCAATTGGCAGAGACACAGCTGGTGTTCATTGGCGTACTGATGGCATTGAAGGCATGAAGCTTGGTGAGGCAGTGGCCATTGGCCTTCTGCGGGATTACAGCTCAACATTTAATGAAAATTTTAGCGGTTTTACGTTAACCAAATTTGATGGAAAAAAAGTAACGATTAAATAAGTTTTAGCGACACATGTGCGAACTTCAGCGCCATGTGTTTTTTTGAGGATAAAAATTGGCTCTCGATAATAGTCCTGTTCAGTGTCTGTCTTTGCGGCGCTTCAATTATTTGATGATTCTCCCGGAGTTCATCTACTCCTGTTCGAATAGCCTATGCAGTCAGGGGACAAATTTTTTCTCAAAAAACACCCCTTTGACATTTTCCTGACACATTGGGCCTTTAAAGTATGACTTGTAAGGACAATAACTAACTCATATTCAAATAGATAAAAAGGAAGTGTATTAATCATGACTGATTTTAACGAAGAAAGCAGAACCGAAGATCGGGAGGCGAAAAAGCCAGTCTGGAAAGGATTTCTCTCAACCGTTGCGGCAGGGGTGCTGGGTTCGGCGCTCACGCTGGCAGCCGTTCCGTTTTTCCAGGAAGACACGCCACAAGCGACGGTTCCGGAAGAAAATGTACAAGCTGAAAGCTCATCCAATCTGGATGTGACGCCAGTATCGGCTGCATCCAATTCCCTGGCGGACACGATTGAGCAGGCTTCCAAGGCCATTGTCGGCATTGTGAATATGCAGCAGCAAAACAATAATCCGTTCAGCCAATCGAGCGAGGCTGCCGAAAGCGGTACGGGGTCGGGTGTTATTTTTAAAAAGACAGACGATGCGGCCTATATTGTGACCAACAACCACGTGATTGAAAATGCGAAAGAAATTCAGGTGACACTGCATGATGGCGAGAAGGTGACGGCAGAATTGGTCGGAACGGATGCGCTGACAGATATTGCCGTGCTGAAAATTAAAGGAGATGTAGACGCTGCAGCCATGCCGTTTGGCGATTCTTCCAAGCTAAGAGCTGGCGATCAGGTGCTGGCGATCGGCAATCCGCTTGGGCTTGATTTATCGAGAACAGTTACACAGGGAATCGTGAGTGCGGTCGACCGCTCAATTGAAGTCAGCACATCTGCAGGGGAATGGAACTTAAATGTCATTCAAACGGATGCAGCGATCAACCCTGGCAACAGCGGTGGAGCTTTGATGAACACAGCTGGCCAGCTGGTTGGAATCAACAGTTTGAAAATCGCGGATAGCGGAGTGGAAGGCCTTGGTTTCGCGATCCCAAGCAATGAAGTCAAAACACTGATTGATCAGCTGATTGAAAAGGGACAAGTGATCCGCCCATATCTAGGAGTTGGACTGGCCAGCTTTGAAGAGGTGCCTCCGCAATATTTGCGCAATCTGCCAGAGGGGGTAACAAGCGGAGCGATTGTGGCCAACATTGATCCGGACTCGGCTGCTGCTAAAGCAGGACTTCAGGTGGAGGATATTCTCGTCAGCATTGGAGGCAAGGAAATAACAAATTCCGGTGATTTGCGTAAGCATTTATACAGCGATTTTTCGATCGGCGATAAGGTCAAAATTGAATATTACCGCGGAAGCGAATTAAAGACAGCTGAAGTAACGCTAACAAGCAATCAGAAAGCGAATTAGGAAAGGGGAACAGGATGAAGAATAGAAAAGGTTTATATTGGATTTTAGGCAGTGTTATTACAATTGGAGCAGCCGCAGCTATCTTTTTCACCATACAGGATGATGTAGCAGCGACCGTAAACGGGGAAAAAATCAGTAAGGATGAGCTGCATGAGCGTCTTGTCGACCAGTACGGGCAGGAGCTTCTGGATTCGATGATTACCGAGAAAGTCATTGATCAGGAAGCGAAGAATGAAAATGTGAAAGTGACACAAAAAGAAATTGATGAAGAAAAGGCTGTTTATGCGGAGTCATACGGCGGTGAGGATGCTCTAAAGCAGACGATCGAATCAAGCGGCCTGACGATGGCTGATTTTGAGGAAGATGTCGAATCCTTCCTGGCAACGAAGAAGCTGCTTGAACCAAGGATAAAGATTTCGGAAGAAGATATGAAAGCCTATTTTGATGAAAACAAAGACAGCTTTGCCCAGGAGGAACAGGTGTCTGCGAGTCATATTTTAGTAGAAGATGAGAAGGCTGCAAAAGAAGTCATAGAAAAGCTGAATGATGGTGGGGACTTCGCGGAGCTGGCGGCTGAATACTCGACAGATGAGAGCAACAAAGATTCTGGCGGAGACCTCGGCTTTTTTGGAAAAGGAGACATGGTCGAGGAATTTGAAGAGGTCGCCTTCGCCCTCGAGCCAGGTAAAATCAGCGAGCCCGTTAAAACGGAATATGGCTATCATGTCATTAAGGTAGCAGAAAAGAAGGAAGCCAAAGAAGCGGTCTATAAGGATGTGAAGGAAGATATTAAAAATACATTATTCGAAACAGAGATGCAGACCGAATACACTGCATGGCTGGAAGAAAAGTTTGAAGAGTATGAGATTAAGAACTATTTAGAGGACTCAGAGGTCTCAGAGGACTCAGAGGACTCAGAGGAATCTTGAGATAAATTTTTTAAAACGAGTTTTTTTAAGTGTGAAGGCGCGAAAAGTGAAGAGCATTCCGCAGATCTTCGTGTTTACCGTGATTTGTGTATTAGTACTGGCAGGACTGTCAATCCAGACAGCTGCCGAAAAGTCGGATGATCTGGCCCGCCAGAAGCAAGTGGTCTTGTTATTGCAGCATTGTCGGCATTATTGCCTTCCCTATCCGTATTGCGCCTTCAGCCAAAAGCTATTCTAAGCAAGCAGGACTAAAAGGAGATGGAAAAATGAGTTCATTGCTGGAGTTTAAAAATATCAGCTACTGGTACAAACACGAAAACAAAAGACACGATATCTTGAAAAATATTAATGTGAGTTTTGAGAAGGGGAATTTTTACAGCATCATTGGGCCGTCTGGCTCCGGGAAAACCACCTTCCTGGCGCTGGCGAGTGCCCTCGATGTCCCGAAAGAAGGAAAAGTGCTGTACGAAGGGAAAGACGTCCGGAAAATTGGATTGACACGATTTCGGAACAAATATGTTTCAATTGTCTTTCAATCTTATAATCTGCTTCCTTATATGACGGCCCTGCAGAATGTATTGACAGCGATGAAGATAACGGGTTCTTCTGCGAAAAACAAAAAGGCGATTGCTTTGGAGATGCTGCAGCGGGTCGGAATTTCCGAAATCCAGGCCCGGCAAAAAGTCCTCACTTTAAGCGGAGGCCAGCAGCAGCGTGTTTCCATTGCCCGGGCATTATGCTGTGACGCCGAGCTGATTGTGGCGGACGAGCCGACCGGGAACCTGGACGAAGATACAGCTAAGGAAATCGTTGGACTTTCGCGGGCGCTGGCCCATGAAGAAGGGAAATGCGTCATCGTCGTTACGCATGCCCCGACTATTGCGAGAGATTCGGATGTGGTTGTGAAGCTTTCGAAAGGGAGTATTACGGTTACATCGAATGAACCTGAGCATGTTTCGAATTGAAAAAAGGTGCCTTTTCCTGAGGGAGAAGGCACCTTTTTTGATCTTTAAAACAGACGGCGGAATAGGAAGTAGCACATATAATTGAAAAGAGGCACATATATCTTTATTCGTACAGTCCGCCCGTATACATGCTCGTCAAATTCACAATTACATCATCCAACATATACTTATCCTTATTCATCACAAGCTCCCACATGAACATTTCATTCGAATAGAACCAGCCCCTCGCAGTAAGAGCTGGATCGAGGCGTTCTTTGGCGAGCTTTTGCGCCTGGGCGTAGCGGATATCGACCAAAATCCGTTCAATGAAGCGCTCGCGGATCATATACCATTTGTGGTTGATTTCAGGCGAAACACCGATCGCCTCTTTAACAATCTTCATCATATCCCGTTCGTCGAGCGCGAGCTGCAGGAACATCCTGACCTGCTTCTTAATATTTTCATAGGCCTCTTCTTTGGCCTGCGGCTTAAAGGGCATCTCTGCCACTTCGTAAAATTGGTTCATGAGATCTTCCATTAAGGTAATGAAAAGCTCATCTTTATTTTTAAAATAGACGTACGCCGTGCCGTAGCCTGTGTTTGCTTTTTTGATCACTTGGGAGATGGTTGCTTTTTGGAAGCCGTTTTCGAGAAAAACATCTTTTCCGGCCTGGAGAAGCTTTTGGCGTGTTTTCAGGGCCTGCTGCTGCCTTGCCGGCAATTGATCGATCGGGTTCTTCATTTATTTCATTCCTTCGTTCAGTTTCTGACAACTATACTGACATTATATCATTGACATAGTGTCAATCAAACAATATAATTTTCGTAAATAATAAATATTCTGAAAGGTTGGAAATCAATGGATATTACACGAGAGTATGCAATCGGAATGGATGCACGGAATGATCTGTCCTACCGGGAAGAGTTTTATATAAAAGAAGATGGAATTTATCTGGATGGCAATTCACTTGGACTGCTTTCAAAACGTGCGGAAAAGTCACTCCTCGAACTGCTGGATTCCTGGAAGCACCATGCTATTGACGGCTGGACAGAAGGGGACAATCCCTGGTTCTATCTTTCTGAAAAACTCGGAAAAGAATTGGCGCCAATCGTGGGAGCAAATCCGGAGGAAGTTATTGTAAGCGGTTCCACAACCGTTAACCTGCACCAGCTTGTCTCGACTTTTTATAAGCCGGAAGGAAAAAGAACGAAGATACTGGCAGATGAACTGAATTTTCCAAGTGATATTTATGCGCTGCAAAGCCAGGTTAAGCTGAAGGGCTTTGATCCTGAAGAGCATCTTGTCCAGGTGAAAAGCGCGGATGGCCATACGCTGAGGGAAGAAGACATTGTCGAGGCGATGACAGATGAAATCGCGCTGATTGTCCTGCCAGGTGTTTTATACCGAAGCGGCCAGGTGCTGGATATGGAGTATTTGACTGCAGAAGCGCATAAGCGCGGGATTGAGATTGGCTTTGATCTATGCCATTCGGTTGGATCTGTCCCGCATTCCCTGAGTGATTGGGATGTGGATTTCGCGTTCTGGTGCAACTATAAGCATCTGAATGGCGGACCTGGCTCGACGGGCGGATTGTATGTGAACAAGCGCCATTTTGGCCGGGTGCCGGGACTTGCCGGCTGGTTCAGCTCCCGCAAGGATAAGCAGTTTGATATGGAACATGAGCTGACAGCAGCAGAAGATGCAGGCGCATATCAGATCGGTACGCCGAATATCTTTAGCATGGCGCCAATTATTGGGTCACTCAGCATGTTTAATGAAGCTGGCATGGAAAAAATCAGGGAAAAATCTCTTAAACTGACTGGCTATATGATTGAGCTGATTCAGCATGAACTTGACGGACACGGATTTATCCTGAGCAACCCGCTTGATGAGAAGAAGCGCGGCGGCCATATTTATCTGGAGCACCCGGAAGCGGCGCGGATCTGCAAGGCGCTGAAGGCAGAGGGAGTCATCCCGGATTTCCGCGCGCCAAACGGAATCCGCCTGGCGCCGGTTGCTTTGTATAACACATATGAAGAAGTGTGGAAAACGGTGCAAATTTTAAAAGGCATCATGGAAGAGGAAAAATACAAACAATATGAAAATAAGCGGGGAGTCGTTGCATGATGAAAAAAGGCTGGATTGATATCTCACAGCCGCTCACGAGCGGCATCGCCCATTGGCCCGGTGATACGCCATTCAGCTATGAAACAGCTTTTACAAAAGAACAAACCGGCTCTGTCAATATCGGCAGGATTACGACCAGCCTGCATACCGGCACCCATGTCGATGCGCCGTTCCATTTTAATGACGAAGGCGAAAAGATCTTGGACCTGGACATCGAGCTGTATATCGGGCCGGCGCGTGTGATTGATGTATCTGCCTATGAAACGGTGGATTCAGAAGTTCTGAACGGATTTGATCTCGAAGGTGTGGAACGTGTCCTGCTTAGGACCGCGGTTCCGAATAATTCGGAAGTGTTTCCGAATCGGATCCCTGAACTGACGCCAGATATGGCCGACTTCCTTGGCAGTAAAGGGGTTCGCCTGATCGGAGTGGATGTGCCATCCGTCGATGCGCTCGACAGCAAAGAGATGGAAACACACCATGCTTTATATCGAAATGGCATTCATATTCTGGAAAATATTATGCTGGATGAGGTAGAAGAAGGAAATTACGAACTAATTGCCTTGCCGCTCCCGATAAAAGACGGAGACGGCAGCCCGGTGCGGGCGGTTATTCGGCCGATTTGAAGGAAATACCGGCCAAATTGTACAATTACCGGCCAATTTCTATAAAATACCGGCCGAAATGCGGGATTTACCGGCCAAATGAAGTTCAGCCGCAAATCGCAGCAGGTATATCGGTCAAAAAAATAATATATCATTCAAAATTTCATTATATCGGTCAATCACATGATAGTATCGGTCAGATTTCCAATATATCGGTCAGCTGCTGATATACCAGGCCTCAGAACCAGGCCGAATCGAGAACGGCAACAACCAAACTCAAGGAGGACATAACATGAGCAACGAAAAACACCAGGACGTAAACGCGACAACCTCTGAAAAGAGCATCCACACAGATTTCACCAACAACATGACATACGGCGAATATCTGCAGCTCGACAAAATCCTTTCCGCGCAAAACAGGCTTTCCGGACATCATGATGAGATGCTGTTTATCGTCATCCACCAGGTGAGCGAGCTGTGGATGAAGCTGATTCTTCATGAAATGGGTGCAGCTATCGAATCGATTGAAAACAATGATTTATCCACGGCACAGAAGCGATTGGCGCGCGTTTCAAAGACGCAATCGCAGATTATTCAGGCATGGGATGTGCTGTCAACATTGACGCCGTCCGAGTATATGGAGTTCCGCGATTCACTTGGCCAGGCATCTGGCTTCCAATCCTACCAGTATCGTATGGTAGAATTTGCGTTAGGCTATAAAACTGAGCATGTTCTGAAAATCTACCAAAAAGATCCTGAGCTGCATGCTAAGTTAACGGAAGCGTTCGAAAAGCCGGGCCTATACGATGTAGCCATCCGCGCGCTTCACAAAGCAGGCCTGCCAGTCGATGAAGACATTCTGAACAGAGATGTAACCAGAACATACAAAGAAAATGATTCTGTCCGCGCAGCCTGGATGACTGTGTATAAAAATCCTGAAAAGTACTGGGAGTTATACGAGCTTGCGGAAAAACTTGTGGATATCGAAGATTGGCTTCAGCAGTGGCGCTTCCGCCATATGAAAACAGTGGAACGGATCATCGGCTTCAAGATGGGAACAGGCGGTTCATCCGGTGTCGGTTATTTGAAGAAAGTATTGGATCAGCGCTTCTTCCCTGAACTTTGGGATATCCGCACAGAGCTGTAATCCAGGATTAAAAGGGGAATCGGGGCCCGAAAGCCTTCCTGAATCGGGCCATACATAAAAATAGAGAACAGGGGGGTACTATGAGTACAAATCGAGAGCAATGGTCATCTAAATTCGGCTTTATCATGTCCTCGGCCGGTGCCGCGATTGGCCTGGGAGCGATCTGGAAGTTCCCGTATGTGGCCGGAACGAGCGGCGGGGGTGCCTTTTTGCTGATGTTTATCGTATTTACGATTCTGATTGGTCTTCCGATGCTCATTTCAGAATTTATTATCGGGCGCGGGGCACAAAAAGAAGCGGTGTCTGCCTATTATAAACTGGCGCCAAACAGTCCGTGGACCATTACCGGCAAGCTGGGCGTTGTCGGCTGCTTCCTGCTGCTGAGTTTTTATTCGGTTGTTGGGGGCTGGGTGCTGATTTATACAGTCCTGTCGATTGGCGGCCAAATCATCACTCCAGGTGCAGCCTATCCGGAACTGTTTGGCATGATCACATCCACGCCAAGCTGGACTCTAATGGGGCTGGCAGCTTTTCTGCTTATTAACATTGTGGTCATCACATTCGGAATCCAAAACGGGATTGAAGCTGCAAGCAAATATATGATGCCGCTATTATTCATCTTTTTTATCGTGCTTGTGGTACGCGCACTGACACTGGATGGAGCAATGGAAGGAGTCAAGTTCTTCCTGAACCCGGACTTCAGCAAAATCACAGGGGAATCTGCCCTTTATGCATTGGGTCAGTCATTCTTTGCACTGGCTGTCGGCTTTTCATGCATGGTCACTTACAGCTCGTATCTGGATAAAAAAGTCAGCATCCCAAATTCAGCGGGCTCTGTTGTCATCATGAACATTATTATCTCTGTTTTGGCAGGATTGGCGATTTTTCCGGTTGTGTTTGCATTCGGATTTGAACCGACGGAAGGCCCGGGGCTTCTGTTCATGGTCCTGCCGGCCGTCTTTTCACAGATCCCACTAGGGGAAATGTTCCTGGCGATCTTCCTGCTGCTTTTCTTATTTGCCACTTTGACATCATCGTTCAGCATGCTGGAAATCATCGTGTCTGCATTCATCGAGAACGGAAAGCATTCCCGGAAAAAAATCTCCTGGATTTCCGGAATTGTCATGTTTGCCGCCGGAATTCCTGCGGCGCTGTCGTTCAGCCTGCTTGGGGACTTCACCATTTTTGGGAAAAATATTTTTGATGCAACCGATTACCTGGTCAGCAACATCCTGCTTCCGCTAGGCTGCCTGCTGATTGCCCTATTTATTACTTTTAGAATGGACAAACAGCTTGTAAAAGAGGAATTCCAGCTCGGCAGCAATCTTTCGCCAGCCATGTACACAGCCTGGAGTATCCTGATGAAAGTACTGGTTCCTGCTACGATTGTTGTTGTGTTTATCAGCACATCCGGGATTTTTTAAAAAGAAGCGCCAATTCCGGCGCTTTTTTTCGTTATAAAAAAATCAAATTAAAGGTTTAAGGGTAAATTAGAAAGGGTATAAAAAGTTAGGGGTCTGGAAGCATGATGATGATCTCTTCCATATTTAAGTTCAAGAGAAGGATTTTTCGCGATAGAAAAAAAAGTGTATAGTATGTAAAACAAAGGGGCGGGTGCTTAAAATGGAAGCAACTTACAAGGAAACCAAGGATATAGCAGGGTTTATTGTCGTTAATCGTGAGAATTTTCAGATAAAATTATTATCCGAGGCTGTAAATGTAGCCTCTAAAATCAATGAAATCCTCCAGAGAGGCAATATCGATCTTTTAAAAAATGCCGAGAAATTGGCTTTATATGTGGCCGAAAACAAAGAAGAAGAGCTGATTGCTTTTGCCAGACAGGAAGGCGTTGCCTGGGCGGAGCATTCCCTGACGCTGTCATTTAAGCTGGAATGGGTACAGGCCATCCGGCGCACTGTGTGGTACTTTTTATACCAGTTTGACAAAATCAAAGGGCAGCAGACCGTAGGTGATGACTTTTATAATATGGAAAAGGAAGTCAATGATCATGTTGACCAATTTTTGAATAACTTCTTCATCAGCTACTCTGATTATAAAGATGAAATGCTTAAATCACAGCGCAAACTGGTTGAGCATTTGTCGGTTCCGATTATTCCAGTCAGCACTTCTGTCGCTGTACTGCCGCTGATTGGCATGATTGATTCTTACCGGATTCAGACGATTGAAGAGAAAGTTCTGATGGATATCTCATCCATAAAAATCCAAACTTTAATTATGGACCTTTCCGGAATAGCCGATATGGAAATTGACGTTATTGTTCACTTCAAAAAGATCCTGAGCGGCATCAAAATGATGGGATGCGACGCGGTCCTTACAGGCCTGCGTGCTGAACTTGTCCGTAAAATGATCCACGCTGGTGTATCATTCGAGAATCAGGCGGAAACAAAGGGAACATTGCAGCAGACATTAAAAGAATATCTAGTGAATGAAGCGAAATAAATACTTCATATAACAATGCCTGGTGCTGTCCAATTTGGGTGGCGGCAGGCATTTTTTAGCGGAGGAACCAGCATGAAAAGTTTTGATGAAATGCTCAACATTCATACAAGCGGTGACCAAATAGGATTCCATAAATCTTTCCACTACCATCGCTATGAGCCCACTCCATATCACGGTCTGGAAAAACTGTTCAGCGAATACGGGCTAAAAAGCGGCGACCGGCTGGTGGATTTCGGCTGCGGCAAAGGCCGGCTGCCTTTTTATATTCACCATACATTTCGGGCATATGCTGCCGGCGTGGAGATGAGTGAGGGCTTTTACCGTATGGCCATTGAAAATCTGCAGACTTACAAAGGGGAAAAAGACAGAATCAGCTTTCAGTGCATCCTGGCTCAGGAGTATGAAATAACACCGCAGGACAGCCACTTTTACTTTTTCAATCCGTTTTCGGTGCAGATTTTCATGAAAGTCGTCAACAGCATCCTGCGCTCAGCCGAAAAGAACCCGCGCAAAATAGACATCATTTTATATTACCCTTCAGAAGATTATATTTTTTATCTGGAAAACAGCACCCCATTTGAGCTGATAAAAGAGGTGGTCCTCGATGGCAATGAAAATGAGCGTTTTTTGGTCTATCGGTTCAATCAAACGTTTGATTGAAAAACCCTCAGCCATATTGGGTGGGGAATTCCCTTAGCTGTCTATTAGGAGATTACCCGGATAATGGAGGGGCAAACAATTTTCAGAGAGTTGGAGGGGAAAGAATATGAAAAGGGTGCCCCCGCGAGGGCACCCTTTCCCGTTACTGCTTACTTCGCACTCAAACGTCTAATACGCTCATCCAAATCAGGATGTGTCGAGAACAAGGAAGCTTTGCTTCTGTTATTAATTTTCAAAGTGGAGATTGCTGTCTGTTCTTCACCTTTGATGCGGCTGGAGTAGGCCTTCAGCATCTGCAGGGCATGTGTCATTTTGTCTTTGCCGGCAAGGTCAGCACCTCCGCGGTCCGCATGGAACTCGCGGTGGCGGGAGTAGGCAAAGACCACAAGGCTTCCAAGAATCGAAAAGGCGATTTGGAACACGATTACTGCTATAAAGTGTACAATCGGCGCCATTTCTTCTCTCACAAAACGGGATGCCACCCAGGCTGCAATTCGTGCAAGGAAGACAACGAATGTGTTGACAACCCCCTGGAGAAGGGTCATGGTGACCATGTCTCCATTGGCAATATGGGCGACTTCATGGGCGATGACACCTTCAATGGCATCGTCATCCATTTCCTGCAGCAATCCAGTTGAAACCGCCACAAGAGAGCGTTTTTTCGTAGGACCCGTTGCAAATGCGTTCACTTCAGGGGAATGGTAGATTCCCACTTCAGGCATATGTGTTAAGCCTGCTGCTCTTGATAGGCGGTGAACTTTTTCCACGATCTCGCGTTCAGCTGCTGAAAGGGCACCATTTGGATCAAGCACCTGGACATTCATCATTCTCTTGGCCATCCAGCGGGACATCCACAGAGAAATGAAGGAGCCCGTGAAACCAATCACGGCACTGACAACAAGCAATGCGCCGAAATCAATGCCGCCCTGGGCATTGATGTAATTACCTCCGCCAATCAGCGAGAAAATAATACTGATCGTCAATAGAACAAGCACGTTCGTCAATAAAAAGTAAAAAATACGTTTACCCATTTCCTCACCCTTTAATCTATTTTTTTGAGTTCATATGAACTTGTCATCTGACTATATAATACAATTTTTTAATTAAAATGACAAGTAAAAACTAGGCGGTAAGGAAATAGACATTGACTGTTATCATTGAAACCATTAGGATGAAAGCATCGAAAAGAGAACGCAGGGGCTGATTATCTTGGAATTATTCCAGCTATCGAGGAAAAGCATGGCTGATTTCCTTCTGTCGCTGAAGGGGGAAGGGCGGCATTCCCCCAAACAAATCCTCCAGCAGGCATGGGCGGCCGCTCACGAAAAGAAAGGAATATCAACGGAGTCTTTTCTGGATACCAAAATGCCGGCTATATTTGAAAAATTGCTGCGGGCAGATTTGCAGAAAATCGGCTTTTCCCTCAATGAAATTGTTGCACTGGGAAACCAGATCGAATTTACCCATCTATCTTCGACTGCCGTGCAAAACTGGGTGAAGCGGGATGTGAAGGACCTGATTGGCAGTCCGCAGCTCGGCAAGAAATATTCGGCCGACCAGGCTGCCATGCTTTTTATGGTGGAGGATCTGAAAGCGACCCTTGACTTCGATTCGATCCGGAAAATTCTTGCTCTCCTTTTTAATGATCTGGATGACCGCACAGACGACCTGATTGAGCCGATCCCTTTTTATTCTGCCTACGCGTCCATTTTTGAAAAAGCTCATCAGCACAATGGTGCCGAAAAAAGCATGCACGATCAGACAGAACAATGCATCAAAAAAGAAGCATTGAAAACATTGGAGAGTTTTCAGGATTTTACTGATCAGCAGAAAGACATCGTTTCCAATATTCTTGTAACGGCTTCACTGACGGTTTTATCGGCCTACTACAAGTCGCTGACAAAGAAATATGTAACAGCTACCTTATTTTTAAATGGGTAAGTCAGGAAAGCATCGCCACTAGAGGGCGGATGGGGAGCCATGGCAAAGAGCGGGGGAGCGGAAAAGTTCCTGCATTTTATGGAACAGGAACTGGAGCCGAAGGTGAATAATACGTTTGAGGCTGATCCCGCTAGGCACCTCTTCTTCGGCCATTCCTTAGTCGGACTGTTTGGCTTGCATGCGCTTTTTACAAAGCAGGAAGCTTTTCATAGCTATATGATCAGCAGCCCCTCAATTTGGTGGAATCAGCAATGTATTCTGGAGCTGGAATCGGAATGCATAGACCGATTGAGAGATGGCAATCTTAAAATCTATTTTTCAGCCGGAGCTCAGGAAAAACGATTCATGGTGGAGGATGTAAAAGAGCTGGCAGAGCGTTTAACCCGCCTGGAAGATTCGCGGCTTGATATCATGCTGGATATCGCCGAGGGGGAAAACCATATTTCTGTCGTGCCTGCCGCTTTAAGCCGTGCATTGATTTGTGCTGAGCCCATAATGACCCAGAGGCCTTAACGGACAATGCCGTTAAGGCTTTTTTCATGTACACTGAAAATAATGGATTGACTGTGTGGTGCACCCCACAGTTTAAGATATAAGGGAGGAAGCGATGTACAAGATTAGCGAGTTTGCGGAAATGACCGGGTTAACGAAGGAAACATTGCGATATTACGCGGAAGTGAAGCTGCTGGAGCCCGCTTTTATTGACCCCAATAATAATTACCGGTATTACGATGACGGCAGCTGCTTTTTGGCTATCCTTTTAATAAAACTTAGAAGATTAGGCTTTACCATTCAGGAAATGATTTCCGTTATGGAGGATGAATCTTTCGCCAATCTTGAAGCATTGCTGCTGCAAAAAAGAAAGCTGATCGAGAAGCAGATGGAAGAGCTTCAAGGTCAAATGGAAGAAATCGATGCCTTTTTGGAATCGGGGAAGGAGGAAGAATCGTGATTCAATGGAAAGAAGAAATCATGATTGAAAGGAATATTGAAAAGGTATGGAGCTTGTTTTCCGACCAGCACATAAAGAAAATCATGCCCAAGGTCGAAGAGCACACCCTGATCGAAAAAAGGGAAAATGAAGCAGGGGCAAAGCACAGGCAAACCTACAGAGAAGGCAATCGCCTGGAGACTTATATTGTCGAAACACTGGCTTATGAGGATACAGAGGATAAAAAGCATAAGCAGATCCATTTTGTATTGGGAAAGGCCTTTGAAATCACCCTCGCATTTACGCTGGTCAAAATCGATGACTCCCACACCAGGTTTATTTATGAAGGGGAAAATAAAGGGGGCAACTTCGTTGGAAGGGCCATGCTGAAGCTTGGCGGCAATAAAAACAACCTGAAAGTGGTTGAGGAATTTTTGCAGAAGGTTCGCGAAGAAGCATTCAAGCTATAAAAAAAAACATCGCCGGCTTAGACCAGCGATGTTTTATCTATTAAACTTCCCGTCTCATCGCTTTAAGCACATCCACTTGTGTCGCGCGCTTGGCCGGACGCCAGCCGGAGAAGATGGTGACTGTCAGACAAATCGCCACACTGATCAGTGTCAGGGACCAAGGAATGTAGGAAAGCATGAGGCCCTCAGGCGGAGCTTCCTCAAATACTCTTTCCAGCACGAGAGGAAGGGCCAGGTTGACCGCATAGCTGATTCCATATGCAACAATCGTGCCAAACAGAGCGCCAAGCAGACCGATATAGCTGCTTTCAAGGACAAAGATCCGCTTAATCGTTTTCGGATGGGCGCCGATCGCTTTCATGATCCCGATATCGGGGGCGCGCTCCGTAACAGCCATCGTCATCGTATTATAAATTCCGATGGAGGCAATGATCAAAGCAATGGTTCCGATGAAGAGAAGGCCGATTTTTAGAATCGTAAAAACCATATTGATCTGCTTCATCTCGTTCACAATGGAATAAACCATATAATTGCCGTCTTTCAATTGGTCATTGATACCTGTGACAGCCTCGACATCTTCAGCGTAAAGGCTGACAGTGTCGTAAATCCTTCCAGTATCCTCGGGCGTTCCTTCAATCAGCTCCGGGTTTCCGCCAGGTGTGCCGGTGAAAGCTTCGACTTCTTTAAAGATGTCTTCGGAAATGAAGACCGTGCGGATCTGCATCCACTCTTTAGAAGGCTTCTTCGTGACCCCGGTTATGGTAAGGGGAATGGACTGTTTGATTTCTTTGCCATCCTCCATTTTGACCACTTCCATTTCAATCGTCTTACCGACTAACTCACCCTTGTAGGCATATTCTTCTTTTATAGATCCGTCCTCATTAAAGGCGTTTTCTCCTTCTTTCGGCTCCAGAGACAGACCTTCCGCAAAGGAGGAGCCAACCACCACTTCATTCTCTTTTTCCGGGAGTCTACCTTCAGAAAGTTCGAATCCTGCTTTCACTTCTTCCGGAAAATAGGCCGAAACGGCTTCTGATTGAGCGGAATAATCCTCTGTTTTAAAGATCGGGCTTTGCTGCAGAGATTGCCTGCGGGTGACTGCTTTTACCCCGGTGATTTCTTGAAAATGTTTGATATCTTCATCTTTGATGCCCTGGAAATTTCCTTCGCCCGCTTCCTTGCCGTGAACCTGGATTTCCGTTACGAGGCTGTCTTCCATTACATCCTGGATGATCGATTTATGAAGCCCGAATCCGACCGATGCCAGCACAATCAGAAAGGTACATCCAATCGCTGTGGCTAAAATCGTCATAAACAGCCTTGTTTTATTCTTTTTCATATTTTGCCTTACAAATCTGAATTGATCTTTTAAATTCATGCCAACACACCCTCCATAACCCTTCCATCTGTGATTTCAATTGTCTTATGGCCGATGGCTGCCACCTTTTCGTCGTGCGTAATAATCAGAAACGTAATGCCCAGATCGCGGTTCAGCTCTTGAATGAACTGCAGCAGCTCATTTTCTGTTTCGCTGTCCAGGCTGCCTGTCGGTTCATCAGCCAGAATGAGGGGAGGATTCACGACAAGCGCCCGGGCGATGCTGACCCGCTGCTGCTGCCCGCCGGAAAGCTCACTTGGATAATGATCTTTATATTCGATAAGACCTACCCGCTTTAACGTCTCTTCCGTCTTCTGCTGTCTTTCCTTTTCAGCCACTCCTTTGAGAATGAGAGGGAGCTCGACATTTTGGTAAGCCGTCATGCTCGGAATCAGCTGAAAGCTCTGGAAAATGAATCCGAGATTCGCCAGGCGGAAATTAGCGAATTTGCCTTCGTTATAGTCACTGACCTTTTCACCATGAATCCAGACCTCTCCATGCTTTGGCTTAATAAAACCGCTGATGATATTCAAAAGCGTCGACTTTCCGGATCCGCTCCTGCCCACAATCGTGACAATCTCGCCTTTTTCCACTGAAAAAGAAACATCCTCCAATACAGGTATAACCGTCTTCTTTTCTTTTTTGCCAATCTCAAAAGCATGGCTTAATTCTCTAACTTCTATCACGCAATAACCTTCCTTCTAAAAAAGTGTCTGCAATCTAGACGTACGAAACAGCACTTTCGGCTTCAAAAAAGTAAAAAGAAAATTTTGGTGACAGGCACCACCCGAATTTTGTCGAAACTGCTTCACGACGATTTGAATATTTTGAATTTTAAAAGAGATAGGGCTAATATGAGTAGTAGTGATACTGTAAAAAGGAGGAAATGCTATTGGAGCAGACACTTATTAAAGCCGATGATTATGTAACCCTATGGGGAATTATTGTGGTGTGGGCTTCGGCAAGCATCTATCTGGAGCAGCGATACAGCTGGGCAGCAAAAATTTCAGGAGCGATTGTTGCCCTGATTGGCGCCATCATTCTATCCAATACCGGCATTATTCCGACAGCATCGCCTGTTTACGATGCAGTCTGGACTTTTATCATTCCGCTTGCGATCCCATTGCTTCTTTTTCATGTGAAGATTAATAGAATCTGGCAGGAAAGCGGCCGGCTGCTGATTATCTTTCTAATCAGCTCCATCGGGACAGTGGCAGGGGTGATCATCAGCTTCTTCTTGCTGAAAGATCATATACCTGTCCTTGATAAACTTGGTGCGATGCTCAGCGCGTCCTATATTGGCGGCGGAGTAAACTTCGCTGCAATGGCGGCAAAATTCGAGACGCCTGGAGAAATGGTTTCCGCCGCAGTTGTCGCCGATAATTTAATGATGGCGATTTATTTCGTCGTTTTGATGATGGTACCAGCCATTGGTTTTTTCCGGCGCCGGTTTAAAACGCCGCATGTAGACCAGGTGGAAAGCGGCAGTATAGGAGAAGAGGGGAAGACACTTGCGGAAAGCTTTTGGAAGCGGAAGGACATCTCCTTAAAGGATATCGCGTTATCCGTTGGAACAGCCTTTTTGCTTGTGATTGTTTCTTTTAAAATCGCTGAATTCCTGGACGCAGCCATTCCTTCCGGGGATGACGTTTCTTTCTTTATCAATCTCGTAAATGGGCTGTTTGGAGACAAGTATTTGATGCTGACCACTCTGACGTTTCTTGCTCTGGCCATGTTCCCGAGATACTTCGAGACTATTAACGGAAGCCAGGAAATAGGCACATTCCTGATTTACCTGTTCTTTGTCGTGATCGGCATCCCGGCATCGATCCCTCTGATTATCGAAAATGCCCCGCTGCTGCTGGTGTTTGTGTTCATTATCGTCGTAGTGAACCTGACCGTATCTTTAACTGCAGGCAAACTATTAAAATATGACCTTGAAGAAATCCTTTTGGCCAGCAATGCCAATGTCGGCGGCCCGACCACCGCTGCCGCCATGGCCATCGCCAAAGGCTGGAAGGATCTGATCGGACCGATACTCGTTGTCGGAACACTAGGCTATATCATCGGCAACTATGTCGGAACCGTACTCGGACTGTGGTTTTCCGGGTTTATGTAAAATGGAGGGGGGCCCGCGTTGGATTTTGCGGGCTTTTCCTATTTTGCATTCCCGTTATATCGGTTAACATCTCTAGTATTTTGGACATTTATTGAAAATATCGGTCAGCCTCTCTAGTATTTCGGTCAATTAATGGATATATCGGTCAAAATTTCACTTTATCGGCCAGCTTTTTATTATTTCGGTCAAATTTCCAATATATTGGTCAGCCGCAGTTATTCCGGGCTCCAGCTCCTCTTTCTCCCAAATTCCAACTTTCTTCAAGAAAAATCCAAAGAAATTTTTCACGATTTGTACTATAATAATAGCTGGTTTATTTTTAGAGTAACGAAATAATAGAAAGCGGTGTTGATACCTTGGATAAACGGTTTGGTACCGTAACGATATTTTCTTCTGTTCAATGGCTATTTTTTATTTTTGCCAATACAGTGATGGTCCCGATTTCGGTTGGAACAGTCTTCGGGCTTCCGGGAGAAACGATTGCGATGATGCTGAGAGCATCGCTAATATTTACGGGACTGGCGACCATTTTTCAAGGCTGGAAAGGGCATCGCTATCCGCTTATGGAAGGCCATTCCGGCTTGCTGTGGGGAGTCATCTTAAACCTTGGCCTGTCGGCGTCGTCCCTTGGCATGAGCTATACGGAAATCGGGGGCGGAATTGCGACAGGCGTGCTGCTCGCTTCAGCTGTCACACTGATTTTAGCAGCCTTCAACGGCATCTCTCTGCTAAAATCGATATTCAGCCCGATGGTGATGTCGGTTTATCTGTTCCTATTAACCTTCCAGCTGATTTTCATCTTTTTCAAAGGCATGATGAAGGTCAGTGAACAGGGCACCATTGATGTTCCCATCACCCTTTATTCCTTTGCACTCGTCATTTTTGTGAGTTTATTAAAATTAAAAGGGAACGCTATCATAAGCAATTTTTCTATTTTAATCGGGTTGCTGGCAGGATGGATCGGCTATGATCTTCTGTTTGCCGGTGAAGCGGTGCAGGGGACAGCGTCCGGAGATGTGAGCTTTACACTGTTTCCGCTGGGACAGCCTAACCTTGAAATAGGAATTGTGGCAGTCGCCTTTTTTGCCAGTCTAATGAACCTGAGTAATACAGTCGCTTCGATTAGTTCCAGTGACCGATTATTTAAAAAAGAATCCGGGAAGCGCGAGTACCGCGGCTCCATTTTTATCACCGCGGTATTCACGGTGATTGGAAGCGGGTTTGGCCTCGTGCCTTATACGCCGTTTACCTCATCGATTGGATTCCTGCAGAGTACGCGAATATTAATGAGGACCCCTTTCTTTATTGGGGGTGCGCTGTTGACGGTCATTGGACTGATCCCGCACCTGGGTTCATGGCTGGCCGGCATGCCGGTAACAGTCGGGAACGCCGTGCTGTTTGTCGCGTATCTTCAGCTGTTCGGGACTGCATTCAACAGCTTAAGCGGAAAAGTGTTCAACTCAGACACCATCTTTCGTTTAGCCGCACCCGTCCTGATCGGCATCAGCTTGATGAATACACCGGCTACGGTGTTCGCAGAATTGCCGGTTTTAATTCAGCCATTCTTATCCAACGGGCTTCTCATGGGCGTCCTGATCTCCATTCTTCTTGAAAAAATGGTGAACTGGTCTGCGTTCGAACAGCTCGAATTGAAGAATAACTAGAAAAATCCCCTGTTTGAAGGGGATTTTTTTAATAGATGGATGATGCATCGGGAGGCAGGATGCGGACATGCTTTAAAAAAGCTGTTACACGCTTATCATCTTCAAATGGGTACTCGAAGCCCAGTTTCTCCGCGACCTCGACGGCCGTTTTTCTGAAAAGGGAGCACATCGTAAAAAGGGCTTCCCAAATATGTTCAAATTCGGAGTCCGAGTAGGTGGCCTCGAACTGCTCCCAGTCCTCGGCAGGAAGAAAATCGGGCAGATATTTGCCGGCTTTGCCTGCGCTCTTTGTAAAATCGGCTGCGATGCCGACCTTCCATTCCAGTATTGTTATCAGCACATTGCGGTTGATCTGCTCATACATAAACATTGCGTAAGTCAGCTCCCGGCGCCAAAGCCCCTTGCTGATATTCATTGTAATCCACCAAAACTCATTGCAGAGATCCGCAAACTCCTGAGCATCCGGCTTCTTGATGAGATAATCCCGATCACTGGCTGGCGGAATGGACCCAATCAATCCATCCTTATCCAGAAGCAGCACACTCAGGCTGTCGGGCTCCAGCAGCTCATCCATCATTTCAGCAGGAATCAAAGTCAGATCAATCCGATTCCCGTCCATAAACTGCATCAGATAGGGGAAGCGGCCGTGCCCATCGGCAGGCGGCAGCACCTTCTCCTCCGGCATCTGCATCATAACCCGCTCGCCAAACACATCCACCCAGCTATGATCACAGGTAAAGGACTCCATTTCCCTAACTATGTACACAATATCGTAATCCTGAAACATATCCTTCCGCACATTCGGATTCGCGCGCGAGCCATTCAGAATAACCGCGCGCACCCGCTCATCTCCACGTGCTGTTGATAAAATCAGACTCATCAACTCGGTCTCGGTTCTTGACTTCATATGGCCTCCTGGGTCGTTCGGTTATACTATTAAGATACTTTTTTTAAGGGGGAATTCCTGCTATTTCTATCATAAACCTGAAAAAAGGGCAACTGAGTGGGAGGGAAAGGCTTCAGTATTTCTGCTGCACCCCTCATAAGGTCTATAATGATTGGGAATAACTCCCGTTTTTCATGTTGTATCTCTCATTTGGTCGCTAATGACTCGGATTAACTCCCATTTTTTATGAGGCATCTCTCATTTGGCCGTTAATGATTTGGATTAACTCCCATTTTTCATGGTGTATCTCTTGTTTGGTCGTTAATGATTCGGAATAACTCCCATAATTTATGAGGCATCTCTCATTTGGTCGTTAATGATTTGGATTAACTCCTATATTTCATGGTATATCTCTTGTTTGGTCGTTAATAGCACGGATTAACGATCATTCTTCATGATGGATCTCCCTTTTCGTCGTTATTCCTTGAGAATAATTTGAAGCCATTGTGAAGCCGAAAAAGGAGCCAGAGCCAGAAAAATGGTCGTCATGAAGCCTTCATGAAGCCGAAAAAGGAGCCAGAGCCAGAAAAATGGTCGTCATGAAGCCTTCATGAAGCCGAAAAAGGCACCAGAGCCAGAAAAATGGTCGTCATGAACCCTCCATGAAGCCGAAAAAGGAGCCAGAGCCAGAAAAATGGTCGCCATAAAGCATTCATGAAGCCGAAAAAGAAGCCAGAGCCAGAAAAATGGTCGTCATGAAGCCTCCATGAAGCCGAAAAAGGCACCAGAGCCAGAAAAATGGCCGTCATGAAGTCTTCATAGGCCTAATAAGGAACCAGGGCCAGAAAAAAGGTCGTCATGACGTTTTCATGCAGCTGAAAAAGCCATCAGATTCAGAGAAATAGGTACCAATAAAACCTTCATACATTAAAAAGAACCAGGCGTCTTCCCAAGCACCTGATTCCCCATACAATTATGCATGCACCAATTTCACTTGCTGCTTCAAAATCTTCCCGCTCGCATTCCGCGGCAGTTCATCCACAAAGGAATAAATCCGAGGACACTTAAACTCAGCCAGATGTTCAGCAGCAAATGCGCGCAATTCCTCCTCTGAAGCATCTCCCTTCAGCACGACGACAGCTTTAACGGTTTCACCCCATTCTTCATGCGGCACACCGACCACACAAGATTCCAAAACCGCGTCATGCTTCGCGAGTACTTCTTCGACTTCACGCGGATAAATGTTGACGCCGCCAGAAATGATGACATCCTTTTTTCGGTCCACAATGTAAAAGTAGCCATCCTCATCCCGATAGGCAATGTCCCCGGTATGGAGCCAGCCATCTTTCAATACGGCATTCGTTTCATCCGCATTATTATCATATCCCAGCATGAGGCTGTCTCCTGTGAGAAGAATCTCGCCGTATTCATTCGGAGTGGTATCGGTGCCATCCGGACGGACGACCCGGATTTCCATATTAACCGTCGGATTTTTGCCGATGCTTCCGGCCTTTTCCAGATGCTCTTCCGGATATAATAAAATTCCATTCGGTCCCGCTTCCGTCAGCCCGTAAACCTGATAGAAGTTTTCGTTCTGAAATGCTTTTTTTACATGATGATAGGAGGCCAGTGCCAGCGGGCCGCCGCCATATGAAAAAACACGCATGCTGGATAAATCATAAGAAGCTAAATCCGGATCCTTGGCCGCAAGCAAATAGGCGACCGGTGCCGCAAAAGAGAAGGTCGTTTTTTCCTGTTGAATCCAATTCAGGAACCCTTTTGGCGTAAAGTCGCCGATCACATGAGATGCGCCGCAGTAAAACCCGCTCATGAAGAAAGTATTTAATGGAGCAGAGTGGGAGAGAGGCATCAGGGTAAGCATGGAATCACTATGCGACAAGCTGAAATTAACCGAAACCGCGGCGGCAATAGCAAGAATGCGTTCATGGCTAAACACAACTCCTTTTGGGACTCCGGTTGTTCCGGATGTAAAAAGAATCTCGCAGACATCCCGCGAATCAATGGGCACATCGAGATTGCCGTCAGAAAAATGAGCAGAAGCCTCAACCGCATCCTGAATCGAAAAATAGAAATTCAAATTCTCTTTTAACGCCGTCACCGGTTCAGCAAGCTCATCCTCATACAGAACCCCAACGGCATGGGCATTTTGAAAAATAGCCCCCAATTCCTTCGGTGTCAGACGGATATTTATCGGCATCGGAATGGCGCCGATCTTCATGCAGGCAAAAAAAGCAAAAAAGAAGTGCTCATTATTCCGCGACATCACTGCAATCCGGTCGCCCCGCCGGATACCTTCATCCTGAAGATATCGTGCCAGTCTGTTGCATGTAAGGTTCATGTCTCCGTATGTAAGGCGATTCGACGCCGTAATAAAGGCGTCTTTTTCCGGAAACTTCCTTGCGTTTCTCTCCAATACTCCATGAATCGTTGCTCCCACTCCAATCAGCCCCTTTTAAAATGAATAATTTTATGTTTTCACCCGGCTGTTTTCATACTTTTCTTTGTAAGTCAGAATGTCTTCCCGCAGCATTTGCAGCTGCATGATCTGCTCTTCAATTTCCTTTAGCTTGCTGTCAGCGAATGCAATAATCCTGCTTTTTTCCGCTTCACCTTCCGGATTTAATTCATAAAGATCAATCATCTCCTTGATTTCCTGAAGGCTGAAGCCGAGCTTTTTTCCGCGCAGAATCATCTTCAGGCGCCGGCGCTCACGATTCGTATAGGTGCGCTGCTTGGTCAGGCTGTCCCGGTTTTCCGAAATCAGCATGCCAATTTCCTCGTAATAGCGGATCGTCCTTGAGCTGATGTCAAACATCGTCGCAAGCTCGCTGATGGTAAAAACCTTTTCTTCTGTCATTATGTATCCTCCTAGTTGACGTTAACGTTATCTTAGTTTTATAATAATTCTGAAAATTAGCATTTGTCAATCATAAAAGGAGTGATTTTTCCATGACAATAACTTCCCAGGGCCAGCAGATTAGAGGAAAGAATTCATACACATTTGATGAATTTTTAGAGAAGCGCAGCGATCTGGATTGGTATAAGGATGATCTATTTCTGCAAAAGGCCTTAAAGAAATATGCAGGCTCACAATATGAACAGATACATAATGAGCTGCAGCATTTTTCTCCTGCTGTTTCTTCCAAATGGAACACCCTTGCTGAGAAAGCAGCAAGGCCGGATGTCCGTCCGTATATGCTTCATTTTGATGCCTTCAATCACCGCATTGACCGTGTCGTCCGTCCAATGGAAACGCATCAGCTGGAAAAAGAAGTGTTCGGTACGGGTCTCTTTTCAAGCAAAATGCCAGCCTGGGAAAGTTTTGCAAAGCGGATGCTGATTCATCAGCTGGGGGAAGCTGGTGTCGCCTGTCCGCTGACATGCACGATTGGATTAATTGCACTCCTTGAACAATATCCGAATGAAAATATTCCGGAGCTGGAAGAAATTTTACAGCATACGAAAGAGGGGCTAAATGGAGACTTTGCGATCGGTGCCCAATTCATGACAGAAATCCAGGGAGGATCGGATTTGCCTGCCAATGTGCTTGAGGCCGTTCCCGATGGAAAAAACTATCGCCTCTACGGGAATAAATTTTTCTGTTCGGTTGCCCATGCCGACTATTCGGTAGTCACCGCGAAAATTTCCGGCACTGATAAAGTATCGACATTCATCGTTCCGTCATGGCTGCCGGGGGATAAGGAAAAAGAAAAACGCAATGGGTATGAAATCAACCGGATCAAGTGGAAAATGGGCACGGCCGAGCTGCCGACAGGGGAATTCCAGTATAATGGGGCTCTTGCTTACCCGGTTGGCCCGGGAGGAAAAGGGGTGGCCGTTGCAGTCGGCATCGTCCTGACACTATCCCGCCTTGAAATCGGCATTGCCTGCGCAGGATTCATGCTCCGGGCAGCACGTGAAGCCAGTCTCTATGGCGATTTCCGGACTGTTTTTGGCAAAAAGGTAAAAGATTACCCGCTATCAGCGAGAACACTGAAGAAAATTGAAAATGCTGCACACCGCACAGCGGCAGGCGCTTTTAAAATCTATCATCAATTCCTGCTTCTTGATCAGCCGCTGAATGCCGGTATTCCTGTTGATCAGCCAATTGAACTGAGAAAACAGCTGTTTAACCTGAGGGAGCTTGTGCTTCTGCAGAAAATCTGTGCAACGAAAGAAGGAGCAGAGGTGCTGCACGATGCCATCTCCGTCTTTGCCGGCCATGGTGTCATGGAGGAATTCTCCTCACTGCCGCGCATTTTCCGTGATATTGTCGTCAATGAACAGTGGGAAGGTCCGCGCAATCTGCTGCTGACGCAAATTTACCGTGATATTCAGAGAGTGACAGACTGGTATCCACCAGCTGATTTTGTGGCAAACGTGCTGGAGGGTGCTTCTCAGGAAACGATTGATCGATTTGCCGGGCAGCTGACTGACCTTCTGCAGCGCCCGGTGTGCGGGGAAGTCAGCGAAGCTTCCATGGAAGCGGCTGAAGAGTGGGATATGTACTGTGATTCCTTTTTTAAAGCGTATCAGAAAATTGCGCTGGAGGAATTGCTGTAAAAAGAGATGCCTGGCGGAAGCCCGCCAGGCTATTTATAGTAACTTAATCTCGAAGATTTCCAAATATACTCGAAATTTTCCATATAACTGCGAAAAAATAAATATATCCGCGAAAATCCCAATATAACCGCGAAATCCAAGTTTTATCCGCGAAACCGGTCAATGCTTAAAGCGGTAGATAACCGATGCCAGGAAATTAGCCAGAAAAAAGACCGGGTTTCCCTGAATGTTCTCATGCAGAACCAGCTCGCCTGCTCTCATATTGTCATACATATCTCCCTGTCTTTTCTCCTTCGCTTTATTTTTGGCTTCTTCTTTTTATAAAGCGGTTAAAAAGCGGTATTGCATCGGAAGGATCAGGAGAGAGAGCAATACATATAGTACGAGTATTCCCCAAAAAATGTTTAAAAGGATCATGTCCTCTCCTGATAAATTCCATTTTAAATCAAATCTTTTGTATTTGTATTTTCGAACATATGTTCTGCTTTTATGCATAAATCTCCCGCTTCCAAAATAAGATGAAATATCATCCAAGAAAAGAGGCGATCCACACATGATTACAAAAGAGATGCTGGTCCGTTTTGATGAGCTGAACCGCAGGAAAAAGGATATGGAAGCCGAACTCGATAAACTCAAAGATATGTTCCACCAATATTTCGATACAGCAGTGGGACAGAATGAAAAAGGAGAAGTGAAGATTGACAGCTACAAATTGCAGAGGCAGATTAGAAGGACAGAAAAATTCGATCCCGCTCCAACTGTCAGCAAACTGGAGGAGCTGAATCTTCTCGACCTGATTCAAAAGCGGCCTGATGAAGGGAAAATAAAATCCGCTATGGATCTGGGATTGATTAAGGAGTCGGACCTGGAAGGATGCAGAATTTCCAGGACGACCGCAGCTCTCCTGATTAAAAAGCTGGATTAATCATTTTTTTATAAAAAGTGTTTGACCTTCACGCTGCGTAAAGGTGTATCGTAATAAACAGAAAGTACTTTCTAACATTTTTCAATGTCTAGCTGCAGCGCCTAGCCAGTATTCATCATGAATTTGCTCCCATGAATTACTTGCGAGGAGCATGATTCGGAGAATGATGCTTTGAGCAGCTCGGGGTCATAAGCCAAATCACTCAGAAATCAGGACAAGGAAAGCTTCGGCAGCGATACATCGCCCGACCAAAGCTTGCTTTGGGAGGTTTCCTGCGTGATTCGTCTTATGCCTGTCGGGCTTGCACAGGACGTGGCGGTTTTTAGTTGAAGTTCACCTGGAGGCGCTTCCGCTTTTCTTGAAAGGAGGCCATCGCATGGAATACACAGTGCAGAAGCTTGCGCAGATGGCTGGGGTCAGCTCGAGGACCCTCAGGTATTATGATGAAATTGGCATTCTTAAGCCGGCAAGAACCAATTCGTCAGGATACCGGATTTATGGCCAGCAGGAAGTTGACAGACTGCAGCAGATTCTGTTTTACAGAGAACTTGGCATCAGCCTTGATCAAATTAAGGAAATTATCACAGCACCCTCTTTCGATACTGCGGATGCACTGAAGGAGCACCGCGAGAAACTCCTTGAGAAAAGAAAGCAGCTCGATCTGCTTATTACGAATGTAGAAAAAACGATAGCATCAGCTGAAGGGAGAACGACCATGTCAGACAAAGAGAAGTTTGAAGGATTCAAAAAGAAAATGATTGAAGAAAATGAGGAACAATACGGAAAAGAAATCCGTGAGAAGTATGGCGATGAGACGGTTGATAAGTCCAATGCCAAACTCATGAACATGACCCAGGAGGAGCATGAGGCCGTAACCAAACTGGCCGAAGAGGTGAACAGAACCTTAGCCCAGGCCATGGAAACTGGCGATCCGGCAGGCGAGCTTGCACAAAAAGCTGCCGATCTGCACAAGCAGTGGATCACCTTCTACTGGAGTGAATACAGCAAAGAGGCCCACGCCGGCCTTGGTGAAATGTATGTGGCAGATGAAAGGTTTAAAGCCTATTATGATAAAATCCGCCCAGGTGCAGCCGAGTTTTTAAGAGATGCGATTAACATTTATACTGGACAGCGATAGAATCGAAAGCGGCTGGCTCTGCCAGCTGCTTCTTTTTGTGAAAACTGTATGCGCCGTTTCAATCAACAATTCCGCCCACCAGCAGAATATTTGCACCTCTACCCCGCAAACCCGCCAATATTTCACTAAAACCATCGGCTTACTGTATGTAACACCTTCCATGGGGAAAGATGAATAACATGATACCAACTCGGGCGGGCAGGTGATAAGATGAGCCGCATTCCTACATATAAAGATGAGCAAAGCATTAGGGAAAAGCTTAGAGATGTTTCTCTTGAGCATTGGCTGAAGGAGGATTTGTTCAGCTTTAATTGGTGGCTGCTGCTGGCTGCGTGCATTTTGCCGTTTTTTATTTGGTGGAGGCTGGTGGATAAGGGGCGGTTCTTTGAAATACTTGCTTTCGGGCTGCTTTGTGCGATCTTCGCCTGTTTTCTTGATGTTGTGGGAGTGAACTTTCTTTTGTGGGGATATCCGGATAAGCTGTTACACTTTATTCCGCCATTATTGCCTGCAGATTTTGTGGTGATCCCCATTTCAGGCATGCTGATATATCAGTACTTCAGTACGTGGAAAAGCTATGCCTTTGCAGCCGTAGGCCTTGGAATCATGTTTGCTTATATCTTTGAACCGTTATTCAGCTTTTTGAATATGTTTGTCCTTATCAATTGGACTCACACCTATTCCTTCATCGGTTTTGTCCTCTTTTTTCTTGGCGTCCGCCTTTTAATGCTGTCCTTAAAGCGTGCGGCTGATAAATTAAAGTAAGCGGTCAGCAATGCTGGCCGCTGTTTTACGGATTAATAGTCGTAACTATGGCAACACTTCTTGCAGCACCAACAATGCCATTCTGATGAGCATTTTTTGCAGCAGCATCTTTTATGCTCATCAGAGCATTTTTTGCAGGAACAGTGTTTATGCTCATCAGAGCATTTTTTGCAGGAACAGTGTTTATGCTCATCAGAGCATTTTTTGCAGGAGCAGTGTTTATGCTCATCAGAGCATTTTTTGCAGGAACAGTGCTTATGCTCATCGGAACATTTTTTGCAGGAACAGTGTTTATGCTCATCGGAACATTTTTTGCAGGAACAGTGTTTATGCTCGTCAGAACATTTTTTACAGGAACAATGAGGTTTAAAATCGCTCGTGCATTTCTTGCAGCCGTGATGTTCATGTTTGTCCTTCTTTTGGCAGCAGACCTTCTTCTTGTAATAATATTCTTCAACACAATATTGGCACATGGGATTCACTCCTTTCTCCTACTAATATATGAGGGGAAAGTGAAAAGGAAAGAGCCCCTTGTCCATAGTGCTTGAAATATCCGCAAAAGCCCCCTCAGTTTTTGAGGGGGCGGAACTATGTTAATTAACGGTCTCCGGAATCACTTTAACATCACTGCTGTTCTTTTTCTTCTTTTTCTTCAGCCAGCCAAAACGGAGGCTGGACGTGGTGAACAAGCGGTAAACCGCCGGGATCAGCAGCAGCGTGATAAAGGTCGCAAACAGCAGGCCGGAAATAATGACCGTTGCCATCGGCGCCTGATAGTTGCCGGAAGTTCCCGATGCCAGAGCAAGGGGCAGCATCCCGCCAACCGTTGTCAGAGTGGTCATGAATATCGGCCGGATCCGGTTTTTGCCTGCTTCCAGAAGTGCATCCTCAACCGAGAAGCCTTCCAGGCGGAGCTGATTCGTACGGTCGATCAGCAGGATGGCGTTATTGAGCACAATCCCTATCAGCATGACAATTCCCATTCCAGACATTACACTAAGCTCCATCTGAGTCAGGAACAAACCGAGAATGACGCCGACGATGGTCATCGGTATGACAGACATGACGATCAGCGGATGGCCAAGGTGGTTAAATTGTACAGCCATCACGAGGTATACAAGGAAAATCGCAATCGCTAAAACAAATACCATATCCATGATTAATTCCTGCTGCTGTTCAAGATCCCCGGCAGCTGCCACACTATAGCCAGCAGGGGCTTCAAAATCATTGATCAGCTTTTGGACATCCCGGTTCACGGCACCAAGGTCTTTGCCTTCAATATCAGCTGAAATGGAGATGAAGCGCTCCCCGTCATGATGGGAAATTTCATTTGGTGTATCTACACTCTTCAATTCAATGAAGGAAGATAATGCTTTCTCGCCCTGGACAGTTGGAACCTTTAAATCCAGCAGATCTGACCTGGAATCTGTTTTCTCGGCCCATTTCAAGGCAAGCGGCACATTTTCTTCGTTCATGGCCATTTCCCCGACAGGCATTTCCATGAACGCCTGCTCAATAAACTGCCTGATTTGCGGCTGGGTTAATCCTGCCTTTTCAATCGCTTCTTCTTTTAAAACAACAACCTGCTCCTCTGACGTGCGCTCCATCGAGTTGGTCACCCCGACGATGCCGTCAATCTTTTCGAGCTCCTCTGTAAAATCTCCGGTAAGCTTCTGCAGATCTGTAAATTCCTCACCCATAATATTCACCTGAACCGGTGATCCGCCGCCGGCCGACATCGCACTCTGGACATTTTCAACTGGAAAGGTATCGGACAGGCTGCGAAGTTCCTTCATAATGTCTTCATTGACATCTTTTTGCTCTCTTGTAATGTCATCGCCCTTTGTCATATTGATGATCGTATAGAACATGCCGCCGCTGTCCATCACATAATTGGATTCTACATCTTCAATCGATTGCAGTTTCTGATTGATTCCTTGAGCGATGTCTTCTTTATCTTCAATTGAAATACCCGTTTCCAGGTCAACCATCAGCTCTGTGTACCGGTTAAACATATCGGGCATAATCGTCATCGGAATTTTCGTCACAAGTGTTAATGAACCGGCAAACATCAGGAAGAAAATCGCAATGACCGCAAAACTGTAGCGCTTTTTCCGGATGGTCCAGGTCACAATCCGGCTATAAAGGTGCATAATCGGCCCTTCTTTGTGCTCCTTCTTCGACTTGCGGAGCTTCAGCATTTTTTCCGAAAGAGAAGGGATCAAAGTAAACGAGACAATAACCGAACTGATCAATGTAATGGCTACAACAGCAGACAGCATGATCATGAATGTGCCGACTTCGCCGCCAATCAGGCCGATCGGCAGGAATACCACAATCGTAGTGAGCATCGAAGCAATAACCGCTGATGAAACCTCTTTCGTTCCTTCCAAAACGGACTCAAGCTTGCCAAGTCCCTGTTCCTTCTTACGATAGATGGATTCAATGATAACAATCGAAGAATCCACCATCATCCCGATTCCGAGGCCAAGCCCAATCAGGGTCAGCATATTAAAGCTGTAATCAAAAACCCACATCGCCGTAAATGTCAGCAGGATGGAAGTGGGGATTGACAGGCCGATGATAAAGGTGGCCCTTACATTCCTTAAAAATATCAGCAGTATGGCAATGGCAATGACACCGCCGATTAAAATGTTGCTGGTCACGCCATCAATCGATTCCTGCACATAATCTGCCTGTGCCACCATTTCGTTCAGTTCAAAGCCTTTCACCAGTCCGTCTTCGCGGATGTTTTTCACTTCATCGCGGACCGCAGCTGCCATTTCAATTTGCGTGGCATCTGCAGCACGGCCAACCTGGACAAAGATGAATTCCTTCGTGCCGTTCTTCCAGACGAACGATGAGCTTTCAATCGGCTGAATTTGAACATCTGCAACATCTTTCAAATCTACAAACCCATTTTGTGAGGGGATTTTGATATTCTGTACATCCTCGACATTTTCAAGCTTTGTATTCCAGCGGAGGGAGGGAGAGCTGGCATCGCTGCTGAGTTCTCCCAGTGTGACTTCGCTGTTAACCTGCTGAATCGCACTGATCACAGCTGCAGCATCCAGCCCTTTTTCGGCCAATTGGCTGCGGTCCAGTTCAATGATTACCTCATGCTCCTGAAACCCGGCCAGCGATACGTCTCGGACTTCCGGCAATGCTTCCAGGCGCGGTTCAAGGACCTTTTTGGCAAAAGCGGTCATCTCCTCCATGCTGCCGCCGGATACGTCCATATAGAATTCATAGGTCTGCGTTGTCCCATATTGCCCGGAAGTGACATCCGTGATTGCGGCATTCTCGCCTTTAGCGGCATTTGCAGCCGTCTCTATTTCCTTAAAAAGATCATCCCCTCGGCCCTGATCAAACGTAATTTGTAGTGAGCTCCGTCCGATCGCCGATGTGGAGTCAACAGATTCTACTCCTTCAATCCCCCTGATTTGCTGCTCCAGGGGGTTGGTGATCGATCGCTCCACTTCAATCGCTGCCATTTCACCGGCACTGACCTCCACGTAAGCGCCATCCATTGTTACCGGCGGCATCAGCTCTTTATCCAATTCGAAAATGGAAAAGCTCCCGATGGCCAAAATCAGCACCGTCATTAGGGCAACCAAAATCTTTCTCTGCACAATCATTTTTAATAATTTCATAAACATTCTCCTTACTCCCAAATAGTGAAAATTTGCACCCAAGATCTAATTATACAGAGGGAAATAGGTACTAATAACTACTATTTTGTTAATTTTTCAATAATTCGTCCGACCTAATTCGCCAAAATGCGATCTTGTTTTCAGGAAAAACTTAACAATTCTTACAGATACTATCTTAACCGGGATTAACGAGAGCCATAACGAGCCAGAGACATATCTTGGCATCGGACTTAAGACTGAGAACAGAGGATGGGTATTAACGACGAAAAACTTGGAGAGTAGGTGAAGATGGCAGATTACCGAATTAACGACGAAAAAGTGGGGAGAGGAGAGAAAATGGTAGATAATCATCCGGATTAACGACGAAAAAGTGGGGAGAGGAGAGGAAATGGTAGATCATCAACCGGATTAACGACGAAAAAGCAGAGAGAGGAAGGAAAATGGTAGATACCGAATTAACGACGAAAAAATGGAGAGAGGAAGGGAAATGGTAGTTAATCATCCGGATTAATGACGAAAAAATGGAGAGAGGAGAGAAAATGGTAGATAATCATCCGGATTAACGACGAAAAAGTGGGGAGAGGAAGGGAAATGGTAGATCATCATCCGGATGGATTAACGACGAAAAAGTGGGGAGAGGAGAGAAAATGGTAGATAATCATCCGGATTAACGACGAAAAAATGGAGAGAGGAAGGGAAATGGTAGATAATCATCCGGATTAACGACGGAAAAAATAGAGAGAGTATGAGAATGGTAGTTAATCAACTGGAATAAAGACGAGAATGTGGAGAGCAGCGAGAAAATGGCAGTTAATCATCCAAAATAACGAAGAAAAATCAGAGATTTAATAGAAAAGAGTTATTCGTTCAGCAAACGAAAAACTTCCATCATTGCCTATAACCCTTCCAAAATGACAAACCCAATCAGTGTGTTATACTGAAGAAGCCAGAAAACTCCCAAAATTGGAGGAGAGTTCATGTACACCGTATTCTCAACATTTGACGTTCCCGATGAAAAGTCGGAAGAAGTCATTCGCATATATAAAAATCGTTCGCGGTCGGTCGATCAGGCAGAGGGGTTTATCGATTTTCTCCTGCTGCAGAATGATAAGCGCGCCGGTGAATTGACCGTGCAGCTCATCTTTGATACAAAGGAGAACTATTTAAACTGGGTCCGGAGCGAAGATTTTAAGAGGATTCATGATTTAGAGAAAAAGTATCCGGATCAGGAATTGGCTGCAGTGGTTCCGAAGGTTTCGCAATATAAGGTGGTGGCTAAGTGAATTTTGAAAAGGTCGTACACCGTGTTACAGAAGCAATCTATGAACGCGAGCCTTCCCTGCTTGACCGGTTTGGCGAACAAGGAAAAGAGAAGTGCCGCGAAGATAACCATCATCATATGAAGCATCTCGAGACAGCGTATGAGCTGAACCAATCTGCTTTTTTCACTGATTATGCCGTCTGGCTTGATGGCATTTTAAATAAGCACGGGATGAAGACCCGGCATCTGATCGGTAACTTCGAAATCATTCAGGCTGTGCTCGCTGAAGATAAAGATTCTCCTGAAAAGGCAGAGAGGTTCCATCTTTACCTGGCGGAAGCCATTGCTGTTTTGAAAGGTGAGCTTGCGAAAGGAGGAGTGTAGAATGCAGCATCCTGAAACACTCGCTTCCTTATTGCTTCAAGGTGATTCTGCGAAAGTTTGGGAAAACATTCAAAAGCACCCGCAGCTATCGCGCCTAGAAGTTTATCAAAATCTGATTACACCTGCGATGCAGCACATCGGCTTTTTATGGGAGACAAATCAGATCACAGTCGCAGATGAACATTTGGCAACAGCTACATGTGATTTTGTGCTCTCAAAGCTCGCATACCAGCGGGAAAAAAGACAATCAAGCCAAAAAGCCATGTTTCTCTGCCTGGATAGGGAACAGCATTATATTGGCTTGAAAATGGTCAACAGCCTTTTTGAAGAGCATGGCTGGGAGACGAAGTATTTTGGCCCGAGCCTGCCTTTGGAATATGCGCTGAGAACGGCAAAAGACTGGAAGCCAAGTGTAATTGGACTGTCCGTAAGCATCGTCTATCATCTGCCGAAGCTGAAGGAATATGCCGAAGCATTTGCCAAATTGCCGCATAAGCCGGCTGTTCTTCTTGGCGGGCGTTTAGCAGAGAAGTATGACCTGCTTCCTTATTGCTCAGATCATACGGTCATTCTAAAGGATTTGCCGGAAACAAAGGATTGGCTGCAAAACTATGAAGCGGGAGGACAGCAAAATGCAATATTTTGATCAGCCGCTTCCGCTTGCGTTTTTAAAAGCTGACAGGAACGGAGAAATAGTTAGCTACTCCACAATTGCACGGGAAAGCTTTGACCTGAGTGAGGGGCATCTAAAAGGAATCATTGATGAGGAAAGCATTGAAAAGCTGATTCAGTACAGCTGGGAGCCCGGATTGGATCCTGTTAAGCTGGAACTGAACATGAAGACCAGGGAAACACAGCTTTCTTTATTTGAGGTTCATATTCAATGGGACAGCGAGGATCATGCCAATATGCTGTTTCTGCCAAAAGACAGCTCGAATGAAGGCTTGATGGATAAACTGATGCAGCTGCAGCAGCGCCTGTCCTCAACCGACTTTGAACTACTGGAGAAAAAAGAAGAGCTGGAGCAGGTGCTGATCCGCTTAAATCAGCTGTCCGGGCCGTTTATTCCGCTGTCGGAAACCCTGTGCCTGATTCCTTTATTCGGCGACATTACACCAGATAAGATAAACGTTATTTCCGAGAGCTGCCTGAAAGCTGTTTTTGCAGGCGAATATGAAGAAATTCTCTTTGATCTGACAGCGGTTGGGGAGATTGAAGGAAAAGGCATTGAGAAATTCACCCAGCTGATTAAAACGCTGAATTTCATGACAGGCAGCATTATCAAATTGATAGGCATTAAGCCAAACCTGGCGAAAGTGCTGAATAACTATAAGCTGGATGAATGGGTGCAAATCGATCAATCCCTGAAGCAGGTTTTAAATGTCTATTTCAATCGGAATGAGTTAGGGGCCTCTTAGGAGGTCTTTTTTTTGTTAAAATTTCAGAATACGAAATAGTTTGACAATTACCTGATTTAAAATCATGATAGTAAGTAAAATAATCGGAAGTCGGGGGCAGAAAAAATGGGTTTGCCGAAGGAAAGGCATAGCGGTTACAGTCAAGAAGTACAGAAGCGTTCGTTCATAAGGGATTTGACAGCGGAAAACACTTCATCGGGAATCATTGCAAGCACGCTGGTTATGACGGGGCCGGCCCTGATCATTTTACAGGCTGCGTCAGCAGGGGGATTTACTGACCAGCAGACGATTAACTGGATGTTTGCGGTTTATTTTTTTGGAGGTGTATACAGCATCCTCCTGCCGCTTCTATATAGGATTCCCATCACAGGAGGGCATTCGATTACTGGAGCGGCCTTTTTGGCGACTGTGACTGCCCAATATTCGTACCCTGAGCTGATAGGCGGGTATGTGATGTCCGGGCTGCTGATTTTTCTGGTCGGTATTTCTGGGCTGTTTACAAAGATCATTGGCTGGGTGCCGAAAGAAGTCATCGCATCCATGCTTGGCGGTTTGGTTGCCGGCTATGTCGTGAAGCTCGTACCGGCCATCCAGGAAATGCCTGTTGTCGGAGGAGCGGCTTTAATCAGTTTCCTGCTTTTTACGAGATATGTGAGGAAGTTTCCGCCGGTGCTCGCGGCTGTTGCGGTTGCGTTTGCTGTCTTATTTTTGTCAGCTGATTTAAATCCGGCTAAAGAGATTGCCTATTTCCTGCCGTCTATTCAAATGCCGGAATTCAGCTGGATGGGGCTCGTGACGATTGCCCTGCCGCTTGCGATGCTGATACTGAGCAATGACGCTGCACCGGGAATCGGGGCCCTCGAAAGTGAGGATTTTAAGCCTCCTATTCGTAAAATCGTCTCATCAAGCGGGGTATTCTCCGTGATTACCAGCTTCTTTGGCGGACAGTGTGCCAATATCGCCGGCATGATGAGCGCCATCTGTGCCGGGCCGGATTCAGGCCCAAGGGAGAAAAGGTATATGGGAGCTGTTGTTTCAGGCGCAATAACGATTGTGTTCGGCATTTTTGCATGGAAAATCGTGCCCTTTATCCAATCGCTTCCGCAGGCATTCGTTTCATTGCTGGCCGGGTTCGCCCTGATTGGCGTCCTGCATTCCAGCCTGCAAATGGGCTTCTCCGAAAACCGCTACCGGCTAAGCGCACTTGCAGCCTTCATCGTCACCCTATCAGGCGTAAGCTTTCTCCACATCAGCGCACCCGTTTGGGGACTCATTGCCGGGGCGGTATTGGCCCGGACGGTAGAGAGATAAATGGTGACAGGCACCACCCGAAATTTGTCGAATATATCAGAAGAGGTGTTAATAGATTGAAAGAATTGCAAAGCTTTATGAGAGAGTATCAAGAAGAGATGGGCTGGGAGATCAGCAATGAGAATTATGCCAGGAGCCGCGATTCCCTATTAAATAACTATATGCTTCTGACAACCGAAGTAGCGGAGGTTGCTGAAGAGCTGCGTAAGGCCTTTAACCTTGTCCGCGAATATGCAGAAGAAGGAATGGATGAAGAACTGGCCTTTCAATTAGCCAGTGATCAAGTAAAAGAAGAACTTGGCAAAGAACTCGCAGACTGCCTGGCCTATCTGATTAAATTCTATAACTTCTTTGGCATTGACTTGGAGGAGAGTTTTTACGGAAAAATGCATGAAGTGAGGAATAGAAGGAATAAGGATGGGAGTTTGACAGAAATATAGAAGGGTTTCTTGCTTGATGATAAAAAGCAAGAAAAAGGAGCCTATAATTTTGTATACAATGTCTTCAAATATAGCTGAAAAAAGACACCCAGTGTGATGAGGGTGTCTTTTTTCTGAAAGCCCTGTCTTTGGGCTCTTTAAAACTCTTAAGCTGCTTCAGTCATTTCTGATTTAACTTCCTTCGATTTAAATATTTTCGACTTGCTAAACAGCAATGTTAATCCCACCGTGATGACTGCTGTAATTGCCATTCCTGTAAAGTAAGAGCTCCAGTATTCCGGTAATACAGAAAGGAAGGAGAGCATTCCGCCAACACCTACAGAGGTGGCTTTTACATCCATAAAGGAAAGGTATGCGCTTCCAATGGCACTGCCAATCATGACCGCAATAAATGGATATCTGAATCTCAGATTAACTCCATAAATCGCTGGTTCTGTAATGCCTAACCAAGCTGATACAGTTGCGGAAAGCGAAACACTTTTGAGTTTTTTATTGTTTTTAATTAAGAAGAACATGGTTAAGGCTGCGATACCTTGAGCAAGTGTAACGGTTTCGCCTATTGGCCAAAGTGTAACATAGCCAAGGGAGCCAGCCATTTGCAGGTTCACACCAAGGAATAAGTGATGCATTCCTGTAATAACAAGCGGCGGTGAAATTAGTCCGTATACTGCCCCAGCCAGAACTGGTGATACATCAAACAGATACAAAATACCGTCAGTAATCCAGTTAGCGCCTGTCATAGTAACAGGCCCAATGATTGTAAATGTCGCAATGCCCGTAATGATCAGTGCGATTGGAGCAACAGCCAATAGCTGCAGGCTTTCCGGAATGACTTTTCTCAAACTTTTTTCAAGAGTTGCTAACAGATACGCCGCAAAAAGGACTGGAATAACTTGTCCCTGGTACCCGACTTTTGCAATTTCAAAACCAAATAGATTCCAGTGCTCGACTGATTCTGGGTCAGATGCAAATGCATAGGCATTCATAAGTTCCGGGTGAACCATGATTAAGCCAAGAACAATTCCCAAAACAGGATTGCCACCGAATTTCTTTGCAGCAGAAAAGGCAATTAGTGCAGGCAGGAATGTAAATGCTGTATTTGAAATCAGATTAATAATTCCTGCAAACCCGGACCATTCTGTATGAACATCGAGCACGGATTCTCCTTCATAAAAGATGCCAGGGTTTGCTAGTACATTATTTAGTCCCATTAATAAACCGGCTGCAACGATGGCAGGCAGGATTGGTATAAAAATGTCTGCGAGCACTCGGATTCCTCTTTGAAGGACGTTTTTCTTTTTAGAAGTAATTTCTCTTAATTCCTCTGAAGAAACTTCTTCTGTGCCTGTTTGCTTCACAAACTCGGCAAATACTTTTTCAACCAATCCAGGGCCGATGATGACCTGAAACTGGCCGCTTGCTGAGAAGGTTCCTTTTACAAGGTCATTCTCTTCCAATTTCTTCACGTCGACTAGTTCCTCGTTATCCAGCACTAATCGCAGCCGGGTGACACAGTGTGTTGCGGTTACAACGTTTTCTGCTCCTCCGATGTTTTCGATAATGGAGGAAACGTTTTCATTTAATTTTGACATCTGGCTTACACCTCACTATGTAATGGCTTTCATAAATAACCAACTTGTTTAAACAAGTTTAGTATAATATAATTGACTTGTATATACAAATAATTTTGAAAAATTTTTAAGGAGTGTCCGGCTATCATGGATATAACGAAAACACCGTTAAGCTTTTATGGCTCTTATATGGCTCTTGCCTTTCAGAAGCAAGAGGGGGCAATGAAAACTGGCCTTTTTTTAAACTCTTTAAGAGGCAAGTCAAGAAGCCATATGAATGTGTTAAAGCTGATTCCTACTGTAAATGGAGCACCTGTTGATTATGAATACATAGCAGACTATAACCTTGTCATCATCCGATTTTCCGGCGGTGAAATCTCTATCTGTTTTGACAGTGATTCAAGGATTGTTATCAAAGGATCGGGGGAGAAGGCTGGGCTGCGTTTGGACACACAGCCTGTCTACAATTTTGAATATAATTATTTATTGGGGAGAAAGGGCAGCGAATACTGCATTGTCAACAGCTATAAGAATTTAACTAAATTCATGATTTTTTGCCCAAGCGGATCCGTTTCCCTGAATCAAGATGTGTATATGGACAGCAGAGGGAGCACGAATGAGGCGGAAAATCAGTCCGCTATTAATATCTCATCTGCTGACGGCAGCGGATTTTTATGTGTGATGGAAGACCTGCCTACCCATGGAGGGAAACCGGCTGATCGGGAATACAGCTTTGAGCAAGCCCTTAAAAACAGCAGGAAAGCATTTGAGGACTATTGCAGCAAACTGCCTGAAGCTCCTGAAGAATACAGGGATACCCAAATCAATGCAGCGTATATTAATTGGTCCTCAGTTGTGAAACCTGAAGGCTACCTGAAGAGGGATACGATGTTTGTATCGAATAATTATTTCCTTGGCACATGGAGCTGGGATCACTGTTTCAACGCGATTGCTCTGGCTGGTGTGGATAATCAATTATCCTGGGACCAAATGGCTGTCTTATTTGATTATCAGGACAAACTTGGGCAAATTCCTGGTTCGCTCAGTGACTCGACAATCCGCTGGAACTTTGCCAAACCGCCAGTGCACGGGTGGACTTATACTAAAATGATGGAGAAAATGGAGTTTTCAGCCGAACAGCTTGAGGCCATTTACCGTCAAATTAAGAAACAGGTGCAATTTTATCTGACTTATAAAGATTCAAATGAAGATGGCATCCCAGAATACCATCATGGCAATGATTCGGGCCAGGATAATAGTACGGTGTTTAGAAATGCCAGCATCATTGATTCGCCAGACCTGACGGCTTTTCTAATCAAGGATATGGATATGCTTGTGATGGTAGCGGAGAAGCTTGGAAAATCAGAAGAGAAGAGCCATTGGGAACAGGAATCAAAACGGCTGACCGATCTGTATTGTTCTTACTTCCTTGTGGATGATCTTCCTGTCGCACGTGTTATGTCCACAGGCGAAGTAATCGAAAGCGCGAGCTTCCTGCCGCTCATGTCTCTGTTGATCGCAGATAAACTGCCGGCTTCTGCAAGAAAGAAAATGGTGGAAACCATTACGAGCGGCAAATATACAACAAAATGGGGCATTGCCTCAGAAGCGGTCGACAGCAGTCTTTACCAGGATGATGCCTATTGGCGCGGAGCCATTTGGGCACCAACGACGCTTATATTAATCGATGCACTGGAAAGATGCGGCGAAATGGAGGCAGCGCTGTCCATAAGTGAAAAATATTGTAAGCTTGTTCATCAGAATGGATTTTCAGAAAATTTTAATGCCCTGACAGGTGAGGGGTTAAGAGATCCGTCCTTTACTTGGACTGCTAGCGCGTTCATTTACCTGGCGGCTAAGGTTCAAGAATCCAGAGCATAAAAAGAACGATCCCTGGGGCCATTATGGCCGGGGATCGTTTTATTTTATCCTTTGTGCCTGCTCGAAAAACACGAAGGAGTCAGGGGTATGCCTGGACTGAGTAAACTCAAACATGACTCCATCCGAATTGTAAGTAAAATTGGTGACAACGGCGACACAGTTGTAATCTATCAGGTTCAAATAGGCTTGATCCAGCTCATTTACCTTTTCAACTGTCATCATTCTTTTCGTTGTAATGATGCTTTCCTTTAACTCATTTTCCATGTATTCATAAATAGAATCCTCTGCAATCTCCTTATTTAAACCTTTTACAATATCTTTTCGAAAATAGTTATAATCCATAATCAAAGGCCTTCCATCCAGGTATCGGACCCTTTGCAAATGATAGATTTCAATCCCGATTGGAAAGGAAGTTATCTGTCTTAGTTGTTCATCTGCGGTTCTTTCTTCAAAAAAAACTACTTCAGTCCGGTATTTATTTTTGTTTCTAATTGAAGACTCCTTAAACGTCTCGATACCGCCAAACAAGTACTCTTTTTGCCTTAGTTCCTGAAAAATCACACGGACGCCTTGCCCGTGAATGGTTTGGACATACCCATCGGAAACAAGATTGGCAATCGCCCGCCGAACGGTATTCCTGGAGCATTCATACTGCTTGATCAAGGTATTCTCAGATGGAAGCAGCTGCTGAAACGCATACACCTTGTTGTCTATTTTATTTTTTAAATCATTATAAATTTCAAGATACTTAATTTTAGCCATGATATCTCCTATATGCATTTTCTCTACCTATATAATAACTTTCCAAAGTCTAATTGTGAACTCAGGCAGAGCCTAAACTTTCAAAGACCAGATTAGGAAAAACCATTTTGAAAAGGCCATTTTGTACACAATATCCCCTATAATAGATTTAAACTATCATGATAGAAAGGAGAACAGCCATGACCATCATGCAGGACAAAATATCAAGCCTTCTGGAAATTAATCGCAGTTTAACCCAGTCTCTTGACCTGGAGGAGATTCTAAAGAGGCTGGTACAAGCTGCCTTTGATTTATTAGACCATGCTGACACGACCATCCTTTATACGTTAAAGGAAGATGGATTATTGCATTTTTCCAGCGGGGTTGGGGTGGAGGCAGGCTTTATGAGCCAGGTGAAGTTTGAGCCTGGTGAATCCTTGACTGGGCAGGTATTTCTGACTAAAAAGGGCGTCATTGCTTCAGGACATGAGTTCAGGGAGCATATGAGCAGTATGTCTGAGACAAATTATGTTCATTTTTTTAATGGCGTTTACCAGCGGGATGTGAAGAGCGGTATCGTTGTCCCATTGGTTTATAAGGAGAATTGCATCGGCGTGCTTGTGGTGGATAACTTCGACAAGGATGTACAGTTTACTGAAGCCGACTTTCAAGTGCTGGAGGTGGTGGCAGATCAGGCGGCTATTGCCATCATGAACTCGAAGCTTTACGAAGAAGTGAGGCGAAAAAATGAGGAACTGAGCCAATCCCTTGATATCCACCGGAAATTCACGAAGATTCTGCTGGAGGGAAGGGGGACTTCGTATATCCTGGATACCATAAGTCACATTTTGGGCTCCCCCGTAATCTTTGCAGAGTCACCATTAAATCCATCCAGTTCATTTCAGATCATAAACTCCAACGAACTTTTCGGATATTTCCTCCTGGATGAGCCAGTTGAACGTTTGACGAATATCCAGAAGGCCGCTCTTGAGCGTGCTTCAACGGCTTTGTCACTGGAGTTTGTAAGGCAGAATACGCTTTTTGAAAAAGAGATGCATCTAAGGGAAGAGGCCTTTCATGATTTAATCAATGGCGGACGCCTGAATGCAAGGATTCTGGAAAAATTCCGCATGAATGAGAAAAGCAGCATCGCCTGTATGATGGTGGACTGCAAGTCTGGTTTTCTATGGGATGCAGCCTCCATCCTTCAAAAAGAAAAACTCATTCGATCGATCGAGCAGATCATCATGAAATACTGTGAAACCTCAATCGTTTTTACGAAATCAAACCAAATCATAGCACTCCTGGTGAATGGACGGAAAAAGTATGACCAGTCTCTGGCTGATGATATTCAGAGAAAAGTGAACAGAACTGTCATTGGTTTGGGCAGAGAGGTTGCCTTGACAGATATGACTGATACTTATCAGGAAGCTGCCGAAGCTTTATCATTTGCTAAAAACCATCAGCACAAAACCTTTATCACCTATTCTGAGCTTGGTGCTGAAAGACTGTGGCTCAACACAGACCGCAGCTTGCTGAAAAAATTTGTCTCCGATAAAATAGGCTCTCTTATAAAAATGGAGCCTGAATACTTAAAAACGATGCAAACCTTTCTGGCACATAATCAAAGCCATAAACAAACAGCAGAAGAGATGCATATCCATCCCAATACCCTTGCATACCGGCTGAAAAAAATCGAAAGCGAGCTGCAGCTGGATTTTTCACGGAAAGAAGATTGGATTACAGTGGTCCTGGCATTCCAGGTCTTTGATTTTTTAAATCCATAATTGGTGCTTGTCACAAAGAATAGAAGGATTATTTGGCTGTTGGCACATGTACATAGAATATTCTAAATATTATAATAACATAAACTTGATATGATAAGGAGAGGTTGGATGAGTACAGAGGTTAATAGCCAGAAAATTGAGGCCGTCAATGCTGGTGCAGAAACTTTTTACAATTATATGGGCGGGGAATGGATTCCTTCTGTGACAGGGGAGACGTATCCGAGTGTGAATCCAGCTAATACAGCTGAGGTACTGGGTTACTTTCAGAAATCGAATGAGATTGATGTGCAAAAAGCCATCGAGAGTGCAAAGAGGGCTTTTCCCGAATGGAAAAATACATCTCCAATCAGCCGGGGGGACATCCTTTTTAAACTGATCTTTCTCATCCAGCAGGAAAAAGAGGAATTAGCTGAAATCATTACGAAGGAAGTCGGCAAAACGATCGAGGCAGGGCGAAAGGAAGTGGATGCAACGGTTCAGGCTCTGAAGCATTTCAGCGGCGAGGCGAATCGGATTTCAGGTGAAACCGTGCCTGCAATTGATCCGAAAACCTTTGCCTGCACGATTCAGGAGCCGCTTGGAGTGGTGGCTGTCGTTACGCCATTTAATTTTCCGCTCGGAATCGCCATTTATAAAATTGCACCTTCCATGCTGGCGGGAAATACGATCATCTATAAGGCCGCAAGTGACACGTCTCTAATTGCAGTGAAGGTAGTCGAGCTGTTTGAAAAGGCGGGAATGCCAGCGGGCGTGCTGAATATGATCACAGGACCGGGTTCTGTCGTGGGAAAAGAGCTTGGAACCAATCCGGAAATTAAGGCCGTCTCGTTTACAGGCTCCTCTGATGTGGGCATCCATCTTGGCAAGCTTGTGACAGCCCATGGCGGAAAAATGCAGGCTGAAATGGGCGGGAAGAATGCGACGATCATACTGGAGGATGCCAATCTGGATGAGGCTGTCCAGAGTGTGGTCATCAGCGGATTTTACAATAACGGCCAAAGCTGTACGGGAACCAGCCGCGTGATTGTGCCACGGTCCATTTCTCGAAAGGTCATCGATTTATTGGTTGAAAAAGCGAAGCAAGTAAAGGTCGGCGATGGGGTTCAGGAGGGATATGACAATGGTGCGGTTGCGAATAAGCATCAATTGAATACGTATCTCCATTATGTGAATAGCGCCATTGAAGAAGGAGCGGTGCTCGAATATGGCGGAAAGCAGCTGACAAATGGCGATATGGCGAATGGTTATTTCGTCGCTCCGACAGTTTTCAGTAAAGTTACGAAGGATTTTACAATCGCCCAGGAAGAGATTTTCGGTCCGGTTGTGGCTGTGATGGAAGTGGATTCTTACGAAGAGGCGATTGAGCTTGCAAATGATACGGACTTTGGCTTGTCATCCGCCATTTTTACGAATGACCTTCAGAAGGCATTCGATTTTGTCCGGAAAATTGAAACAGGTGTCACGCATGTGAACATCCCATCCAACCATTATGAAAACCAGCTTCCGTTTGGCGGCAAAAAGACATCCAGCATCGGGCCGCGTGAACAGGGCAGCACGGCATTGGATTTCTGGCTTGATACAAAAACCGTTTATATAAAACCTTAAGGAGGGAGAGGATGAAAAACATAGGCGTAATTGGCTGCGGGGCCATGGGAAAGGGCATTGTGAAAAATTTAATTAAAAACGGGTATAAGGTGTTTGCTTATGATCCCAGTCAGGATGCACTGGTGAAATGCGAGGCGCTGGGGGCCATTCCCCAGCCTTCTCCATTCGAGGCAGCAAGACAGGCGGATCTAGTAATTTCTTCATTGCCTGGACCAAGTATTGTGAAGGATGTTATGATGGGTGGAAGCGGAGTCTTTTCTGCTTTAAAGCCTCACAGTTTTGTGCTGGATATGAGCACCATAGACCCGAAAACAGCCCAGGAATTGAATCAGGCTGCAAAGGAGCAAGACATCTATTTTTATGACTGTCCGTTAAGCGGGGGACCAAAGGGTGCTGATGCCGGTACGCTGACTATAATGGTTGGGGGAGACGATAGATATTTGCCGGACATTCGCCCGGTCCTGGAGAGCGTTGGAAAAGATATCTTTCTGCTGGGTCCTTCAGGATCAGGCCAGGTGGCGAAGCTATGCCACAATATGCTGGTTGCTTTAACGACTGCTGGCCTGGGGGAGGTCCTTGCAGTGGGTGAGAAGGCAGGTGTCAGCCGGTCTCAGCTGGCGGAAGTCATTCAAAGCGGGTCTGCACATAATCGCGTCCTGACCGTATTCGGTGAGAATATCCTTCAGCATACATACGAGAATGTGCTGTTCAGCCTAGAGCACATGAATAAGGATATTCACTTATACAAAGAAACAGCCAAATTTTATAGCGAAGATTCTCCTTTGGGTCATCTGGTGTGCGATATCTATGAAAAGGCGATGGAGCAAGGGAAGGGCAAGCTTGATTCTTCCGCTGTATGCGGATCTATCTAGTAATCTTTTAATCTAGGGGGGAAAACATGAAAAATGAAAAGACAGAAATTTTAAAAGATTGGCGCTTGCATGCCATTGTGCTAGTTCTGGTTGCGGCCACTGAAGCGATTGGACAGATCAGCTTTAAAGTAGGCGCAGGGGTAATTCTGCTGCTGCCTATGCTTTATGCTTTCTTCCTGGGGCTGGGTCTTTACTTCACTCCGCTTATTAAGGAAAAACAGGCTAAAAATGCAGAGCCCCTCATCGTGCTTGGGGTTACTCTTTTAATTGCCAAAATTGGCGTAACGATTGGGCCGCAAATCGAGGCAATCATTGCGGCGGGTCCATCATTATTGCTGCAGGAACTTGGTAACTTAGGAACGATCTTATTTGCACTGCCAGTGGCCATTTTTCTTGGCTTTAAAAGAGAAGCCATTGGCATGACCCACTCGATTGGCCGGGAGCCGAACGTCGGGCTGATTATGAATAAATACGGATTTGATTCGCCAGAAGGCAGAGGAGTAATGGCTATTTATATTTTCGGTACTGTGTTTGGTGCTGCCTTCCTGGGATTGATTTCCGGATTCCTGGCCACCATTACCCCACTCCATCCGCTGTCGTTCGCGATGGCATCAGGGGTGGGAAGCGGCAGCATGATGGCGGCTGCCAGCGGATCGCTCGTCGCTGCCTTCCCTGAAATGGAGGCGCAGATTGTTGCCTTCGCAGGCGCCAGTAACCTGCTTTCACTTTCAACGGGTCTGTATGCCAGTATTTTCATTGGATTGCCTCTTACTGAAAAGCTGTACAGCATTATGATAAAACGCAAAGAGAAAAAGGCTGCGGACAAAGGGGGAGATATCCATGCTTAAAAATATAACAGAGTGGTTTCTGATTTTAGGTATATTCGGTCTTTCAGCGCTGATCGGCAACTGGGTAGGCTATGATATCCTGCCGTCTGCAGCCATTCCGGGCATGCTTGTTTTAATTGTCATCAGTGTGCTGGGCCTGATTCTTGAAAAAGTGCTGCCAGGCAATATCCCGAGCGTCGGATATATCGGGATTATCGGAATCATCGTTTCCATTCCCGGAGTACCGGGATCTGAATATGTTGTCGAATGGACCACTCAGGTCAATATTTTGGCTCTTGCTACCCCAATTCTGGCTTATGCAGGCATCTCAATCGGAAAGAACTGGGCTGATTTTTCCAAGCTGGGCTGGAGAAGCATTATTGTTGCAGTCTTTGTGTTCTTCGGAACCTTCATCGGATCTGCAGTCATTGCCGAAATTATTTTACGGATGCAGGGGATTATTTAATAATTTTTGGCCTGGCAGGTGGATATCTGCCGGGCTTTTTGCTCTGCATCAGTCATTTTTTAGCACTGCCTCAAAATATATCGGCCACTTTCATAGGTTTATCGGTCAGATTTGAAATTTATCGGTTGCTTTTTTGATATATCGGTCAAAAGTGCCATTTTATCGGTCGATTTTAAGATATATCGGTCACTTCGCGTCCCATCAATAATCTGCTAATCTCACAGAGAAAAAACAAATAAGAAAGAGTGAAACCCATGAACCTATATGAACAGTTAATAAAAGATTATGACCAGGAACTGACCCGCTCAGGCATAAACGGCGAAAGATTGGCCTCAAGACTTGATGAGCTTTCAAGGGTAGGCCTCATGGATAGCGGCGGGGTGACACGCCCGGGCTATTCTGCCAAAGAGAAAGAAGCGAAAGAGCTAGTAATCAAGTGGATGAAAAACGCTGGTCTTACTGTGACTGCAGATGGAGCAGGAAATGTATTCGGCAGATTGGAAGGAAAAACAGAAGGCGCCTCAATCGCTTCCGGTTCACATGTTGACAGTGTTCCAAATGGAGGGCATTTCGATGGGCCGTTAGGAGTTCTCTCAGCATTGGAAGTTGCGGAGTCATGGAAAGAAACAGGATACATACCGGAGAAGCCGTATGAGGTTGTGATTTTTTCAGATGAAGAGGGTTCGAGATTCAAGAGCAGCTTAACAGGCAGCCGGGCATTTATGGGGCAACTGAAGCCGGAAGAAATGGATAGCCTGCGGGATGAAAATGGCAAGTCGTTTCGGGAAGTATTGACCGAATATGGCAGCAGTGCGGAAGAGTGCTTAAAGGCAGGAAAAAACAGGCGTGAAATCGAAGCTTTTGTGGAAGTCCATATTGAGCAGGGAAAGTTGCTGGAAAGAGAGAATCAGCCAGTTGGAGTGGTCAAAGGCATTGCAGGACCAGCTTCTCTGGAGGTAACATTTACAGGAGAAGCTGGGCATGCAGGAAATACGCCGATGGCTGGACGAAAAGATCCGCTGGTGGCTGCCTCATTGTTTGTAGCTGCCATTGAGAATTTTCCAAAGCAGATCAGTGATACGGCCGTTGCGACTGTCGGAAAGCTGAACGTACATCCAAATGGCTTTAATGTCATCGCACAGGAAGTAATATTAACAGTGGATATCCGGGATATTTTTGAAGAAACCCGTGATCAGCTGCTTGATCAAATTAAGATCGAAGCGGTGAAAATAGCAGAGGAACGATGTATTGACGTGCAAATGAACCTGAATGCCAAAATCAAACCTTTGCCAATTGATGAAAGCCTGCAGGCAGGTATAGCAGAATCCCTTGAGAAGTTCGATATTAAACCCGTTTACATCCCAAGCGGCGCCGGCCATGACACCATGATCGTCGGAACTGAAATGCCGGCCGCCATGCTGTTCGTCCGCAGCAGGGATGGCATCAGCCACAATCCGCGGGAATGGACGTCATTAAATGACTGTGTATATGGTGTACATGTTTTGAAAGATTTTGTTGAAGGTCTTATGAAAAAATAAAAAAGGAGCAATCCTCATGATCATCCGCCACATAAAACCAGCTGACGCCGAGGCCCTGGCCGAACTGATCACAAAAGTGGAAAACGAATCAGACTACATGCTTTTCGAGCCAGGTGAAAGAAAGACCTCAGCCGAGGCACAAAGAAAAAGAATCGAAGCCATTCAAAAAGAAGATCATTCGACCATCATCGCAGCGGAAAAAGATAACCGATTGATCGGCTTTGTAATGGCCATTGGAGGTGCTGCACGGAGAAACCGGCACTCAGCCTATCTCGTTGCAGGCATCCTCAGTGAACACAGAGGCCAGGGAATCGGCACGAAGCTTTTTGAAGAGCTCGAACGCTGGGCGTGTGAAAAACATATCCACAGGCTGGAACTTACAACGGTTATCCACAATCAGGCCGGTGTCTCCCTCTACAAAAAAGCCGGATTCGAAATAGAAGGCATTAAAAAACATTCGCTTATGATAAACGGTGAATTTGTCGATGAATACTATATGGGTAAGCTGTTATAAAAGAAAGGCCATTTTCTGAAAATAGAAAATGGCTTTTTTTGTTTACTCTGCCAGGTAAATACTCCTATTTTAATATTCGAAAACCCAGAAATATCAAGGGATGAGGCTATAAGATTTCACGAAATAAAACAAAAAATCTGAATTTTGATTGAATTCAAAACCTGTAATCTTGTATACTTGTAATACAAGTTTGAAAAAGCGCTTACATTTTAACTGAAAAGGGAGGATTTTATGATTCAAAAAAAGTGGAAGATTATCATATCGGTTCTGACACTTGTTTTTATTGTCATTGTTGGCGTGCGGACAGCGGCCGAGAACAAGGATAAAAAATTCGTATCCGTTGCCACCGCTTCAACAGGAGGTACATATTACCCGATTGGGGTTGGAATGGCCAATGTATGGAGCAGTCATTTAAAGGGTGAGAAAATCCAGGCTAGCGGCCAGTCCTCAGCCGGATCCATTGAAAATATTGAACTGCTTCGTGAAGGGGAAGCACAGCTTGCCATTCTTCAGGGGTTAATTTCGTCTCAGGCATATGCAGGGGATGGCTCCTTTGAAGGGAAGCGTTATGAGGATCTTAGGACGATTTCCATGCTCTGGCCAAATGTGGAGCATTTCGTTCTGATGAACAGCAAAATCAACAGCGGAACCATCGACGATATAAAAGGAACACAATTTTCTGTAGGGCCGCAGGCAAGCGGTACTGAGCAGTCCACAGTTGTGATGATGGAAGGCCTTGATCTTACGAAAAAGGATATTTCTCCTGAGTATCTTGGCTACAGTGACACGGTTTCCGCGATGCGTGACGGGAGATTGGATGGAGGATCGCTTCCGGCAGGAATCCCGATTTCCGCTGTAACAGATATGTATGCAAGTAATGTCAAAGCATCGATTTTAGAAGTAACCGATGAACAGCTGGATGCCATTAATGCAGTATCTGACAGCTGGTACCGCTATGTGATTCCTGGAGGAACATATCCTCGGATTGACGAAGATATCAACACCATTGCCCAGCCGAACCTTTTATCCACAACGAAGGAAATGGATGAGGAAACCATCTATACTTTAACCAAAACGCTCTATGAAAATCTGGATGAAATGTATGAGGTTCATAGCTCTGCCAAGGAAATGACACTGGAAACGGCCCTTGATGGCGTATCTGTTCCATTGCATGCCGGAGCGTACAGATATTTTAAAGAAGCAGGTCTTGATATACCTGAAAATCTAATTCCGCCGGAAGCGAAATAAAGGAGGGAAAACGATGACAAAATCAACAAGCGAACCTATTGTACAGCCAGCCAATCTGGATAAAGAAGCAGGCGGCGGCATGCGTCTGCTGGAAGGCCCATACAAAAAAGCGGCTGCCATCATTGCTGTTCTGTTTTCTGTTTTTGCTATTTATTCGAATGGATTATCCAACATTCAAGAGATTTATAGAAACCTGATTTTCCTGGGCATCCTGCTGGTCATGACTTTTTTCTACTATCCTGCCGGAAAATCTTCCAATCAAAAAAGGTTTACAGCACTTGATTATGTATTTGCGGCGCTTGCCATTGCAGGCCTTGGCTATCTGCTTTTGAATTACACAACGATTCATGTTGACCGGGGCTCACAGCCGATTATGATTGATTATGTCTTTGGAGCCATTACGATCATCGTTCTGCTTGAAGCGTCCAGACGGGCAGTTGGAGTCTTTATCCCGATTCTGTGTGGAGGCGCCATTGTATACGCCCTGTTTGGAACATACTTCCCATGGATATTCGGGCATGCCGGCTTTTCATTGGAACGCCTGCTTTACCGTCTTTATATGACGACTGAGGGTGTATTGGGATTAACGCTTTCGACGGCCTCCACGTTCATCGTCATGTTTGTCCTCTTTGGCGCTTTCCTGTCTGTCAGCGGTGCTACCCAGCTTTTCAATGATCTGGCCTTGGCCATTGCAGGAAGAAAGCGGGGAGGCCCTGCTCAAGTAGCCGTCATCTCCAGTGCACTGACAGGATCTTTGAGCGGAAGTGCGGTTGCCAACGTTGCAACAACAGGAGCTTTTACGATTCCATTAATGAAATCAATCGGCCTTAAGCCTAAGTTTGCCGGTGCCGTAGAGGCTGCTGCTTCAACAGGCGGAATGATCATGCCGCCGATTATGGGCGCTGCCGCCTTTATCATGGCTGGTTTCCTTGGAATCTCTTATACAACGGTCATCCTGGCAGCAATCATACCAAGCTTTTTCTATTATATTGCGCTGATTTTTGCTATTGACATTGAAGCGAAAAAATTGGGATTAAAAGGCATCAGTAAAGAAAATATACCGGATGTCGTCCAAATCCTGAAGGAACGCGGCGTCCTATTAATTCCGATCATCGTCGTCATCACAACACTATTAATGGGGAAAACAGCCCTATTTGCCGGATTTGCCGGAATTGGTGCAGTCATAGTGGCAAGCTGGCTGGCAAAGGACAAGTCTTCAAGAATCACGATCTCTAAAACAATCGAAGCTTTCATTGAAGGCGGAAGAGGAACCATTCAAGTCGGGATTGCCTGCGCAGCCATTGGAATCATCATCTGCGTTGTTACTATGACAGGAATTGGTTCGACATTAGCGTATAATATCGTTGAACTAACGGGCGGCCAGCTTTGGCTTATTTTAATCGTGGTCATGCTCACTTGCATCGTTTTGAGCATGGGGCTTCCATCCACAGCTCTTTACATCGTAGTTGCGGTTACGGCAGCTCCTGCACTTGTGGAAGCGGGCGTTAATCCAATCGCTGCACATTTCTTTGTGTTCTGGTTTGGTGCATTGTCTAACATTACGCCGCCTGTGGCTCTAGCATCATATACCGCAGCAGGACTGGCTGGCGCCAATGCGATGCAGACATCATGGGAGGCGCTTAGAATTTCACTTCCGGGCTTTATCATCCCGTTCATGATTGCCTATAACCCTATTATTCTGCTTCAGGCAGCAGAGGGAGAAACGATATCCATTTTATCAGTCGCACTAGTGGTCATCACAAGCACGCTGGGCATTTACGCCCTGGCAAGTTCACTTGGAAACTACCTGAATGCCAAGCTGACGATTGTTGAAAGAGTCCTAATGTTTGCTGGGGCTTTAATGCTGATTAAACCAGGCATGATCACGGATATTGCCGGCCTGGGGCTTTGTGTGTTTGCGATTCTCTTCCACATCATCAGAGTAAAGAAAAGCAGTTCAGTCGAAATCACCATATAAGGAGCTAACATCAATGAAAATCGAACGGAAAAAAATCTCGGCCCAGGTGCTGGATCAGCTGAAGGAAATGATAAAAGAAGGCAAGTTCTCGCCAAATGAGCCTATGCCATCCGAGAATGAACTGGCCAAACTGTTTGGCGTCAGCCGTGCGCCTGTTCGAGAAGCATTAAGCGTGTTATCTGCCAGCGGAATTATTGAATCCAGGCAAGGCGGCCGCAGCTTTGTCAAAGAAGTTAATTTGGCAGACATGCTTGGTTCGTTAGCGATAGAATACATTCCCGTAGAGCAGGTTTTTGAGCTCCTGGAAATGCGGATGATTATGGAGACACAGGCAGCAGCGATTGCTGCCTTGCGTCGTGATGAGGCCGACCTGGAAAAAATGAAGGGGGCGCTCGATCAATTTGAAATTACGCTGACGAATCCTGAAGCGGTAGGCGATCTGGCAGACGTTAATTTTCATAAACACCTGATCGAGGCAACGAAAAATCGTTTCATGATACAGGTAATGGAAAATATCGATGATCTGTACCGAAAAGCAATTGCCTTTTCCCTTAAGAAGAATGTGGGTCTTCCGGCAAAGCGCGAACAGGTATATCAGGAGCATATGAGCATTTTCAAAGCTATTAAAGAACAGGATGAAGAAAGTGCGGCAAAGGCGATGCGAGTGCATCTTGAGAATGTGACAAAGAAATTGAAGGTGAACGAAGGGAAAGGAAAGAAGGTGCCGTTGTGATCACTGAACAGATTGTTGAGCGGCTGAAAAGCACCATGGGATCAGAAAAGCGCATTCTGCTTGAAAAAGCAGACCTGGTTTCTTATTCATACGATGGATCATTTGGAGCCTATATTCCGGAGATCATCCTGCAGCCAATATCGACTGAGGAAGTGGCAGGCATTGTAAAGATCGCTAATGACTTGAAAATACCAGTCTATCCAAGGGGCAGGGGAACGAGTCTGAGCGGAGGCCCGCTCCCTGTCCATGGCGGGATGGTCCTTGATTTTTCCAGGTGGACCCAGAAGCTGATCATCGACCCGGAGGATACCGTTGCGATTGTATCTCCAGGTGTCATTACAGCTGATATTGACCGTGAAGCGCAGCTGCATGGGCTGATGTATCCGCCAGATCCAAGCAGTTCGCATGTTTCCACAATTGGAGGGAACCTTGCCGAGAATGCCGGCGGGCCGCGCGGTTTAAAGTACGGGGTAACAAAGGATTATGTCTTGGGCCTTGAGATCGTCACGCCAGAAGGGGACATCATCCGGACAGGCGGGAGGACGGTCAAAAATGTCACAGGCTATGACCTGACGAAGCTGATTGTGGGTTCGGAAGGGACATTGGGCATCATCACAGAAGCCACTCTTCAGCTGATTCCAAGGCCGCAGGCAACCCAGACGATGATGGTCATATTTGATGACATTATTGATGCCGGAAAAGCGATCTCGGCGGTGCTCACTTCTGGCATCCTGCCTTCCAAAATGGAAATCATGGACCAGGCTTCCATCCGGGCGGTGGAAGAGTTTCAGCCGATTGGTCTTCCAATTGATGTGGATGCCATTATCCTGATTGAGCTAGATGGCCACCCAATCGCCATCAGGGATGAAAGCGAGCAGGTGAAGCAGGTGTGTCTGGAAGTCGGGGCAAGGGAAGCTATCATCGCCAGGGATAAGGAATCTGCTGAGAGCTTATGGAAAGCGAGAAAACTCGTTTCGCCGGCCATCGTCAGGAAAAAGCCGACGAAAATATCGGAGGATGCCACCATTCCAAGAAGCAAGATTCCTGAAATGTTCAGAAGGCTTCAGGAAATCAAAGCAAAATATGAAATTGACTTAGTTGTATTCGGTCACGCTGGAGACGGAAATCTGCATCCGAATATTATTACCGATAAAACGGATAAAGAAGAAATGAAGCGGGTGGAAAAAGCAGTAGAAGAAATTTTCACAGCAGCGATTGAATTGGGAGGAACCCTCTCAGGCGAGCATGGGATCGGGACCATGAAGGCGCCATTTATGGAGATGGAGCTTGGGGAAACGGGTCTGGACATGATGAAACGAATGAAAAAAGCGTGGGATCCGAACAACATTATGAACCCGGGAAAGATTTTTCCCGAGACAAAAGGACAAAAGCTGGTGTTAGTCCATGACTAGCCAGCTTGCCTATAAAGAAACATTCGATTGTGTCCAGTGCGGCTATTGTCTCCCGGCCTGTCCCACATACGCCACCATGGGGAAGGAAAGGCACTCCCCCCGGGGCAGGATTAATCTCGTACAAATGGCAGCGGAAGGGAAGATAACCATCGATGAAATTACAGAATCGATGGAGCTCTGTCTTGGCTGCCGTGCCTGTGAAACAGCCTGCCCAACCAATGTGCAATATGGAAAAATTCTCGAATCATTTAAGGAAGTAAAGGCTGTCGAAGTGCCGGCTCCATTCATGGAAAACATGGCTCTGCAGAAGGCCTTGCCGAATAAAAAATTGCTGGCAGCCATGAGAGCTTCACTTCGGGCCTATCAAAAAACGGGTATGGATTCGTTTGCCCGCAAAAGCAAGGTGCTCAGCATACTTCCCGAACAGCTTCGTGCTTTTGAAGAAATAGCTCCGGCTGTGGAAATGCCAAATAAACAGCTGAGAACAGGCATCCATAGCCTTGAGCGTGAGCCGAAAGCCCGCGTCGCTTTTTTTACAGGGTGCATTATGGATGTGTTTTTTGCCAGAATCAATGACATTAGCATCAAGCTGCTTCAGCATGCAGGCTGCGAAGTCACTGTGATCAAAGAACAGACCTGCTGCGGTGCCCTGCAGAACCATAGCGGAGATACGGGAACATCCAGGAAACTGGCGAAGGAAAATATTGCGGCTTTTGAAAAAGTGAACTTTGATTATGTGGTTAATGCGATTGGCGGCTGCGGTGCGATGCTCGTTGAATATGATCATCTTCTCGCAGATGACCCGGAATGGGCAGAGCGTGCCAAGGTGTTCGCACAAAAGAATAAGGATGTAAGTGTAATACTGAACAAACTCGGAATCAATTTTAGCCGGGAACTCACAGGCGCCGTGACCTATCAGCCATCCTGCCATCTGCTGAATGTGCAGAAGGTGGCGGATGATCCCGTTCAGCTCCTCGAAAGCATACCAGGCATTACATATGTTCCGCTTCCGAAAGGGGATATGTGCTGCGGATCGGCCGGAATCTATAATATTGTTCACTATGAAGAGTCCATGGAAATACTCGACGCCAAAATGGAACATGTCCAAAAAATCTCGCCGGACACCATCGTCACGTCCAACCCTGGATGCCATTTGCAGATGTGCCTCGGGGTCAAACGCGAAGGGCTTGAAGAAAAGGTGCGTGTGGTCCATATCATCGAATTATTGGCAGAAGCCTGTGGGATAGACAATAAATAAAAGAAAGGGTGGAGGATCATGTATGATTACATCATTATTGGCGGGGGCATTGTTGGCCTGTCAACAGGAATGGAGCTGATGAGCCGGTTTCCGTCTGCGAAAGTGGCCATCCTGGAAAAAGAAAGCCATGTGGCGGCCCACCAGACGGGCCATAACAGCGGCGTCATCCATTCCGGAATTTATTATAAACCTGGAAGCTATAAAGCCAGGCTTGCCAAAAAAGGCAGCGAATCCATGTCGGAATTTTGCCGGAAGCATGGTCTTGAAGTGGATATCTGCGGAAAAGTCATTGTCGCGAGCGAAGATTTCGAGCTTCCGCTATTGGACGATCTATATCAGCGCGGTTTAGACAATGGCCTTGGCATCCGGATGATTGACCATGGCGAGCTCCATGAAATTGAGCCGCATGTGAACGGAAAAAAAGCCATCCATGTGCCAATGGCTGGCATTGCCGACTATAAGAAGGTTTCGGAAAAAATGGCTGAGATCATTACAGCAAAAGGCGGGGACATCCTGCTGAATCATAAAGTATTAGCCATTGACGAAACGGCTCAGGAAGTAATCGTCCAGACCAGCAGGGGAGAGATAAGGGGAGCTTACTATGTAAACTGCGGCGGCCTGCAGTCAGACCGGATCGCCAAGCTGGCCGGATTGAAAACGGATGTTAAAATAGTGCCATTCAGGGGCGAGTATTTCATGCTCAAACCGGAGAAAAGCAGCCTCGTCAAAAATCTGATCTATCCTGTGCCAAATCCCAACTTCCCGTTCCTTGGGGTCCATTTTACCCGCATGATTAACGGGGCCATTGATGTTGGTCCTAATGCCGTTCTAAGCTTTAAGAGGGAGGGCTATAAAAAGACGGATCTCAATGTGGCAGACCTTATGGAGGTTGTGGCTTATAAAGGCTTCTGGAAGCTTGCAAAGAAATATATGAAGGAGGGAGTGGAGGAAATGGTCCGCTCAGCATCCAAGGAGCTCTTCATGAAAAACGTCCAGAAGCTCATGCCGGACATCCAGAAGGATGATATTGTTCCCGGGCCGGCCGGTGTCAGAGCGCAGGCCCTGAAGGACGATGGCTCATTAGTCGATGACTTTTTCATTGTGCCGAGCAAGCGATCCATTCATGTTTTAAATGCACCATCTCCGGCCGCGACGGCGTCCATTGAAATTGGAAAAGAAATCGTCAGGAAGATGGACGGAATGTTTAAGATGGAATCAGCCGTTTAAGTTATTGGAGAATAATTCAAAATCCCCTGAACCATAATATGGAAGAAAGGGGATTTTTACATGAAAGCAACTACAGCGATCAGGCTGCTTCACTTGGTCATTCCTTGGCTGACCATATTTTTTCTGCCGAAAAAGTCATTCAATAAATTTTCAACCGTTTCTGTTTTCGCAGGTATTTTAGTGTTAATTTTAAGCACTCTGGCTATACCCTTTAAATGGTGGACTGTGGAAGGAGGACACTTTAAGAAACTTCTCAATGATCTAACCTTCATACTGGGGCCATTTTTTATCGGGACCTTATGGATCTTTCATTTTACCTTTGGCAGTTTCAAGAAGTACCTGGCAGTGAATGCAATCATGGATTTGCTGTTTGCATACCCGCTAAATTACTTGTACCAAAAGTTTAACTTATACAAGCTCGTAAAATTTAAGCCCATCCATATTTTCCTGTTCTTCACCTCTTACGCATGGATTATTTACGGGTATCAGGAATTCTTCCATCGGAATAACCGGTAAGTAAAAAGCCATTCCATCAAGGAACGGCTTTTCTTGTTAAAGAAGAAAGTATAAAACTCTGAACGTTGATACTGTCTAGCGCAAGCAGCCTGCCCCCTCGAGGTGTCGGGGGTGGGCGAGGCGCTTCCGCTTTTCTCGTTAACACTCACCATTATGGCACTCGACCCCAATCACCCGAAAGCCATTAGCGTCCAGTTCTGTCTTAATTTTATCCAAGGTTTCCTCTGTCGTATCCTTCGGCAATGTAAAAAGGATACGGCGGATCAGGCTGACATGGAAGCTGGATGAGTCCAGTGAGATGACTCCCTGGATATCGCTATATTTACTGATAATGCTGCTTATCTTTTTCAGTGTTCCCTGTGTGCCATAGCTTCCCACAGTCAGCGTATAGCTTCCCCGGTTCAGTCCCCACGCCTCCTCCAGCAGTTCCAATACGGCCGCATGAGTCAGCAGGCCGACAAACTGCCCGTTTTCATTTTCAACCGGCAAATATGGATATCTTTTCAGCGTGAAAAAGGCCTTCATAAAAGAGTCATCCTCATCAATTATGGTCTGCTGGTCTTTAGCCAGAGACGTAATTGGTTCATCCAAAGAATGATTCTCCTTATATTCTAAAATATCAACCTTATAGATGTTGCCGACAAACTTTGTATGTGCGGCATCCAGAATAGGGACACAGCGGTAACCAGTTTCATTTAAAAACTGCAGCGCCTGTTCCAAATTATAGGTTTCATCACAAAACCGAACATCTTTTTTATTTACCATCTGATGGCGAATCAGCATCTCAGCATCCTCCTTTACCCCTAACCTTCTCTATTCTATGCCGGTGCCTTTTCGGCAATGATAAGAAATTAAGTGAATCCCCTTCCGAAAACTTGTAAAATAAGAAAAAGCCATCATCAGGAAAGGTGCTGAGAGAACGTGGAAAGCATTACAGTTGTATCGCTGCTGGATGTGATTGGAGAGCTGTTTTCCGATGAAATATCCATAGCGGTTTCTAATACAAGTGAATATATCTATTACCGGCCGAGCAAGCGCATCGATTTGAAAATCAGGCCGGGGGATATGGTAAAGGAAGGAACCATCGCCTATAAGGCTTTAGGGACACAGCAAAGAGTGTCGGAGTTTATTGACCGTGATGTATTTGGTGTTCCGTATCACGGCATGGCCGTGCCATTTTTGCATGAAGGAAATCTTGAAGGCTGTGTAACCGCCATTTTTCCGGCTTTGACGGACGGCAAATCGGTTGTGACAATGAAAACGAATGATGGCTGGATTCCGATTCCTTTTTCCGAGGTTGTCTACCTTGAGGCAAAGGATAAGAAGACCTATGTACATACTGGCGGCAATTCAGGCACCCATAAATACTCACTTCAGGATTTTGAGTATTCGCTGCCGAAGGACAGTTTTATCCGCTGCCACCGCTCATTCATTGTAAATGTCAATCATATCAAGGAAATCTTTCCTGACACGCATTCCACCTTTCTCCTCGTCATGAAAAATGGGGACAGGGTGCCTGTCAGCCAATCTTACTCCAGCTATTTCCGCAAATTGCTCGGTTTTTAGAAAATTCTTTCTGTTTCAGCTTTGTAATTTGCTGTTTTATCCGAATTTTCCGTAAGATAATCAGAAAAGCCCTGGCTTCCTCTTTATCCGGGTAAAATGTATATATATATCATGGCAAAGGGGATGACCAACATGGAGAAACATTTAGATCGAATTCGCGACAGCCGCCTGCATGACCGGGTAGTTACACCTGAAGAAGCAGCATCCTGGATTCAGGATGGCATGACTCTGGGACTAAGCGGCTTTACACGTGCGGGCGACGTGAAAGCGGTACCATTCGCGCTGGCTGACCGTGCCAGGCATGAGAGTTTTAAAGTGAATGTGTATACTGGGGCTTCATTGGGGTCTGATGTGGATAAGCTTTTTGCGGAAGCGGGGATTTTGGGGAAAAGGCTGCCATTTCAGGCCGATCCGACCATGAGAAAAGGGATTAACCAGGGGGATTTCCTATTTGTCGATCAGCATTTGTCCCACACGGCAGAACTTGTTCGCGCCAATGTCATGGATCCTATTGATTTCGCTATTTTGGAAGCGGTTTCTATTACGGATGATGGGCTGATCATTCCGTCTACTTCAATAGGAAACTCGCTATCTTTCGCTGAAAATGCCAGACACATCATCATCGAAATCAATCTTGCCCAATCCACACAGCTGGAAGGTTTGCATGATTTATATGAACCTGGCAGGCAGGGGGAGCGGAATCCGATTCCCCTGACGAAAGCCGACGACCGTATCGGTGCTCCGGGAATTAAAGTGGATCTGGATAAAGTGAGGGGAATCGTATTCACGAATCAGCAGGACTCTCCTTCGACGATCGTGCCGCCGGATGAAGAAACTGCCATCATGGCACAGCATCTGCTTCAATTTCTCCGCGGGGAAATTGAAGCAGGCAGGCTGACAAATAGCCTGGCACCGCTGCAGTCGGGCATAGGATCCGTGGCGAATGCCGTGCTTCATGGAATGCTTGATTCTGAGTTTGAGAATCTGGAAGTCTATTCAGAGGTGCTGCAGGATGCGGTATTTGATCTGATGGATGCCGGAAAGGTGGACTTTGCTTCCTGCTGTTCTATCACTCTATCAGATGAAAAAATGAAAGAGGTTTTTACCAACTTAGACCGGTACAGGGACCGTTTAATCATGCGTCCGCAGGAGATTTCCAACCATCCTGAAATCATCCGCCGCCTCGGCTTAATTTCGATCAATACAGCGCTGGAGCTTGATATCTATGGAAATGTGAATTCCACCCATGTCCTTGGAACGAAAATGATGAACGGCATCGGCGGATCCGGCGATTTTGCCAGAAATGCACGCCTGGCGATTTTCGTGACGAAGTCTATTGCCAAAGACGGCAAAATTTCAAGCATCGTCCCGTTTGTCTCCCATGTCGACCACACCGAGCATGATGTCGATGTCATTGTGACAGAACAAGGCTATGCAGACCTGCGCGGACTGGCTCCAAGGCAGCGCGTCGAACTGATCATCGAGAATTGCGCACACCCGCTGTACCGTGACCAGCTTCGCGAATATTACCGGGAAGCCCTCACAAGAGGGGGACAGACTCCGCATGTATTGGAAAAAGCCCTCTCCTGGCATACAGACTTCGCCAGGAATGGAACGATGCTGAAAGAAACAGCGGCAGCTGCTCCTCCTCAGTGGAGCTTCTGCTAGAGCGTCTAGTGCCAGGCATCTATACCACTTCACCCAGCTGGTATAGGTGCCTGGCACTTTTAATGTTACAATGATAGCTATACTAACAAAATGATTGGGTGGAAATATGAGTAAAGCTATCAAATTGATCGCGGCTTCTAAATATAAGAATGGGTTTAAGGATGGCTATCCGCTGGTGACGGAGGAGTCGGTGCAGCGGATTCCGAAGGGGATAGAAGAGGGGGCGGTCATTGAACTGGCTGATGAGAGCGGGCGGTTTATCGGCAAAGGATACTATGGAAAGCAGAATAAAGGGAGGGGATGGATTCTTTCACGAAATCCTCAGGAAACCTTCGACGAAGCGTTTTTTGCCAAGAAATTTAAAGAAGCTTTAAAAAGGCGGGAAGCTTTATTCCGTGACCCCGAAACAACCGCTTTTCGGGTCTTTAATGGAGAAGGAGACGGAATCGGAGGCATCACGATTGATTATTACGATGGTTTTTACGTGATCAGCTGGTACAGTGAAGGGGTTTACACTTTCAGGGATACGGTGATTCAGGCATTGATGAACAGTGCTGATGTAAAAGGCCTGTATGAAAAGAAACGGTTTGCTGTAAAAGGCACCTATATAGAGGATGATGATTTTGCTACAGGAGAACGGGCATCTTTTCCGCTGATGGTGAAGGAGAATGGAATCAGCTTTCCCATTTATCTGAATGATGGCGCCATGGTAGGCGTATTCCTTGACCAGAGGCATGTCCGGAAGACGATCAGGGACAAGTATGCGGAAGGAAAAACGGTACTGAACACGTTCTCATATACAGGCGCTTTTTCAGCGGCTGCCGCATTAGGGGGAGCAGTGAAAACAACCAGTGTCGACCTTGCCAACCGCAGCAAAAGCAAGACCATCGAAATGTTCAGCGTCAACGGCATTGATTTTGAGGCACAGGATATCATTGTGGAAGATGTGTTCAACTACTTCAAATACGCCGTTCGGAAGCAGCTGAAATTTGATATGGTCATTCTTGACCCTCCAAGCTTTGCCCGTTCCAAAAAGCATACATTCAGCGCCAGAAAAGATTACCCGGAACTGCTCGCGCAGGCCATTCAGATCACAGAAAAGAACGGAATCATTGTGGCATCATCAAACTGCAGCACATTCAACATGAAAAAATTCAAAGACTTTATCAAAAAAGCGTTCGCCCAAACAGGTGACCGCTACAAAATTCTTGAAGAATTCTCCCTTCCTGAAGATTTCCGCACCATTAAGGAATTCAAAGAAGGAGACTACCTTAAAGTAGCATTCATACAGAAGCTGTAAAAATGGGTGACAGGCACCTATACCACTTGGGCTAACTGGTATAGGTGCCTGTCACCTTTTTATTCATATTTAGCCCGCAGCTCCTTCATCTCTTCCACAAGATTCTTTCCGATTTCCTGCGAAAAGTCTTCATAGACAGGATCCAGCTCAGCCTGCCATTCCTGTTTTTCTTTAGATGAGAGTACATGGATTTGAATGGAGGAATTCTGCCTGATTTTTTCAAGCAGTTCTTCGTTCATTTCAAAAGCCATCCGGCTGTTCCAAGCGGTTGTTTCTTCCATAGCCTCGAGCAGAATCTTCTTTGTTTCCTCTGTCTGCTCATTCCAGACCTTCTCGCTCATCATCACCGCATATCCAAGATAGCCATGATTGCTGATTGTCATATGCTTTTGCAGGTTATAAAATTTCTTTGAGTAGATGTTGGAAATGGTGTTTTCTTCACCATCCACATCGCCTTCTTCCAGGAGTTTATAAGTGGAATTGAATGAATCCTGAACAGCCTTTGCCTTCAGGCGGCTGAATTGTGCCGATATCACATCACTTTGCATGATTCGGAAGGATTGCCCTTTCAGATTCCCTGGTTTTTGGATAGGACCCTGATTTGAAGTGATCTGCTTAAATCCATTTGGCCAGTGGGCGAGCCCTTTAATGCCGTCCCCCTGCAAGGATCTCAGCAGCTGCTGGCCGATATTCCCGTTCAGGCCTTCAAGAGCAGCTTCACGCGAAGGGAACGCAAAAGGCAGATCAAGCACTCCCCATTGCGGTGAAAGCATGCCAAGCTTGGATGTGGAGGGGGCAATAAAGTGAACCTGGCCTTCTTTAAGAGCATTAATTTCTTCAATATCAGAATAGAGACTGCCGTTTGGAAACACTTCTATTTTAATATGGCCATTCGACTTTTCGGCGACAAGCTCTGCAAACTTTTGGGCGGCAAGGCCCTTCGGCGTATTTTCAGCCACCACATGGCTGAACTTGAAGACAATTTGATTCTTGAGCCCTTCCTGGTCATCATCATAGGGAATCGCATCCCTCGGAAAAAAGCTTTGATAGCCAAAGAAGCCAGCCAGCAGCAAAACCATACCGGCAAGGAGAATATAGCCTGCGGCGCTTTTCATTTGAATCCTCCTTTTTAAAACTATTAATGTTATCATACTTACAAGAATTCTATCCGTAAAGACAGAAGGGAGGTGCCCTTGTGAATCAAATGCCCATCCGCTGGAAGATTACCATCCTATCTTATGCAGTCGTTATTTTTTCTTTATTGATTGGCGGAATGGTCGTTATTGCTAACATCCAGGAGCAGGAAGAAAAAGAACTGAGGATACGTTCAATGAATACAGCCAGAACGGTGGCAGAGCTGTCAGATGTGAAAAAAGGAATCCTGCAGCCGCAGGGCTGGAAGGCGGTTAACAATGTCGCAGAGGAAATCCGGATCATTAATGAAACAGACTATATCGTGATCATGAATATGGAGCGTATCCGCTATTCCCATCCGGTCAGGGAACTGATCGGCCAGCCATCTACAGGAGAGGATGAGAAACCGGCTTTTGCCGAGCATATTTATTTTTCCAAGGCAGAGGGAGACGTCGGTACCTTTATCCGCGCATTCATCCCGATTAAAGATGAAAGCCTCAATCAAATCGGTGTGGTTGTTGTCGGCAATAAGATCCCTTCGATTACGGAGATTATCGCTGATCTGGCAGATGAAATCAGCATTATTGTCCTGCTGACACTCATATTTGGGCTGATCGGCTCTTTAATGCTTGCCAATCATATTAAAAAGCAGATGTTCCAGCTGGAGCCCCATGAAATAAAACGGATGCTGGAGGAAAGGACAGCCACGTTCCATTCGATCAATGAAGGCGTAATCGCGATCGATAACCAGGAAAACATTACGATTTTCAATGAAAAAGCAAAGAAAATTTTTAATGTGACTGGCGATGTCGCAGGCAAAAAAATCAGATCTGTTTTAAAAGACACCAGGCTTCCTGAAATAGTGGAGCGCAGCCGTGCGGTCTATAACGAACAAATCATTGTAAGCGGCAAGGTCATATTAAGCACCAGAATTCCCATCCGGAAAGACAGCGAAATGATCGGAGCGGTAGCTATTTTCCAGGACCGCACGGAAGTCACGAAGCTAGCCGAAGAGCTGACCGGTGTAAAAAGCTTTGTAGAGGCGCTGAGGGTGCAGAACCATGAACATATGAACAAGCTTCACACCATTGCCGGATTAATCCAGCTCGGGAAAGCAGACAAAGCATTAAAGCTGACGTTCGATGCGTCTGAAGAGCAGGAAAGCCTCTCGAATTTTCTCAGCGATAAAATCAGGAACGATGCCATTGCAGGTCTATTATTAAGTAAAGTGCGGCGCGGAAAGGAATTGGGCATCACGGTGGTCATCGACCCAAACAGCAATCTGGAGGAGTTTCCAAACCGCCTGGATCACCATGACTTTGTTTTGCTGCTGGGCAATCTGATTGAGAATGCTTTCGGGGCTTTTGAGCATAGTGAACGTGAAGATCGAAAAATTGATATCAGCATTGAACAGACGGATGAGATTTGTGCGGTCCTGGTGGAAGATAACGGCAGCGGGATAGAGGAAGCGTTTTTGCCGAAGCTATATGAAAAAGGATTTACCGCCAATAAATCAGGCGGGACAGGCTATGGGCTTTACCTTGTCAAACAAATTACAGAAAAAGGAGGAGGAGTGATCGAGGTTTCAACTGGCCGGGATGAAGGAACTTCCTTTACGATCACTTTTCCAATGGAAGCGGAGGGAGAAGCATATGGCGGTTAAAGAAGAAATCAGTGTGCTGCTGATTGAAGATGACCCAATGGTCCAGGAAGTTAATAGAGAATTCATTGCAAGTGTGGATGGATTTAAGATCATTGCGGCAGCAGGAAATGGGGAGGAAGGCATCAGCCTTGCGAAAAAACTGAAGCCTGACCTGGTTATTTTAGATATTTTTATGCCAAAAAAAGATGGCATTCAAACCCTGCAGGAATTCAGAAAGCAGCACCTTGATTCTGATGTCATCGTCGTTTCCGCTGCGAAGGATAAGGAAACCATCAAGCTGATGCTTCAAAATGGAGCCAGGGATTATATTATCAAGCCCTTTAAGCTGAACAGGATTCAGCAGGCTCTCGAAAAGTACCGCCATTACAGAGAGAGCCTGAAGGAATCAGGCACATTGTCACAGGAGCAGCTCGATGCCCTGATTTATGCCAGGCAGGCGAAGAAAGAAGCAAACATTCTGCCAAAAGGGCTGAATGAATTCACCTTAAATGAAATTACCTCCTTTTTGCAGCATCAGACCGAACCCCGCTCTGCCGAAGAAGTTGCCAACGGCATCGGCATTGCCAGAGTAACCGCCCGCCGCTATCTTGATTACCTTGAAAAAAGCGGTGCGATCCGGCTGGATGTGCAGTACGGAGGAGTAGGCAGGCCTGTCAATCGGTATGTCATTGTTTAGTTTCATTCCTTGAGACCAAAATGAACAAAACATCCGTTATGACCATAAACTTCTCGCTTTTATCTGAAAACGCTATCATTTCTAATAGAATGAATAGTTAGAAAAAGGAGATGAGATAAAAGTGAAGAAGCAGCGGATTTATAAGAATTTAACCTTTCAGGTGTTAACGGCTATTTTTATCGGTGTTATGGTCGGTCTGATTTGGCCGGAAGTCGGAAAAGAGATGAAGCCGGTAGGCGACACCTTCATCAACGCAGTCAAAATGGTCATCGCCCCGATTATTTTCCTGACCATCGTCCTTGGAATCGCCAAAATGGGTGATATGAAAAAAGTCGGCAAGGTTGGCGGCAAAGCGTTCATCTATTTTGAGGTTGTTACTACACTTGCTTTAATGATCGGTCTGATCGTCGTTAATGTCATTAAACCAGGTGCAGGCCTGAACTTTAATGAGTTGGAAAAAGGAGATGTTTCACAGTATACGGCCAATGGGGGAGAGGGCATCAATTGGATTGAGTTTGTGACGCATATTGTTCCTTCCAACATGGTGGATGCCTTTGCAAAAGGGGATATTTTGCAGGTATTATTCTTTTCTATTCTTTTTGGTGTCGGTCTGGCCGCTCTTGGTGAAAAGGGCAAAATCGTCATTGAATTTTTGGATAAGCTATCATTAGTCTTCTTTAAAATCATCGGCTATGTAATGAAGGCAGCCCCGCTTGGAGCATTTGGAGCGATGGCCTATACAATCGGACATTTCGGCCTGGCATCCCTTGTTCCGCTTGGGAAACTGATGATTTCCGTGTACGTTACAATGTTCTTATTTATCTTTGTTGTTTTAAATATTATCTGCAAAATGTACGGATTCAGCTTATGGAATTATCTGAAGTTCATCAAAGATGAAATTTTAATCGTCTTAGGCACAAGTTCATCAGAATCAGTGCTTCCGAGAATGATGGATAAAATGGAGCGCATCGGCTGCTCGAAATCGGTTGTAGGTCTGGTTATTCCAACAGGTTACTCCTTTAACCTGGACGGTACATCCATCTACCTGTCCATGGCGGTTGTCTTCCTTGCGCAAGTGTTCGGAGTGGATCTGACAATCGGCCAGCAGGTTACTATTCTATTAGTGCTCATGCTGACTTCAAAAGGTGCCGCTGGTGTAACAGGCAGCGGATTTATCGTATTGGCATCGACGCTTGCCGCCCTTCAGGTTATTCCTCTGGAAGGATTGGCTCTTCTTCTTGGTGTAGACCGCTTCATGAGTGAAGGAAGAGCCATCGTGAACCTGATTGGAAACGGAATCGCAACGATGGTTGTAGCAAAGAGCGAAAATGAATTTGATGAAAATAAGGCTAAGAAAGCCATTAGTGAAATGAAATTAATGAAGCAGGAGCAGCAAAAACAGGCTGTATAAAAGGTAAAGGCCATTCTCAAAAGGGAATGGCCTTTAATCATATATTGTCGAAAGGGCTTTGCTGTTCCCCGACAATTCCTGCACCTATTTCCCGGGAAAAAATCAAGTATAAGAAGGATTGTCTGACCTTTTAATCAAACGTTTGATTGAAAGGTAAATTGTTGAATAATAGCGTAAAACAGACAAAATTTAGAAAGTTATAAAAATTATATGGTATGATTATTCTTAAAAAAGTGACAGGCACCTATACCACTTAAGCAAACTGGTATAGGTGCCTGTCACCGGAAAGAAGGTTCACATCGTGAAGCGCTTAAAGGTTCATTATGCGTGGATTATTTTAATATTGACGTTTTTGGCGTTGCTGGCTGCACAGGGGGTACGTTTGTCATTCGGGGCGTTTATGGCTCCATGGGAGCATGAGTTTTCAGCGAATCGCAGCGTCATATCCTTCATTGCCTTTGTCAGCTATATTGTTTTTGCCATTTCACAGCCGTATGTTGGCAGGCTGATTGATAAATATGGCATTCGCTATATTCTGTCCTGCAGCATTTTGGTGATTGGTTTCTCAACACTTCTGACCTTTTTTACCACTAATGCTGTTCAGCTGATGATCATCTACGGTGTAATCGCCTCTGTTGGCTTTGGAGGTGCATCCAATGTAGCGGGAACGATGGCAGTGGCGACCTGGTTTGCCGATAAAAAGGGTATGGCCATGGGACTGATGTCTGCAGGCACAGCCGCAGGCCAGCTAATTCTCGTCCCGCTATCCTTATTCCTAATTGACCAGCTGGGCTGGAAGACAACCGTGCTCGTGCTCGGCTGCTTTTTGATTGTATTCATTTTTCCGCTTCTTCTGCTCTTTATCCGTTCGAACCCGGCTGATCTGCATATCGAGGCTTATGGAGCAAAAGTGAGTGATAATGAGAAGGGGAAGCAAGGTAAAAAGGAAGCACCAAAAGGAACACTATCTATATTCCAGCTCTTGAAGCGAAAAGAATTCCTGTTTCTCATGCTCCCGTTTTTCGTATGCGGCGTCACCACTACAGGCCTGATGGATACGCATCTGATTCCCTTTGCCCAGTATTGCGGATTTACGCCTGGCGTTACCGGAGCCGCTGTCAGTCTGCTGGCCGGCTTTAATATTCTCGGCACAGTCGTATCCGGGTTCCTCGCAGATAGGTGGAATTGCAGAAGGATTCTTGCCTTTCTCTATGGAGTGCGGGCCCTGACCATTGTTCTGCTGCTCATCATCGTGAATGATGCTTCCCTGTTTGGCTTTTTTGTCACTCAATCCCATCTGTTAATTCTGTTTGCCATCAGCTTTGGGATTGTCAATTTTGCCACTGTCGCGCCGACCATGAAACTGGCTGCGGAATATTTCAGGCATCTTTCCGCCGGAGCCGTGATTGGCTGGATATATTTGAGCCATCAGCTGGGTTCTGCTCTCGGTTCCTTCGTCCCTGGTGTCATATTTGATCTGACAGGGAGCTATGACAGTTCTTTCATTGCGTCCATCGTTCTTCTTGTCCTGGCTTCCGCCTTTAGCATAATGCTTCCGAGACCAGGGGCAGACTATCAGTATGCGGACAGCAGGGAATTAGTGCAAAATAGGTAGGAGTTTAGAATCGACACTTTATTTCCCATCGGTTAAACTAATAATAATATTGAAATAACAGTTCGGTTAGGGGAGACAGGCATGCATCGTAATCAAGATCTATATCAATTTTTCCTGGATAAAACCTGGGACTTAACAGAAGAATGGTATAAAAATGTGAACAAGGAAGAAAGCGGCGGGATATATACATCAGAAGACCCCGCTGTGATTGAAAGCGTAAAGAAGCAGAATTACGAATTCCACAAGCAGTTCTCCGAAGTCTTCCATAAAGAAGAAGAAGCGTTCTTTCATGAGTTGGAAAGCTGGATTGTCAAAGTGGCGCAGGATGATGAACACCTCCGCACCTCTCTGGAGATGATCCTGCAGGAGTTCTTTAACACTCAGGAACAGTATTTGAACTTGCTTGAGCAGTTCGTTGAAACCAGCCAGGGCCAATATGATGAAAAACAAATTGCCTTATGGCGCAGGATGATTATTAGAACCATTGGTGAAGTGGTTACCTGGTTCACGGAAGAATATAATAACCATTCCCAGAAGAGGCTGCAGGCTCAGCAGGCATTAATCCTTGAACTCAGTTCCCCGGTCATTTCTTTAACAGAAGATATCGCACTTCTGCCGCTTGTCGGGGATATTGATACGGCACGTGCAAAAAGCATGCTTGAAAATACACTTCAGCAATGCAATAAATTAGGCGTCAACCAGCTGTTCCTTGACCTTTCAGGCGTAGTCATGATTGATACCATGGTAGCCCATCAGCTATTCCAGCTGATAGAAGCGCTAAGCCTGATCGGCGTAAAGACAACAATCTCCGGCTTAAGACCGGAAATTGCCCAGACCGCAGTACAGCTCGGTTTGTCATTTGAACACGTAAGCATCAAATCCACGCTATCCAGTGCCATTAAATCAGCGAACATAATAGCAGGGTAATAAAAAACACGATGAGGACTGTCTTCATCGTGTTTCTTAATATTTAAGGCGTATCGGGCATGAAGTTAGATAACAGTCTAGCTCCAGGCGCCGATGAGCGGGCGCCCGGAGCTTTTAGTTATTCTAATCCTTTAATGGTCATTTCCTTCACTGGCAGGAATGCCTCACCTGTATCCAGATAGTTCACGTCCACCTGATCGCCTTCCTGCAGATAAATGGCCATCGGCACGGTTTCAGATGAAACCACATAGCTCTGGCGGTTATCCAGCAGGAATGATACGACTGTGAATTCGCCGGATTTCTCCTTGTACACCCGCAGTACAGTGGCGCTCATCTGTTTTTCCTCTGCTTTCGAGCTTCCGTCTACAGTGCCTCCGCCTCGCTGCAATGCGGTTTTATATAAACGCAATGCTTCATTTGGCGTTGTCCCATAAGCAGATATTTCCGGATTGGCCGCTGATACAATAAAGTAGTTCTGCAGGAATCCGTTGGCATCAAGCACAGGCGTCAGCCAGCTCGCTTCCCCGTAGAAGTTATACAGAACAGGCATTTCGCCGCTCCATTTTTTCTCGATGAATTTCTTCTCGATAATCTGGAGGGCACCTTGCGAATCCATATAAGATTCCTCAAGATTACCTGTAAAGAAGGTCGCTTCGCCCGTCCTTGAATTTGTCAGAGAATAGCCAAGCATTGAATCGACGCCTTCTTTTGGACTTGTAAAATCAGTGAAGTAGTACATGTCGCCATTCTCATCAAAAATCGGACTCACATTGGCCTCCGTTCCTTCATCCGATGGAAGCCTTACATCTGACTTTCCGAATTTGCTGTTCCAGAAGCCGTGGACATAATTCCCGAAATAGCTGTTCTGCAGACTGACCGTTTCAGGGGAAACTGCTCCATCAATAAAGGCCGGCACATCCTCAAGTTTATAGGACTTCGTCTGTCCGTTCAGCGGGTCAACCATGACCACTCCTTGAACATCAAAGCCATTTCGCGCCGAAATAAACTCTCCATATGAACGGATATAAAACGGCTTTCCGTCATCATCCACTTCCAGCTGCACATCTCCGTAAAAAATGGCCTGCGGATACTGCATCCGGATATGGCGCTCTATATTTTTATTAAAATAGGAGGATGGTGTGTACACCATATCGCTTTTCACAAACTTTGGATTGGCTGAGGAATCAGTCGCGCTGATTGTAAAATAGCCTGGTGTTTTATCTCCATTCCACCATTTGAAAAAGCCGGAAAACTCTACAGGCGCAATATAAACATACTCTCCATTGACTTTCTGGATCTGCAGGCTGCCAAGTTCATAATAACTCGTGTTCGGAACCTGACCGAAAGCCTTCTTCATCTTATTGCGCGCAAACTGCGGCGGCACGCTCGCCGGTGTTTCTTTTTCATCAAACGTCTCAATCTCCGTTTTTTCATTCATTTTGGCACTTTCATATTTATCATCTGCATTGAATAGAAAAGCTGTCAGAAAGAAAATCCCTGCAATCAGACTGACGGCAAACACACCCGTTTTTATCATTCGTTCCCTGCCTGTTGCAAGAACAGCTCCAATTAATGAAGCGATAACCGCAAATAGCCATAGGCTGGTCAAGTTCCGGTCCAGATTAGTGAAATAATACACGGCAAAAACAAGCAGCACAGAAACGGCGGCTGTGCCGGCCATGATCCCGGTCCCCAGTTTCCTGCCTTCCTTTTTCTTAGCCTTCGGTTTATAGCTGAACGGAATCAGCAGGATAGAAATCGCCATTCCGGCAATCAGTGAAAAAATAAAAATATTTCCCATAAGAATCTCTCCTAAAATAAGTTCGTTACTACTTAATACGGCCGGCAGACAAAAAAGTTTCATAAAGAAGAACCTTGTATTGTGCAGCGCAGTGTAATAGGAAGAATCTTGTGCATCCAAGGTGCATAACCGTTAAAGGAAGAGGATTTTTCCGCCTTAAGCCAGAATAGGATTAGCATTCCATTGTTAAGGAGTTTTTTTATGATCAAATATGAATTTGCCATACCGGATAAGAATCAATTATTTCAGTTATATGAAAATGACGGCTGGAATGAATTTTTGAAGCTGCCCAAAGAAAAACTGCTTAAGGCGATGGAGCAGAGCTGGCTTGTGATCAGTGCCTATGATGGAAAGTGCCTGATCGGGACAGGACGCATTATTTCAGACGGTCTGATTAATGCCTATCTTTGCGGATTAATCGTTGATCCAGATTATCGCAGCCAGGGCATCGGCAAGGAAATGGTGCGAAGGCTGGCAGCAGAGTGCTCGATGGCCCGGCTGCATTTACAATTGCTTGCAGAGGAAGAGAAAGCGGGCTATTACGAAAAGCTGGACTTTGAGGTATTTACATTAGGATTAAAGTATAAGTCTTCAGTCTAAAGTTGTAGCCATTTTCAGCCGGAACGGCGATTTAGCATAACGGTTCCAGCATTAAAATGGTTAATGTAACCAGTATTAGAAACGGAGGCAACTCTTATGGAAAAATATATATGCAAAACGTGCGGAACGCAATTTCCGCCATCGGTCCATCAGCCTGAAAGCTGCCCGATCTGCATGGAAGAGCGCCAGTACGTTGGACCCCGCGGCCAGGAATGGACAACATTGCATGAAATGACCGAAAGCCAAATTTATACAAATGAAATAAAGCAGGAGGAATCCAATCTTTACAGCTTGAAAACAGCTCCGGAGTTTGCCATTGGCCAGACAGCCTATCTCGTTCAAAATAATGGCTTTAATCTGATGTGGGACTGCATTACCTATCTCGATGAGCACACGATTGAAACGATAAAAGAACTAGGCGGAATGGACGCGATCGCGTTATCCCATCCTCATTATTATTCAGCACAGGCGGAATGGGCGGATACATTCAATGTGCCGATCTATATACATGAAGACGACAGGGAATGGGTGATGAGGGACAGTGAACACATTATTTTCTGGAGCGGAGAATCGCTCAAACTTCAAGATGGCCTGGTCATCCACCGCCTTGGCGGCCATTTTAAAGGCGGTGCTGTCCTTCATTGGGAAAATGGGAATGAAGGCAAGGGCATCATGCTCACCGGCGACATCATTCAGGTTGTCGCAGACAGTGGGTGGGTCAGCTTCATGTACAGCTACCCGAATCTCATCCCGCTTCCGGCTGAAACGGTAGAAAGAATGGCCTGCAGGATAAAACCGCTATCATTTGACCGGATTTACAACGCGTTTCACAGAGTTATAGAAAAAGAGGCAGACCTTGCAGTGCAGCGGTCAGCTGAACGGTATATAAAAGCAGTCCGGGGCGAGCTTTTTCAAACCTAATATTGGCTCTGTAAATAGAAATTTAGTAAAATAAGGTAATAGAATGGGAGGGAACGCGATGTTAAAGAAACCTGAATCCAATGAGTATGCACCCTATTATGAGAACTATGTCAGCTCCGTACCGGAAGGGGACCTGCTGCAGATCCTCGATGGGCAAATAAAGGAAACGACGAATCTGGTAAAAGACCTGAATGAAGATCAGGCTCATTTCCGTTATGCTCCGGAAAAATGGACTGTTAAAGAAGTTATCGGCCATATCACAGATACCGAACGCATCATGAGCTACCGCCTGCTTTGCATTGGCAGAGGGGAGAAGGCGAAGCTGCCGGGCTATGATGATAATGAGTATGTGAAGACTGGGCAATTCAACCGCTTCAGCATCAAGGAACTTTTAGAGCAGCTGTCCCATGCCCGTCAAAATACGATTGCCTTACTAAAAAGCCTGGATGATGAGGCACTGCTAAGGAGCGGGAATGCTAACGGCACCGAAGTAACGGCCCGGGCCATTGCCTATATCATTGCCGGCCATGAACTTCATCACCGCACCTTGATCAAAGATCGGTATATGGGTGCAGAAAGCTTTGGTGATACACATTGAATAAGCATGAAATAGCGAGCTGGCTGAAATCCCTTCTGATTGCCTTTGGAATCGCAATGGTGATCAGGGTCTTCCTTTTTTCACCTTATTATGTGGAAGGAGCCTCCATGGATCCAACTCTCCATGATGAGGAAAAAATCTTCGTAAATAAATTTGAAGAACTGGACAGAGGCGATATTGTCATCATCAAGGGCGAAGAAAAAAACTATGTTAAAAGATTAATAGGATTTCCCGGTGATGAACTGGAAATGAAAGATGACCATCTGTATATAAACGGCAAGCAATGGGATGAAGACTATCTCTCAGAAAATCGCGAAGCAGCAGAAGGAATTGTCAACAAATTGACCGGTGACTTCGGCCCCCTCACTGTCCCGGAAGATCACTATTTTGTGATGGGCGACAACCGCCTTGTCAGCCTTGACAGCCGAAATGGACTCGGATTTATTGAGAAGGACCGGATAATCGGCGTCAGCGAATTTGTCTGGTATCCTTTCACAAGCATAAGAAAAGTAGATTAGCTTCAGGAGCGGAAAGCACCGCTCTTTTTTTTATAATAGGGGGGTTTTATGGAATTGTTTCTTAAAACAGCTGCCTATTTGGTCTTTGCTGCCGGGTCTTCTTATTTCTTTTTCGGCGGAGTAAGAAAACCCGCCGGAAAACATGTACGAAAGCACAAGAGCTTTATCTTTTTGATCAGCTTTTTAGTTCTGAGCGGATATTTCTGGTTCGGCAGTTGACGAGCCTGTTTGCATCCTTCACAACTTTAAAAAGGAGATCGAGTATTTTAATAGAATAACAATCAAGTGTAAAGAAAGGAGATGTTATAGATGACAAATATCGGTTTGATCAGGCACGGAATTACAGCCTGGAATAAGGAGGGACGGGCACAGGGGAGCTCGGATATTCCCCTCCATGAAGAAGGATTGGCTGAGGCAGAACGCCTGGCAGAAAGGCTTGCCGCAGAAAGCTGGGATGTAATCTACTCTAGCAATCTCATAAGGGCAAAGCAGACTGCGGAAGCCATCCAGGAGAAAATCGGTTCCATTTCCCTTCACCTCGATCCCCGAATAAGAGAAGTCGGCGGAGGGATGATTGAAGGCACAACCGAAGCGGAGCGTATTAAAAAATGGGGCACAGGCTGGCGTGAAATGGACCTCGGTTTTGAGCCGAAAGACAGTATTATTAATAGAGGACTTGAGTTCCTCCAGGAAGTGACGGGTAAGCACCCGGGCGAAAACGTGCTGATCGTAAGCCACGGCTCCTTCATCCGCCATCTGTTAAGAGAACTGGTCCCGCACACAGATCTGTCATCCCCGCTGAAAAACACATCCATCACAAAGCTTTTGATCAAAGAAAGTCAGTGGGACTGTGAGCTGTATAACTGCACGAAGCATCTTGAGGTGAAGCAGATAAAATCATGTTAAGCCAGTAAAAAAACAGCAGGCCGCCGCTGCTGTTTTTTTTATTCATTATGTAACTCCGACTTAAAGTTCGGAAAAGTAAAGCTGAAAACGGTGCCTTTACCGACTTCGCTTTTGACGCGAACATTGCCATCCATGGCCCTTACAATACTGAACACGACCATCATTCCGAGGCCGGTCCCTTTAGAGCCTTTGGTGGAATAGTAGGGTTCGCCTAAACGCTGAAGCTGATCGGACGTCATGCCGACACCGGTGTCTTTTATTTCGATGGTGATCTGGCTGCTGCTATAGTGCGTTTCTATGTATAATTGCCCGCCGCGCGGCATGGCCTCGATGGAATTTTTAATTACATTCAGAAAGCATTGGTGGAATTTCTGCCGATCTCCTTTAATCGATCCGAGGAGGGCAAAATGGGCATTGATCTCTACGGAATTCTGGTTGGCGGTCGGTTTTAATATATTCATGACTTGTATTAGTTCTTTTTTTACATTGATTTCTTCGATCTTATCTAAGGATGGCTTGGAAAAGGTTAAATAATTTTGAATGACCTGCTCCGCCGATTCCAATTCGGCTTTCACGATGCCCAAATACTCAGCCCTTTTTCGCGGTGGCAGCCGCTGCTCCTGCAATAGCTGCACAAATCCGATTGCAGCCGTCAGGGGATTGCGGATTTCATGTGAGATGGCTGCTCCCATTTGCTCGACAGCTTCAAGTTTTTCTGCACGGACGAGATTTTCACGGATATCCAGATTTCTTTTGGCAAACTCAAAAACATACGAAATCATGAAGACACCCAATGGCGGAATCACCAGATAGGCAAACCAGGCATCAAACCGATTCTGAGGCGGCACCGATAATTCCATTACCACAACAGTCAGCACACTTAAAATCAGAGTAATGATAACCGAAAGGCGAATCCTTTTTCGCGGCACCTGCTTCCAAAACCAGGGATAGAGCCTCCAAAGAATAATCCCGAGGGGCAAATATAAAAGAATATTAGAATAAAACCCAGGTTCTATTCCATAAAAACTTCTCATCAAAATCACAGTCCCGGCTAATGCGGGACCGATTCCCGCATATAAACCGCCGATGATGACAGGTATCAATCGTAAATCAAAAAAGTAATGCGGGCTTGGCTGATAGGAAAACTGAAAGCATATCCAGATCATAAACAAAAGCCATAAAAAAGAACAGCCTTTGGAAAACCTGAATTTAGAGCTTTTTTCCGACCATACCAGCACAATAAACAAGATGACGATTAAGAGCGATAGATTAAAGAAAAAATGCTTTGTGATTTCCACCGTTTCACCTGCCTCTTTGTGAGGTTATAAGAAAATTCTATATTGTTTTACTATTTATGACAATACTCATTTGCTTTTTTTATATAATATTGTCAGAAAATACGAAATTGTCGGGGGTAAAGATTAATATTTCAACGCGAGTGAAAAATGGTTTGCCAAAAAGAATTTTATCCCTGTAGGATATGTCTTTGATGTTTATTTAAAAAAATGTATCATTCTAAATTTTTAGAACGTATAATAAAATTAGAATAAATAAATGAATGAATTAGAAAGGGTGAATCCACTTTGGATTTAATCAAGAAAACGATGGAGATCAATCTGGAACAGCAGAAGCTGATATCCAGCCCGTTAAGGATTAAAATTATTTATCTCCTCGCCAAAAATGCCATGACAGCCAAACAGGTTGCCGAAGAGCTTGGGAAGTCTGCGGGAAGCATTCATTACCATATTCAGCAGCTGTATAAAGGCGGAATACTCGAGATTGAGGAAACGAAAGAAAACAGGGGAATTATCGAAAAGTATTACCGGTCAAGAGCGACGCAATTCAACTTGAAAGGAGAAATTGGACAGGAAAAAGGAGAAAGCAGCTCCATGGGAATAAGCATCTCCCTCACAGAGGAAGAACTAAAGGGATTTCAGGACGATTTGTATGATCTGATGGTTAAATACATGGAAAAGAGCGTCAAGGGAGCTATAAATCGCAATCCATATGAAATCTCCTGCAGCTTCAAATTGCTTCATTCCGAGGAGGAAGAATAGATGGAAGCACAGATTAAAAGAAATATAACACTGTTTCTGGCAGGGAAATTAACAGCGGTGCTCGGTTCCTCCGTTTACGGCTTTGCCATTGGCTTATATATCCTTGCAGAAACAGGGTCCAGCCTGAACTTTGCCATAACCCTCATTCTTAGTGCGCTGCCAAGAATCCTGCTTTTCCCTGTTGCGGGCGCGCTCAGTGACAGGTGGGACCGCAAAAAAATCATCATTATTTCCGATTTTGCCTGTGCCGTCTGGCTGCTTGCCATTTTGCTGCTGTACCTTTTTGCCACACAGGAAATCTGGCTTCTCTACACAGCCACAGCCGTTCTAAGCATTTTGAATACCTTTTATTCAGCGGCAGTCACTTCAGCGATTTACAACATGGTCGGTCCTGATACACTGCAAAAAGCGATGTCACTCAATCAGGCCGCAGCTTCATCATCCGCCATCCTGGGACCCGTTCTTGGGGGCGTCTTCTTTGGCATCTTTCATCTATCAGTCTTCATGCTTATCAACATCATCGCCTTCACAGTCTCCGGCATCACAAGTTTACTTATTCAATACAATCTATTTGCAGAGAAAAAAGAAAGACCAGAAGAAAAGGGGATGATCTACGATCTGAAAATGGGTGTTTCATATGTGAAAAATCAGCCGTTTATAAAAAATCTCATTATCATTAGCATCTGGCTGAATTTTTGGTTTGCGGTTTTTCCCGTTGCCATGCCTTATCTGGTACTGACTGTGCGGGATATGAGCTCACTCCAGCTGGGCATCATTGAAGGGGCTTTTTCCGTCGGGATGCTGATCATGTCGGTCGTTCTATCTGCCCGTCCCGAGGTAAAGAGGAAAGAAGTTACCATTTTTGGGGGCGTAATGGCCATGTCCCTTATCATTGCTCTGCTTGGCCTCCCGAATTTTCCTGGCCTAATGGGCATTTCAAACAGCATCATGTTTCCTTTTTTAATAGGTATGGTCCTGCTGCTATCTTCAGTTATCATGGTAATCAACATTCCAGTAATGGTTCTACTGCAAAAAAGCACGCCTGATGCCTATCGGGGCAGGGTCATGTCACTCCTTGAAACAGGAGCAAGTGCCATGACACCACTGGGCTTTATCATTTTTGGCTTCCTGCTTGAAAAAATGCCTGTCTGGATCCTGATGGCTGCATGCGGCGGCAGTATTCTGGTGCTAATCCTGTATCATCTGCAAAAAAGGACCTTTATCCAGCTGCTGAGAGACGCGGATCAGCCTAAAACTGAGATTAGCCCACAAGCCTGAGAGAAAGCAGTTTTCCGCTGCTTTCTTTTATTTTGCCGTTTACCGCCTTCATTCTGGGGTATTCAACCTATAGATACATAGTTAACATCGTACCCCAGAAGCAATTGCTTCTTTATATAAGGAGGAAGAACATTTGAAACAAGATCCGCAAAACAAAGGCGTAAATGAGCACAGCAAGGACAAGCAGCTTGAGGAGTTTCGCATGGATAACACAGGCAAGAAGCTTACGACAAACCAGGGAGTCAAGGTTTCGGAGGATGAGCATTCGTTAAAAGCTGGTTCCCGGGGCCCGACCTTGATGGAGGACTTTCACTTCAGGGAAAAAATGACGCACTTTGACCATGAGCGCATCCCTGAACGGGTTGTCCATGCCCGCGGTTTTGGCGCACATGGCTACTTCCAGGTGTATGAACCCATGGCAGAATATACCCGGGCAAAGTTTCTGCAGGATCCATCTGTCAAAACCCCGGTCTTTGTTCGCTTCTCGACTGTTGCCGGCTCCCGCGGCTCGGCAGACTCTGTACGTGATGCCCGCGGCTTTGCAACGAAGTTTTATACAGAAGAGGGCAACTACGACTTAGTCGGCAATAATATTCCGGTGTTTTTCATTCAGGATGCCATCAAATTCCCGGATCTCGTTCATTCATTCAAGCCGGAGCCGCATAACGAAATGCCGCAGGCCTCAACGGCCCATGATACCTTCTGGGATTTTGCCGCCAATAATACTGAAACAGCGCATATGATCATGTGGACGATGTCAGACCGTGCCATTCCGCGCAGTTTCCGAATGATGGAGGGCTTTGGCGTTCACACGTTCCGATTTGTGAACGAACAAGGCAAGGCACGCTTTGTGAAATTTCACTGGAAGCCTGTTCTGGGCACGCATTCCCTTGTTTTTGACGAAGCACAAAAACTTGCCGGAAAGGATCCGGATTTCCACCGCCGTGATCTTTGGGAAGCCATCGAAATGGGTGACTACCCTGAATTTGAGCTCGGAGTTCAGATGATTGATGAGGAAGATGAATTTTCCTTTGATTTTGATATTTTGGATGCAACAAAGCTGTGGCCGGAGGAAATGGTCCCGGTTAAGATCATCGGGAAAATGACCCTGAACCGCAACCAGGATAATGTATTTGCTGAAACAGAACAGGCTGCCTTCCACCCGGGCCATGTCGTACCTGGCATTGATTTTTCAAATGATCCGCTGCTGCAGGGACGCCTATTTTCTTATACAGACACCCAGCTGATCCGCCTTGGCGGTCCGAACTTCCACGAGCTCCCGATCAACCGTCCGGTTTGCCCGTTCCATAATAATCAGTATGACGGCTACCATCGCATGACGATTAATAAAGGGCCGGTTGCTTATCATAAAAACTCGATGCAGAATAATGATCCAAGCCCTGCCACAGCAGAAGAGGGCGGCTATGTTCATTACCAGGAAAAAGTCGAAGGACGCAAGGTGCGCGAGCGCAGCGACAGCTTCAAGGACCATTACAGCCAGGCAAAAATGTTCTGGAACAGCATGTCTGAAGTGGAGAAGCAGCATATGATCGAGGCGTTCCGTTTTGAAGTTGGCAAGGTGCAGAACAAGGATGTGAAGCAGCAGGTTGTAGACATGTTCAGCAACGTAGATAGCTTCCTGGCTGAGCAAATTGCCCTCGGAGTTGGCGCAAAAGTGCCGGATGCTGCGAATGAATCCAAAGTGACGCTCTCTTCACCAGCATTAAGCCAAATGAACACAGCCAAATCACCTAAGACCCGAAAAGTCGCCATTCTTGCTGATAATGGCTTCAGCTATATTGAAGTCAAAAGCGTAATGGAAGCCTTGAAAGCAGCTGGGATTATGCCGGAGATTGTCAGCAAAAACCTGGGCATGATCAAAGGGGACGGCGGAGAACTGGAAGTAATGAAAACATTCCTGACCTCTCACTCCGTTATGTATGACGCCATCTATATCGCCGGCGGAAAAGAAAGTGCCGAAGCTCTGAAAATGGTGCCGCAGGCCAGGGAATTCGTCAGCGAAGCCTACAAGCATTTCAAAACCATTGCGTTTGGCGGCGAAGGAGCCGAGCTGCTGCCTGCAGAAGCAATGAACACGCTGGGGCAATCCCAAACCCTATCGGAAATGGGAATCGTCGAAATCAAAAACGGCGATGCTTCCTCCAGTGAGAATTTAATTAATAGCATTGCCATGCACCGTCATTGGGGACGTGCCATATAAGATGCCATCGAAGCCAGCTGCCCGTTATCGGGCGGCTGGCTTTTTTTCTGATTCCTTGATAGATTAAGGACTGACCGATATAGCTGATGAATCGGCCGATAAACGGAATACCGACTGTTTGGCCGTAAAATTTTCAAATTCGGCCGTTAAACCTTCATTTTTGGCCGATAAAATCGGAAAAATGGCCGTTAAAACTTTCAAGGCAGGATGCCTATTCCTTTTGGTCGGTAAATGATCCAGTTTGGCCGGAATTTGCCTAAACTTGACCGGTAAAAAGGCATAATAGGCCGGTAAATCCCCCATTTCGGCCGGTATTTTCCTGATTCTTTCCCGGCCCGCCAGCATCCGCATCAAAATTCCCGAATATGCAGGTATTCCCCGCCTAAAATAAGAATTCTTTAATAACAAACCTGCCAAAACAAAGCAAAAAATGACAGGAAGCCAAAAAGAGAAAAAAGGTAGGATATATTCAAGGGGGTGATCAGTAATGTCATGGATCGTATCGCTGCAGAAGGCGATTGATTATATAGAGGAGCACCTGCTGGAAGAGGATCTTTCCATCGGGAAAGCTGCGGAGGCAGCGAACTCCTCCGTATTTCATTTTCAGCGCACGTTCGCCATTTTGACAGATATGCCGGTCGGCGAATATATCCGGGGAAGGAGATTAACCCTCGCCGCACAGGACCTGGTCCGAACAGAGCGCAAAGTGATTGATCTTGCCTATAAATACGGGTATGACACTCCCGAAGCTTTTACTAAGGCTTTCCGCAGGCAGCATGGCATGACCCCGACTGAAGCAAGAAATTTTTCCGGAAAGCTGAAATCATATAACCGCCTGGTGATCCAGGTGAGTCTGAAAGGGGCAGAACCAATGCAATATGCAATTGTCGAAAAAGAAGCTTTTCAAGTAGCAGGAATCAAAAGGGAGTTCTCATTGTGCAATGAAGAGAATCTGGCCGGCATCCCGAAAATGTGGGATGAAGTAAATAGTAACGGAACAGATGACAAATTATTTATGCTGAATAATGGAGAAATTAAAGGGGTTCTCGGCGTATGTGTCGATAAACGCAGCACGAAGCCTGACAGCATGGATTACTGGATCGGGGCAAGCTTCAAAGGCGATAAGCCTGACAGCTTCGAGTGCCTGGAAGTCCCGGCCTCCAAATGGGCGGTGTTCGAAGTTCATGGCGCCATGCCTCATGCCATGCAAAACGCCTGGAAAAAAATCTTCTCGGAATGGTTTCCATCCAGCGGTTATGAACATGCTGCTGCACCGGAGCTGGAAGTCTATTCTGCCGGGGATGCATCCAGTCCGGATTATTATTCAGAGATCTGGATCCCGGTAAAATAAACATTAGGAAAACCTGCAGACCCTTAATCTGCAGGTTTTCTATTAAGCCTTCCTCTTCGGAATTCTTCCTATCCCCAGCTCCTTCGCTTCTTTCTGCAGAGCCTTGATCAGACTGAAGGTCATTAAAGCCATGATAACGGAAAAAGGAAGAGCTGCTGCAATCATTGTGTTCTGCAGCGCTTGCAGTCCGCCGGAATAAAGCAGGACCAATGAAATGGCAGCAAGCATAATTCCCCAGATCAGCTTAATTTTATTGCCTGGGTGGTGCGACCCATTTGTCGTCATCATTCCTAAGACATATGTGCCTGAGTCGGCAGAGGTAATAAAGAATGTACAAATGAGCAAAATCGCTATAATCGACAGCACCGTTCCCATTGGAAGGCTGGAGAATACGCCAAACAGTGCTTCCTCAGTAGCCAATTCCGAGATTTTCGCTGTACCCTGATGCTCTTGGATAATCGCCGTTCCCCCAAATGTGGAAAACCATATGAAGCCAATAACCGAGGGGATAAGCAGCACCCCAAAGACAAATTCCCGGATCGTTCTCCCTTTTGAAACACGGGCAATGAAAATGCCAACGAAAGGAGCCCAGGCAATCCACCAGGCCCAGTAAAAAATCGTCCAGCTATTAATCCATTCCCTGACCTCTGGATCCAATGGGGCAATCCTGAGGCTCATGCCCGGCAAGTATTGAAGATAGCTGCCAAGCGTATTGGTGAACAGGTTCAGAATAAATAATGACGGTCCAAGAAAGAAAGTTAAAAGAAATAAAGCCGCTGCCAGAAGCATATTGGCATTGCTCAAAATTTTGATTCCTTTTCCCAGGCCGGACAGGGCTGAGAGGATAAACAGGATTGTAACGATTACAACTATCACAAACTGTATCGTGAAATTAACAGGAAGGCCATATAGATAAGATAATCCTCCGTTAATCTGCACTGCCCCAAAGCCAAGTGTCGTTGCCACACCAATTACAGTGGCCACGACTGAAAGGATATCTATGACTTTTCCGGTTATACCCTGTGTCCGGTCGCCAAGTATGGGCTTTAAGGTGGCGCTGATTAAACCAGGTTCCCCGTGGCGGAAATTAAAGTAAGCCAGCACAAGTGCCACAATACCATAAATCGCCCAGGCATGGATGCCCCAATGGAAGTAAGTATATCTCATGGCATTCTTAATGGCGTCGTCAGTCCCTACTGGACCGCCGGTTGGGGATCCGACCGCATAGTGATAAATCGGCTCTGCTGCGCCCCAGAAAACCAGCCCGATCCCCATGCCCGCACTAAATAGCATCGCAAACCACGTTGGGCGGGAAAATTCCGGTTTATCATCCTGCTTCCCCAGCTTAATTCTTCCTAAAGGGCTTATTAAAAAATATAAACAAACAATGACAATAAATGATACAAGAATTAAATAATACCAGCCGAATTTATCGGTAATAAAAGCTTGAATATTCGCTGTAACAGTCTCCAGCGAATCCGGGACAAAAACACCGAATAAAACAAGCAATAATAATATGCCTGCCGATATATAGAAAACCATTAAGTTCTTCTTCACATACAATCCCCTTTCTTCTGTTGCCGCTTCCTTTAGGATTAAATACATAGGAAGTAATTATGCGGCGGAAAAAGAAATTTGCAGGAAATTCCCATTTCCTGACGAAATTCCATAGGTATCTGGACAAGGAGGTAAGAGGATATGCTGACATTATTTCGCTATAACTGGCAAGTGCGCGATGAGTGGTTTGAATGGTGCCGCCAGCTCTCAGCCGAAGAGCTGAATGCCAATCGGACTGGAGGAGTTGGGGGCATTCTGGAAACCCTTTTTCATATCGTGGATGTAGAATACAGCTGGATTTGTGTGATACAGGGCAAGGAAGTGACAGACCCGCTGTTTTCTGACTATGATGAATTGGAAAAAGTAATGGCTCTTTCTGAAGAATACCGCAGGGAATTAGAAAGCTTTTTTCATGCGGAATGGCCAGTTTCATACAATGAGTTTGTTACACCGCCATGGATGGAGAGGCAATATAAAAAGGGAGATATCCTGAATCATGTCATTGCCCATGAAATCCATCATATCGGCCAGCTGTCTGTATGGGCAAGAGAGATGAATCTAACACCGGTATCAGCAAGTTTGATAGGAAGGGAATTAAATCACATAAGGGGAATTGAAAGTGATCAGAAAGCTAACTGAACAAGACGATGAAATTTGCTTCAGCTTTTTAAAACAGCAGCCGGCAGAGAATCTGTTCATTATTGGAGATATTGAAGCATACGGCTATGAGCAGGAATTCCAAAAGGTGTGGGGGGAGTTCAATGAAAGCGGAAATTTAATAGCAGTTTTATTAAAATATGAAGAAAATTACATCCCCTTTTCAGCAGGAGATTTTAATGCCAGGGGGTTTGCGGAGATCATGCTCGGTGACAAAAACCTTGGGATGATGTCTGGCCTAAAAGCTGTAACTGCAAAAATTGAACCTTATCTTTCAAATCGCATAAAAAGAAAACGGGAAACTTATTATGCAAAGTGCGTGGAATTAACGGACGAAGGTATTGATGCATCAGCAGTCTGCCAGGCTGGACCTGAAGATGCTGAACAGCTGGTGGAGCTTCTGAACAGTATTCCTGAATTCAGCGATTCAGCCATTACTGTTGAACGAAAACGCAGGGGTCTAAAAGATGGCTCATCCCGTTCCTTTTTTATTACAGAGGAGGGAAAAATGGTCAGCACCGCTTCAACTGCAGCTGAAAATTCTCTCTCTGCTATGGTCGTCGGCGTCGCAACAGATCATAATTATAAAAAGAAAGGCTATGCCACCCAATGCATGGTCAAACTCTGCCGCCAGCTTCTTTCGGAGCATAAAGAACTCTGTGATAATCCGGCTGCAGGCGCCATCTATAAACGCATCGGGTTTGAAGATATCGGTTTTTGGATGATGTACACGATAGAAATGAAAATGTCCTGATTCAGGGCATTTTTTTTGCGGGAAAATTTCAAAAAAATCGTCAAATAGGACATATATCACCGAATTAAATAATGAGCTTCCATAAAATAAGGTTTGGGGGATTTGAAAATTTTATTGGAGGGGTATGAATGTATCAGCAAATCGCCATGTATGCGACTGTTTTCTTTGTGTTCCTGCTGGGGCTGGCATTTGCGTTTGTCTACGGTGAATCCAAGCGCAGCGGAGAGTATAGCACCATCCAGGAAAAAGGATATAAGATCAGGAAATTTTATTTTCTCGGGCTAATTGCCATTATGGCTTTTGCCACTGTTATGACGCTTGGCAGGCTGCCGTACGACAGCAATCAGGCCGAAGCGGAAGGCTTAAATGAAACGAAAGCAGTGAAGGTAACTGGAGTCCAATATGCATGGGAGATGAGTGAGGAAACATTCAAAGCAGGAGATAAAGTCCAATTTGATGTGACAGCCTCGGATGTTACCCATGGTTTTGGCTTATACAATGAGAATATGGAGCTTGTCGCTCAAACTCAGGCCATGCCTGGATATACAAATACAGTTTATTATACTTTTAAAGAACCTGGAACTTATCAAATATTATGTCTTGAATACTGTTCAGCCGGACATCATGTGATGGTTAAAGAAATTGTTGTCGAACCGGAAGGGGGAGCGTCTGATGAATGAAGCGATTCACCCTTTAGCCAAGAAAACAGTGGTCTGGCATCTGGCTGTAACTTCACTTGTCTTAATTCTTATGATGATCTTTGGTGTTATAATGCTGATGAATCAGGGTGAAATGATCAGCATCACACCGCAGTGGTTTTATAAAATCATGACTGCGCACGGAACAGGCATGGTTGGCATCGCTGCACTGGGCGGAACGGCCATCTTATGGTACTTCCTGTCTAAATACATAAAACTGAACCCTGCCATCCTCATTGTAAACTTTGTCCTTTTTTTAACCGGAGTCACGATGGTTCTAATCGCTATTTTTGTCTTTGACTTTTCCGATGGCTGGACATTTTTATATCCGCTTCCTGCCCAGTCAGCCAAAATGTATGGGGCGGCAGGGGCGGTATTCTTCTTATCGGGCATGCTGGTTCTTGGCATTGGATTTTTAATTCTTTACATGTACCTGGCTGCGAGGCTGACAGCAGTTTATGGGGGCCTTGGAAAGGCACTTGGATGGGATATCATTTTCAGGGGGAAGAAAGGATACGGGCCGCCTGCTGCTGTAGTGGCGACAGCCATGGTCATCATCACCAATTCGACTGCCCTGCTGGCAGGAGCAACCGTGCTGGCAGCATCCCTAGTGAATATCATCAATCCGGCCGTCACAATGGACCCTCTGCTTGCCAAGCATCTTACCTATGCATTCGGCCATATCTTTGCCAACTGCACCATCTATATGGCTGTTATTGCCGTATATGAGGTCCTCTCAGAATATACAAAACGGCCATGGAAAGCTAACAAAGTCTTTTTAATTGCTTGGAACTGCTCGACACTTTTTACCTTAATGATCTATACGCACCATCTGCTGATGGACTTTGCAGTACCAAAATGGATGCTCATCATCGGGCAGGTGTTTTCCTATGCAAACGGCTTGCCCGTTATGGTCGTTACGGCTTACGGAGCGCTGATGATTGTCTATCGCTCGCGGATGAAATGGGACTTTGCCTCAAGCCTGTTTTTCCTTTCTATGTTCGGATGGGTGGCAGGAGCGATTCCGGCCATCATTGATGCCACCATTGTTGTCAATCATGTGATGCATAACACGAAATGGGTTCCGGGTCATTTCCATACGTATATGGGAATGGGTGTAGTCGCCATGATTATTGGGTTTATGTATTATTTTAATAAGACCGAAGGCAATCAGCAGCACAGGGGAATCGATACGTTCACAATCGCTCTCTATTTTTCCTTTTTTACGGGGTTTGTAGGCTCTTTTCTTTATGCAGGCGGAATCAGTGCACCAAGAAGATGGGCGGAGCACCTGCCGCAGTGGGTACTGTCCGATCAGGTAGGCGCCATCAGCGGAATCTTTATCGTTGTGGCTGCAATCATCTTCTCCGCAAGATTTTTTTCCGGGTTAAGAAGTGTTGGCACGAACGTTCATTACCAAAAAAAATCAGCAGCTGGCTGAGAAATAGGTGCTCTGGAGATTCCTCTCCAGGGCTTTTTTTATGATATACTAATAATTGGGAAAATTTTAAATATATGCAGGTGATCTATGAAACAATTTAATTGGAAAATGGCGTCCTTCCTGCTGACGGGGATTGGAATATCCAGACTGGGAGATTTCATTTACCTGATTGCTATTAATTTGATTGTCTATGACATGACCGGCTCAGCTGCTGCTGTGGCAGGATTATGGATCATAGGCCCTGTCACTTCCGTTTTAACCAATTCGTGGAGCGGGGGCATGATTGACCGGAAAAATAAAAAGAGCATTATGATTTGGACGGATATGGCCAGGGCGCTGGGTGTAGCGCTGATACCGTTTCTGGGAAGCATTGGCTTCATTTATGCAGTCCTCTTTCTAATCAGTATGGCAAAGGCACTATTTATGCCGGCTTCCACCACGTATATAACCAAGCTGGTTCCGATCGAAAGCAGAAAAAGGTTCAACTCCATCAACAGTCTTGTTACCTCAGGCGCTTTCATCGTCGGGCCAGCCATCGCAGGCGGATTATTTCTGATTAGAACCATAGAGACAGCCATCTTTTTAAATGCGGCTTCCTTTGTCTTTTCAGCTGTCATCATCTGGCTGCTGCCGGACATGGATAAAGAGTTAAAGTCCCCTTCAGTACAAACATCAGCCTATGAAACGCTCCGGGATGATTGGAAGCAGGTCATCACGTTTGCTGGGAGAGAGGTTTTTATCATTTCTGTTTACGGGTGTTTCCTGGCATTCGGTTTGTTCTCACTCGCAATGGATTCCCAGGAGGTTGTTTTTATCCAGGATGTTGTGGGGCTGACAGAAGCGGATTATAGTTTCCTTGTCAGCATCAGCGGGATTGGCTTTGCGCTGGGAGCTCTCTTTATTACCATCGTTTCAAAAGTGCTTAGCATTAAACAGCTTATGGGCTATGGCATGCTTTTGACAGCGGCGGGTTATCTGATTTATGCCTTGGCAGACTCCTTTATGATGGTGGTCATTGGATTTACTGTCCTCGGCATCTTTAATGCTTTCTCAAGTGCGGGATACCAAACCTTTTATCAGAATAATGTGCCTGTGGAAATCATGGGCAGAATGACGAGTGTGATCGGTGTTATCCAAAGCTTGGCGCAGATTATCCTGCTCTTTGGAATCGGTGTTCTCGGAGATCTGTTTCCGCTCCGCTATACGATTGTCATTTTAGCAGTCCTGAATTTAATCCTTTCTCTTTATGTCTGCTGGCAGCTGCTGAAGCCGGGAAAGCAGCAGTATTTTTCAGAAACAACCTCCGCTTAAAAGAAACGCCGGCCCCAATCGGACCGGCGCTGGCATTAATTCCGCATAATGATGTAAATCAAATACATAATGTAAGAGGCAGCGAGAAAGCCGCCCTCATATTTTCCTACAGCATATTGGCTTCTTGAGAAGATAAGGAGCACAAAAGTGATTAAAATTAAAATCGTAATATCGATGAACATTTTAGGGTCTACAGGAAGCGGCGATATGGCAGCTGAAGCCCCTAGGACAAATAGGATATTGAAAATATTGCTCCCTACAATATTCCCAAGGGCAATCTCGCTCTCTTTTTTTATGGCTGCGGCGACAGAGGTCACCAGTTCCGGCAGAGAAGTCCCGATGGCAACAATCGTTAAGCCGACCAATGTTTCACTCATTCCCAAAGAGTAGGCAATCTCTGTACTGCTTCTGACTACCAAATCACCGCCAAAGATAATGGCAGCCAATCCGGCAATCGTCAAAAGGCTTTGCTTCGTCCATTGGCCGGCGCTTGTTTTAATAGGATCAGCTTTTGTACTGCTTCGGCTTTCCCGGGCCACTTCAAATAAATAGTACATGAATACAGCAAAAATCAGCAGCAGAACAAGGCCATCACTGCGTGAAACCACATTGCTGCCGATAGAGTTCAGATATGTATCACTAATGAAAATCATAAGTGCGGCTGTGGCAAGCAAAGTGAATGGAATCTCCTTGCGGATGGTTGTGCTTTCTACTTTCAGGGGAAAAATCATGGCGGTAATACCGACAACCAATGTGATGTTAAAAATATTACTGCCGACGACATTTCCAATGGCCACATCGGCACTGCCACCCATCGCTGCCAGAATGCTGACTGTGGCTTCAGGCGAACTTGTTCCAAACGCAACGATTGTCAGCCCGACCAGCAGCGGAGAAATCTTGAGAAACCCGGCAATTTTTGAAGCGCCATCCACAAAAAAGTTTGCCCCTGCTATCAAAAGGGCAAATCCAATGATTAGAAGTAAATATGACACTTTTCGACGCACCTCCCATTTTTACTATGTTTATCCAATTATGGATTGAATTCAATAAACCTTCAACTAAATGACACCGAAATGCTATGCCGGCGGCTTCATTTGTTATTCCGCTTCTTTTTTGAGCTCTTCATACCAGCTCTGAGTTACCGAGGAATCTTTGCTGTTAACAAATATCTGCTCATCTTTGAACTCAATGTATAGAATGGGCGTATGGTCTTTTTGGATGAATAATAAGCTGCTGCCATAGCCGGTCACTTTGAAATGTCCCTGTGCAAGGGTAGGGAGGCCGATGCCATTTTGTTTCCAGGTTACTTCAGGCATCTCCTCTAATAATTGCACGGACTGAATATCCCGATAATCCCATTCATCTCCGTACATCCCGGAAATTTCAAATGAATGCTCTGCTAATGCCATTTCATAGCCTTTATGACTGGAGAAGGTCAGATAAACGATAGGGCCAAACGTTACAATGAAGACAATGCTGGCAATTAGATAACTGCGTTTTCTTTTTGCCGGCACTTCATATCTGGATAAGTAGATGAGTCCGCCAAGCAATATGACCAGCATGAAGCCGAATTGCACTTCGGTTGCAAATCTGAATTCGATAAACGATAGAGGCAGAAGCACCAGCATTCCGATAGCGGTGCCGATGAGAAGGCTGCCGATTTTTTGCGGATACCTGTTTTCTATTAATGTTTCTTTCTCTTCTTCGGGCCGCGATGCGAATCCGGAAATGAGCCAGTAAGCCATTTTGAATCTCACAGCCCACCCGAGAATCAGAAAGAGCGCGATCACTGCAATCTGTGTAATGACAAGTCCGATCATGGTAAAAACCTCCTTACTATTCTTACGGAGAAAACCGCAGATTTGTTTCGAATTTGGTATAATAAAAAGACAGTTTCTTTTAAAAAATGTATTGAAATAAGGGGAGGAACATCCTTGAAAAGCAAAAATATTTTATTTTATATATTGCTGGTGCTTTTGCTCACTACCGTTGTCAGCATTGTCATGGGCTACCATACCTTCGGTTTTGGGGTAGGGTTTCTGTTCGCATTTCTGTCTCTTTCCACAGGATATTTCTATTCCATGAAAAACCGCGAGTATATCCATCAGAATTATCATGCCGACTATGTGGACCGCTTAAAAAACGATAAAAAGATCTAAGAGCGGTTCCGCTGGCATTCAGCACTCCTCTATTATATGCTTAGTTTAAAATGTATAGAGGAGGCTGGCCATGAGAAACCAGGAAAAGATGGGGCTGCTGCTGGATGTGGAGACGACGGGGCTTGGACCAAATTTCGATGAAATTATCGAACTGGCATTAAAGCTGTTTTCGTACCGTGCGGATACTGGAGAGATCCTTGATATTAAGGATAAAGCTGCATTCCTGCGGGAGCCCATCAGCAAATCGGCCAAAAACAATTACAGCCGCGCTTTCAGGGTTCACGGAATTCCTTATGAAGCTGTCAGCGGTAAAAGCTTTGATGATATCAAAATAAAAAAATATTTCTTTCATGCCGATTCCGTTTTCGCTCATAATGCATCCTTTGACCGCAGTTTTTTATACCGGATGTATCCTGAAGACATCAACGAATTAAAATGGTATTGCACGATGAGAAGTGTTCCATGGAAGGAATATGGTTTTACAGACAGCAAGCTGCTGACGCTCCTTCAGTCCCACCAGATTGCAGAAAGCCAGACACATAGGGCGATGGATGATATTACATACCTCTTAGAATTGCTGAAAAAGACAAATCCTGCAGGGGATTTCTATATGCGTGATGTTCTGGCAAAAGGTCCGATGAGAAAATACCAGCCTGCGGTTCAGGGCCGGCTTGGTTAAAAGGCAATACAGCAAAAGAGTGCACACAGGCACTCTTTTTTTGCAGTTTCTCTTTTCTTATTCACTCTTCAGCAGGGGCAGTACAATTTTCACTGTCGTTCCCTTGCCAATATCGCTGTCATATTCAATCGTTCCTTGCATTTCACGGATGATTTTGTTCGTAACCATGCTGCCAAGGCCTGTTCCCTTCGTCTTTGTTGTATAAAAAGGCAGTCCGATATTCTCTAATTGCTCGGATGTCATGCCCCGGCCGTTATCTGCAATGGTTATTTCAACCGTGTTGTGAAAATAATCTGCAGAGGTGAAAATATGAATTCTTCCCTTTTCCGGAACTGATTCTATTCCATTCTTGATCACATTCATAATGGCCTGTTTCAGGTGGTGTTCATCTCCCTGAACATAAAAAGGTCCTTTATCCGCGTACTCAATCATAACATTGGAATAAGAGGCAAGCGGCCTCATGAGCAGTACACAATCCTGAATCACGTCATGCAAGGGGACATTAGCCAGATGAAACTGCTCGGGCTTTGAGACTTTCAAATAGTTCGTAATGATGCTGTTTGTGCGATCCAATTCCTCAATTATGAGCGGGGAGAACCTTTTTAAACTCTCATCCGCCGTATCCTGGCTCAAATATTGAATGAAGCCCCTCACAGTGGATAAAGGATTTCTAATTTCATGTGCGATGGAAGCTGCCAGCTGGCCGACCATTGTCAGCTTATCCATATACATCATTTCACTGATCTGTTTGTTCGTTCTGAAAAGGTTTTCGATGACAAAAATAAGAGCAATAAATGTCAGGTAAAACGCCGCGAAGTAAGTCAGGTAAAAGAATGTATCCAGAAAAATGACAGCTGTAGCAAGAATGGATATATAAAGGTAAAAATAAAAGAACAGAATGAATGACCCTGTTACCACCCGATGTTTGGAATTAATAAATACTCTTCTTAAAGAAATTGTAATCAAAAAAGATAGAATGGAAACCAAAATTCCAATATAAATGAACTGTCCGCCAATTAAATAGCGGGTAATGACTGTACTTAGCATCACAATAGATCCGGGAAGCCATCCTGTATACAGCGTTACGATCATGATGGCGACCATACGCAAATCAAAATGGGTTTCCCCCAGCGTTTCAATGGGATAAAACATGCACAAAAGTGCACCAAATGAGCCAAGCAGTCCGTAAATCAATTTTTGTTTAAGGGTGAGGGGGGTCTTTGTCTGATATGGAAAAAACAAATTCCCGTTAAACGTGAATGAAAAAAGTATTGTAATATTTACCAGTAAAGGCTTGATCAGTGTAACCAATAGTCTCCTCCCAGTATAATCAAATCTAGTGAAAGGGATCTGTCCCTATTAACGTAAAATTTGTTTTACCCGGCCAACCTGTCCATCTTCGAGTCTCACTTTTATACCGTGCGGGTGAGAAGGTGACTTTGTTAGAATGTCTTTCACGATTCCTTCTGTCAGCACACCTGTCCGCTGATCCTTTTTAAGAACAATTTTTACTTTTAATCCAGGCGCAATTGCAGCGCGATTCTGCCCTTCCATTACACACCCGTCCGTTTCCGCTGATTATTGGTCTTCTTTGTCTGCTGGCTTTTCAATGCTTTCGCCGATTTAACCGGAGCTTTATTGAACTTTCCGCCTGACTGCTCTTGTTTTTTATTCATAAGCTGCTGTTTCATTGCTTCTTTAAGGCTGATTTTTTTTCGTTCATTGTCTTCTATATGAGTCATGTTTAGAGTCTCCTTTATTTACATATCCCTCTATTATAAATCATTAAACAGTTAAAGGAAATTTCACAGCGAAATAATCTTTTCACCTGTAACTTTTTCTGAAAAATAAGTCTTTTTCACTACGGTATTTTCTGCCGAACCATCCTTTGTTACTATTTAGAAAATACTGAATATTTTGTACTATTTAGATTACAGAAATAGATTATAGGGGAGTGAGTCAGTTGTTAAAAGTTCTATCCACTTCAGCTTTATCCCTTGCTTTAGCAGGAAGTGCCGTTTTTGCAGGAGCGGGACCGGCAGATACTCAGGCAAAGCAGGAAAGTAAGTATCAAGTCAGCCTTGCACACCATGTTGGTGCGTCGCCGGAGCTTGCTGCAAAAGCAAAGGAATTGGGAATCGATTTATCAAAGGTCGATCCGGCTGAGAAAGCAGCAAAGGCAGGAGCAAAGTTCCAGCAGCCTGGTGACAATCATGTGGCGTATAAAGAAGCAACAGGAGATATACCGGTTCTTGTTCTTCTGGCAAAGTATCCGGATGGTGATGAGCCGGTCGGTGATATGCCTGGACAAGTTCCGGCTGAGTATTATGAGGATTTAATTTTTGGAACAGAGTATAATCCTTATGAGCTTCCTCAATTCCAGAAATTTGATGGTGAGAATGTCCCGAAGGATCGCACGATGCAAAATGCTTATAAAGAATCCAGCTATGGAAAAACCAACCTGGTCCGCAAGGAAAACACCGAATTTGTATGGGTGGAAATGCCTAAAGGTGCGTCATATTACTTGGATCAGGAAGGTACCTTTGCTGAAAATGGTACATACGTCAATGGCAACGTGAATGGAGATGCCCATACAGGCGAATTCATTCGTGACTTACTGAAAGCGGCAGACCAGCAGGTTGACTTCTCGAAGTATGCCGAGAATGGAGAAGTTCCTAATATCTTCGTTATTCATGAAGGTACAGGAGCTGAATTCAGCCGTGACCCGGCACAGTTCTGGTCTCATAAGTGGAATATCCTGAGTGCGCTTTACTATGGCAAATACTATGAAACTGGCAAACCGGCACCAGTTAAAGAAGGAATGTCAGAAGAAGCCTGGATTAATAAAACCGTTGCAGAAGATATGACCTATGATGGCGTAATGGTTAACAACTACAACATCCAGCCGGGCATCGGCGGAAATGTTGCCGGATTTGATGCTGCAACAAATTCTTATAAAGAAGAGGCAAAAACGGGTCCATTCCCAGCACAAACCGGGGTTTACGCCCATGAATTTGGACATGCGCTAGGTTTGCCTGATTTCTATGATACGGTTTACAGCTCTGAAGGTGCAGGAAACTACTCGATGATGGCGGGCGGCTCCTGGATGCGCTATCCGGATGCTGCTGCATATGCAGGAAACTCTCCAACGCACTTTGATCCGTTCTCTAAGATATTCTTGGGATGGGTAAATCCAATTGAAGTGAAGCCTGAAGAGGGCGTGCGAGAAATCACGCTTCCGGCGATCAATAAAGCAACTGCTGACAACGGCATCGTCAAAATGGAAGTGCCGGGCTCTAATGGGACTGAATACTTCCTATTTGAAAACGTTCAGCAGGATGGCTTTAACAAAGGCTTAATTCGCCAGGGTGCAGATTCTAAAGGGTTAATGGCGTGGCACGTAGATGAGAACATCATCAACCTGTACCAGACGGCCGGCTTCCGTCCAAACAATGTTGAAAACTGGATGAATAAGCGCTTCCAGTACAACCAATCAGAAACTGCCAGCGATGGTACACTGGTAACACACTATGGTTTATCCGTTCTTCAGGCAGATGGAAAGTATGACCTGGAGAAAAATCTAAACCGCGGTGATGCAGGCGATTTCTTCAAAACCGGAGGAAAAATCACACCTGTATCCGGGAATGTTCACACTGGTTCTTACTACTTCTGGAAGGGCTATAGCTCAACGCCAGCTGATTCTGGAATCCATGTAACAGACATTAAAGAAAATGCGGATGGATCCATCACGGCGAAATTCTACTATAATTCAAACAGCAGCCAAAAATAATAGAACAAAAATCCGAGCGGGGAGACCGGCTCGGATTTTTGCTTATAAACTATTATTCTCATAAACCTTCAAGTTCGCATAAATGGCACCTAGAACAGGAGCATCCAAATCCAGCTGCGCAGCTTTTTTCAGCAAATATCCAAAGAAATGATCTGCTTCGATTGCCTGCTGCTTTTCCATATCGCGCTGCAGGGAAGATTTCATTTCAAAGCCCATTTCTCTTATTTTTTGCACCTGGGCATCTTCAATCCCGTGAGCCAGCGGAGCATCCAAGCCCCTCATAATGGCAGATGCTTCTTTCAATACCTCCTTAACTGAATTAAATCCAAATGCCTGATCGCGGATTGGACCGATTGGAGAACGGAATAGAGAGGTAACGCCAGAAAGAGTAGAGATAAACAAGTATTTATGCCACATCTCCTGCTCGATATTTTCGGAGAGGCGGAAGTTTGCTTTTGTACCTGAAAAAGCCTCTTGAAGCTTAAGGATCCGCTCCGTTTTTTCGCCGCATCGTTCCCCAAAAACAAAGTCATGGACCGGGCTTGTTTGAATCACTTTCCCATTTTCACCAAGAGTGGTTTCAATAAAGCAAAGGCCGCCAAGAACCTTTGTTTCCCCAAAAGCGGCTGTCAGTTCATCTATATGGGCAATTCCATTTAAGAGAGGAAGAATCAAAGTACTATCGTCTGTGTATAGACGGATATCCTCTATAGCTCCCTCAAGATGATAGGCTTTTGTAGAGAGCAGGATGACATCGAATGCATCTGCCTGTTCTCCGGCCTGGATCGTTTTCGGCTCAGGAAACTTCATATCCCCATGTACACTTTCCGCCACAAGCCCATATTTCTCAAGCTGCTGCTTTCTTTTCTCCCTTACCAAGAACGTTACATCCTCGCCTTTTTCCAAAAGCCTTCCGCCAAAATAGCCGCCAATGGCGCCGGCTCCGACAACTAATATTCTCATTTTATAGTGCCTCCTCTGGTTAAATGGAAAAGTGCACGCATGTACGTGCACTTTTGTTTGCTAAGTTAAATACAAGAATAACCCGATTAAAGATATTACACCAAAAATCAACTTGGCAGGAAGAGGAAGAGAATCTGTGCCTTTTTTGTTTACTATCTTCTCTTCCTCATTTACCGTTTCTCTGTAATTTGGACTGCAGCAGCCCATTAAGCGGATTTCTTCCAGCCGGAAATATCTTCTTCAAGCGGCAGGTTATTCGCCCGGGCCTTTTTAGCAGCGGAGAAGAATAGAGCCACAAGAATGACTGTACCGATTGCTCCGCAAATCCAGGAAGCATTCATCGATAAACCGAACCCGATTTGCGCATTAAAGATATAGGTTAAAACCATCAGCAGCATGAATATTCCCGGAATAAGAGAGATCCAGTAATTCTTCTTTGCGATATACAAGTACATGGCACCGACAAACAGCGCGATGACCGCAGTTGATTGGTTAGCCCAGCTGAAGTATCTCCATAGAATGTTAAAGTCGATTTGAGTAAGTGCCAGAGAAATCACGAACAAAGGAATAGCGATCCACAAACGGCTTGAGAATTTCTTCTGTGCAAAATTAATATAGTCAGCAATAATCATACGTGCACTTCGGAAAGCTGTATCTCCGGAAGTGATTGGAAGGACAACTACTCCAAGAATGGCAAGTGTTCCGCCAATCGCTCCAAGCATCATAGTGGAAGCTTCACTGACGACTGCTCCAGGACCTCCGTTTGCAAGGAAATCACTTAAACCGTTATATCCATCAAATAAACTCATCGCAGCAGCAGCCCAGATCATAGCGATAATACCTTCTGCAATCATCATGCCATAGAAAATCTTGCGTCCCTGGTTTTCATTTTGAGTCGTACGGGAAATAATCGGCGTCTGTGTCGCATGGAAGCCGGAAAGAGCACCGCAAGTGATAGTGAAAAACAGCAATGGGAAAATAGGTGCGTTAGCCGGATGGAAATTCTGCAGTGAAATTTCCGGAATATCAGCACCAGTTGCCACTAAACCAATACCTACTCCAAGGGCGCTGATTAAAAGCAATGCGCCAAAGTATGGGTATAGACGGCCGATAATTTTATCAACAGGCAGCAAAGTCGCCAAAATATAATAGATGAAAATCGCAGCAATGATTAGTGTTAGTGAGATCTTCTGATCCATCACCACATAAAGCAGATCAGCAGGAGTAGTAACAAACACCGTACCAACCAATAACAGAAGAAGAACAGCGAAAGCGTTCACAACATGTTTCATAACTTTTCCAAGGAACTTGCTCGCAAGCTCAGGCAAATGCGCGCCGCGGTTCCGGATCGAAATCATTCCTGTTAAATAATCATGAACAGCACCGGCAAAAATACAGCCGACCACGATCCAGATAAAGGCAACAGGTCCATAAAGCGCTCCCATAATCGGGCCGAAAATCGGACCAGTACCAGCAATATTTAATAATTGAATCAGCGAGTTCTTTGGTGTGCTCATAGCGATATAGTCTACACCGTCAGCATGCGTGTAGGCAGGAGTCGTCCGTGCCTCCTTCACACCGAATACTTTTTCAACAAACTTGCCGTACGTAAAATAACCAATAATTAAAAGTGCAATACAGACTAAAAAAGTAATCATCATTATCCTCCTTTATGAATGCGTTTACATAAATTATATAAGAAGAAGAGGAAATTTGAACAATTTGTGCCCAACATGTAAAAAACAAAGATTAAAATGCAGTGATGGGGGATTAACATGCATCAAAGGGTGGGAATCTATAGAAAATTCATTATATTCGACACAATAACAGCGCATTACTGCTCACAAACTTAACCCCCCACAAAAAAAGCACCGTCCCCGATGCTTTTTACAACTCCAATCGCACCCGCAGTGCCTTCACATAATTCCGGCTCACAGACAAGAGTTCATTCCGTCCTTCCATCTCAAGCTGGTATGCCCCGTTGAACCAGGGGGTGAGTCTTGTGACATAATCCAGATTCACCAGATAGCTTTTATGAATCCGGAAAAAGCTGAAGGGAAGCAGCCGGCTCTCCAAATCTTTCAGCGGGGTTTTGGTTTCATGCTCCCCGGTTCTGGTTATAATCCTGGATACTTTTTCATCCCGGTAGATATAGAGGATTTCTTTTGGTTCGAGGTATAGAATTTCCCCAACTTCTTCAACAGCCAGCTTGCCGGACGGCTTGCTGAGGTCATTTTCTTTTTTGGAGCCAATCAATTTTTCCACGCGCCTGATGGTCTGTTCCAGCTGTTCTTCGTCGTATGGCTTCAGTAAATAATCGGTTGCTTCATAGCGGAAGGCTTCAGCAGCAAACTGCGGGTAGGCAGTGGCAAAGATGATGAGCGGCACTTTTTTCAGCTCCTGCAGTGATTTGGCAGCTTCCATCCCGTTCATCTTGGGCATCTCCACATCAAGGAAAACGACGTCCGGCTGAAGCTGGATGGCTTTCATCACGGCCGCTTCGCCAGATTCAGCCTCGCCGACAACCTGGATAGCAGGAAATTCCTCAAGTAAATGCTTTAATTCATCTCTGCTGTATCTTTCGTCATCAGCGATTAAGGTTCGGATCGTTTTTTCCATCAGCTTTTTCCTCCGTTTGCGGAATGGCGAATTGAATGTCGGTGCCGATGCCTGGTGTGCTCGCAATTTGCAGCGAAGCTTCATCACCAAACATCATGGTCAGCCGGCGGTTTACATTGTACAATGCAAGTCCGGAGCCCGATTCTGACTGCAGGGTTTCCTTGCCGAGCTGTTCGGCTCTTTCCCGGCTCATTCCCTGTCCATTATCCTTCACTTTTACTATCGTCATTCCGTCCTGTTTCTGAATTTTGATCATAATGATACAGTCCTGTTCCTTGTTCTTAATTCCATGCTTTACGGCATTTTCCACAATCGGCTGCAGAGTGAGCGGCGGGATTCTTTCCAAAAGGGAATCTTCATCAATGTCATAAATGACTTCGAGCCGATCCACAAACCGGGTTTCTTCAATTGACAGATAAGCCCTTACATGTCTGAGCTCCTGTTCAAGGGTCGTACAGCTGACTGTCGTGGCCGTCAGGTTTTGCCGCAGAAAATGCGATAAGGATACGAGCAATTTCCGTGCCTGGGCAGGCTCGATCCGCACAAGGGAGATAATCGTATTTAATGAATTAAATAAAAAATGCGGTGATATTTGCGCTTGCAGCGCTTTAATTTCAGCTTCCTTTGCCAGCTGGTAGGCTTTATCAGCCTCAGCGATCTCGAGCTGATTGCTGAGCAGTACACTTAGCCCCGAGATCAGTTCCATCACGAGATTAGTCATTTCTTTTTCAGAAGTGAAGTAAAATTTCAGCGTTCCGATCGTTTCGCCCCGAAGCTTTAAAGGAGCGACAATGGCTGCGCCAAGAGGGCAGTTTTCCTGCCGGCAGTGAATGGTCTGGTCATTGGCAACCACAATTTCCCCGTGCTGAATGACATCCCGTGTGATCTGGGTCTGGATCGGGCTTCCGGAACGGTGGTGGTCATTTCCCAGGCCGACATGGGCAAGGATTTCGGTGTGATTGGTGATCGCAACTGCTTTCATGTGAAGTTCCTTATGTAAAATCAGGCAGACTGCCAGAGCGGACTTATGATTAATGCCTTCACGAAGGTGTGCAAGCGTCTGGTCAGCAATTCTAAGCGTTTTTTGTGCATGAAAAGCACCTGCTTTTTCTTCTTCGTTAATGACATTTTTTATGATCAGCAAAAATAGGGCACTGCCAAGTCCATTTGCTATAATCATGGGAATTCCAATCATTTCGACAAGCGCAAGCGCTTTTTCTATAGGCCGTGAAATTCCAAGAATAATCAGCATCTGTACAGCTTCAGCTGTTGCACCAATAAAGAAGGCTGAGGATAGCTTCACATGTTCATTTTTCCGTCGGAAAAAGCCGGCAAGCAGCCCTGCCACTATGGACGCCAGCCCGCAGGCAATCCCGGTAAAGCCGCCAAGTGTAAATCGGTGGAATCCTGCTATAATTCCTGCGCCAACCCCTACTTTAGGGCCGCCAAGCAATCCGGCGAGCACGACCCCGACTACCCTGGAATTGGCAATGGCTTCATCTGAAGCAAGCTCGGATGCCCAGCGGTTAAACTGCAGTGTGTCCGTATTGAAGGCCAGCCCGGAATAGGTTCCAATGATGCCAAAGAAACCGAAAAAAAGAATGGCTTTATACTCCTGCTGCCGTTTTAATCTTTCGCCATAAATCATCTCTCTGAAAAAGCGGAACCTTGTCAGAATCAGCGCAATGGTGACAATGATTCCGAGCCGCTCCAGCATTGTAATCAGCAATTCAAGCATCCATAATGCCCCTTTAACCAAGTTTGTTATCATTATTTTAATAAATTTAAGAGTAAATGAAAAATGACCTGTTTGAATTTTTCAAAAAAATGTACAGGCTTTTCCTGCATATTTGTCGAAAATTTATTGTATTAAAGAGTCAGGAGGATTTTTGAATGCTTCTTTCTGATATAAAAGGGAGCTGATAAAATGATCGAATATGCAGTGAATTCAGAAGGAATTTCAGCAGATATGCTGGAAGGTTTTTTTGATGGGTGGCCAAATCCGCCGGGCCCAGAAAAACATCTGAAGCTTCTAAAAAACAGCACGAAAATCGTACTTGCCGTTGACCGTGATAAAAATGCAGTGGCTGGGTTCATCACAGCAATCAGCGATGGAGTGCTATCAGCCTACATTCCGCTGCTCGAAGTACTACCTGATTACCAGCAGCAGGGAATCGGTCAAAAGCTGGTCACCCGTATGCTGGAAGAGCTGGACGGTATTTATATGATTGACGTCATGTGTGATCCTGAATTGCAGCGGTTTTATGAAAGATTCGGAATGATCAAATCTTACGGAATGGTGCATCGGAATTATCAGAATCAATCAGGAAAGCAGTGACAGGGGATACCGCAAGCTGGGTATCCCTTCTGCTTACCTCTAATAAGGAGGACTTTCTATAAAGTACACCCTCAATCAAATTACACCTGAAGAACTAATTGAAAACCAGCTTAACCTAAAGGGTTTCCTTCAATCTCAGATCAGTCCCTTGATCGGCAGGAAATCCTGGATGCAGGACTGGGAACAGCTGGCCAATAGATTTCAGCTATTTAAATTTGCAGCGTTGCCAGAAGCGGAGGCTATTAAATACAGCTGGAATCCTGAGGAGATTTCAGCAATCATCGAAGAAACGTGCAAGGAAGCTGAGAGGCATCTTCACTTCGAAAGCCTGACCATAACAATCGTGCCTGCACTTCCTTTCCCATGGTTTCAGAATTTCGATCAATCACTGTGGACAAATGGCTACACAATAGGTCCAGATACCATCATCCTTGCTATTCCGCCTCAGCCGGACCCCGACTTTTTAAAATATATGCTAGCCCATGAGCTCCATCATGCTTCCCCTGAAAATCCGATCTACAATCTTACATTGGAAACCTTCACTCTTGCGGACTGGTATAAAATGGAGGGGGGCGCTGAGTATTTCAGTCTTTCACTTTATAAGGATAAACGCTGGTGGAAGAAAGAATTTACTGAGGAAATCGAGCAGAATTATATAGAAATTGCCCGGCAAAACCTGAGTACAGCAGACGAGGTTTTAAAAAGCAAAATCTGTTTTGGCAATAAAGAGATGGGCATCCCGTTATTTGCCGGCTATTCATTTGCTTATAAAATGGTAAGGCATTATGCAGAGAAGGAGAAAATTAGGAGGTATCGGGATTTATATCAAGCAGACCCGCATGAAATATTCAATAGCTATATGATCAAGGAGGCCATTTAATTGGAGACAGAACTTCTGAATATTTTTGATGAAAGCCGAAAACAAATCGGTGTGGCTACCCGTGAAGATGTCCATAAAAAAGGTCACTGGCATGAAACCTTTCATTGCTGGTTCATCAGCAGGGAAAAAGATCAGGATTATATATATTTTCAATACCGCAGCAAGGAAAAGAATGATTATCCAGGCCTTTTGGATATAACCGCCGCTGGCCACCTCTTAAGCAATGAATCTGTCATGGACGGCATGAGGGAAGTGGAGGAAGAACTGGGGATTCGTGTTGATTTTGCGGACCTGGTGCCACTGGGCGTCATTGATTATATCGTGGAAAAAGAAAATTTTATCGACAAAGAATTGGCCCATGTTTTTCTTTATTACAGCAATCATTTATTAGAGGAGTTCAGCTTGCAGCCAGAAGAGGTTACGGGTATTTACCGGATTGCCCTGGAAGATTTTTATGAACTGTGGTTCTGCGGAAAAGAATTCACTGAGGCAGAGGGATTCCAAGTAGACAATGGCATAAGAATCCCCAACTCCTTAAATGTGAGGAAAACGGACTTTGTCCCTCATCAGGATTACTATTATAAGCGTGTGCTGCATTCGATGCGTGAACAGATTGTTCAATCAAAGGTATGATTGAAGGGAAGAAGACAATGAGAAAGGTGTTCTTCATACTTTTTGTGCTATTTCTGGCAGGGAGTTCACCATCATTTGCAACAAAATGGCTTGAACTTCATCCTGAAAAGGTTGAATCCCGCTCACAAGTTATTGTGCTGGGTACATATAATTTTAAAAGTAAACAAAAATCAAGCAAGGGCATTTTTTATGAAAGACAGTTTCAAGTCGAAAAGGTATATAAAGGAGAAGCAGCAGAAACCATAACGGCAGGCATTGATAGTAACGATACTGGATGGGCAGAGGAATTTCAGCAGGAAGGCGGCAAGTTCCTGCTATTTTTGGAAAAAACAAAGGAAGCCCGGTTTCTTGTACCCGTTGCAGGCCCCAATGGAATGGTTCAAGTGCAGGATGACAGGATTTTATCAGGGCATGAGAATTTTTACGGGCAAATACTGAGCGGAGAAGCAAGAAAACCTAGCCCTCCTAAATCAAATGAAGGAGGACATCTGCTTGAAGTCTTGCTGTTTTCCTTAATAGGACTTATCACTTTCCTGTTGATTATCAGGTTTTTAGCAAGAGAAAAGGCGAAATCTTATTAAGCGCGCCACATTTAGATTATAATAGAGAAATAACAACTAATGAAAAGGCAGGATTCTTATGATAGTAAAAAATGAGGAAGAATTAGCAAAACTAAAGGAAATCGGCAGAATTGTCGCGGAGATTCGCGATGTGATGATTGAAAAAACAAAGCCGGGCGTAACAACCAAGGAGCTCGATGACATAGCCGGAGAACTTTTTGAAAAGCACGGAGCGATATCAGGCCCTAAAGGAGAATACGATTTTCCAGGCTTCACATGCATAAGCGTGAATGAAGAAGTGGCCCATGGCATTCCTGGAAGCCGTGTGATTAAAGAGGGCGATCTTGTAAATATTGATGTTTCAGGATCAAAAGATGGATACTTTGCAGACACAGGCCTATCATTTGTCGTTGGTGAAGACGAGAAGCTGCAAAAATTATGTGATGCGGCTCAGGAGGCATTCGATGAAGGACTGAAAAAATTAAAGCCGGGCGGCAAGCTGAGCCTTGTCGGAAAGACAGTTCACAAAGTTGCCAAAAACAATGGATTCAACGTTATCATGAATCTGACTGGACACGGTGTCGGCCGCTCCCTTCATGAAAAGCCGGACCATATCCTGAACTATTTTGATCCATGGGATAAGCAGCTGTTAAGAGAAGGCATGGTTGTCGCCTTCGAGCCTTTTATCTCAAGCGGAGATGAAGAAGTAAGGGAAATGAGCGACGGCTGGACGTTCGTCACACCTAACAAAAGCCATGTTGCCCAATGTGAACATACCGTTGTCATCACAAAAGAAGGACCAATTATCATAACGAAATAAGCATGGACCAGGGGCATTGCATGTTCCTGGTTTTTATATAGTATTACGGTTAAAGCTCGTTCCGAAAAAACTTCATTTAATATTGCTTGCGAAAAAAACACTTGAACAATCCCCTCCATTCCGCTAAAATAATAAAAATTTCAAATTTTAACGTAATGACAGAAACAAGTAGCTGCTTATCTCCCTGTTGAAGAGAGCTGATGCCTGGTGAAAATCAGTATATAGATAACAGTGAACTACCTTCTTGAACTTTCTCTGTGAACAATAGTAGCAGGGAACGGCACGGACCGTTAATCGGCTGAGTGGAAGAGCAATCTTCAAAAAGGGTGGTACCGCGTTAACCACGTCCCTTTCTTTAGGGGCGTGGTTTTTTGTATTCAAATGAAAGAAAGGATGGGGGACATGGAGAATTTTATTGAAAAATTAACAGCTGAACAAAAATTCGAAGCAGAGAGGCAGCTGGAGGTTTACCGCAATGGCGTCCAGGAGATTCTGCCGGAAGCGGAGCTGAAGAATAAAATAGCCAAATCCATTTTTCAAAACCAGCCTTTAAAAATTAAGCTGGGGCTTGATCCTTCTGCGCCGGATGTCCATATCGGCCATACGGTTGTGCTGAATAAATTAAAACAGTTCCAGGACAACGGCCACATCATCCAGCTGATTATTGGCGATTTCACCGGGAAAATTGGCGACCCGACAGGCAAATCGTCAGCCCGAAACCAGCTCACCGATGAAGAGGTGAAGCATAATGCCAAAACATACTTCGAACAATTCAGTAAAGTGCTGGACATGGAGAAAGTCGATCTTCATTACAACTCAGCATGGCTATCGGACCTCCAGCTCGAAGACGTCATCCGCCTGTCTGCCAGCATAACAGTTGCCCGCCTGCTGGAACGCAACGACTTTTCAGAGCGCCTGGCCACAGGCAAACCGATCTCGCTTCATGAATTTTTCTACCCGCTGATGCAGGGCTATGACTCGGTTGCTCTAGAAAGCGATATCGAGCTTGGCGGCAATGATCAGCACTTCAATGTCCTGATGGGACGCCATCTGCAGGAGCATTTCCAAAAAGAAAAGCAGGTGGTCATCCTGATGCCGCTCCTTGAAGGCCTGGATGGCAAAGAGAAAATGTCCAAATCAAAAAACAATTACATTGGTGTGGATGAGGATCCCAATAATATGTACGGCAAAACCATGTCCATCCCGGATGAGCTGATCGCAAAATACTTCAATCTCGCAACAGATCTGCCAGTAAAAGAAAAACAGCAAATTGCATATGGGCTTGAAAACGGCGCACTGCACCCGCGTGACGCCAAAATGCTTTTAGGCAGAACAATCGTCCGCATGTACCATGGCACAGGTGCAGCCGATAAAGCCGAACTGCATTTCAAAACCATTTTCCAAAAGGGAGCCATGCCGGATGAGATCCCGGAAGCTGAATGGAAGGGTGAAGATGAAGTCCTCATTACGGACCTGATTGCCGTCCTCGGCCTGCTTTCCTCCAAAACGGAAGCGAGAAAAATGATTGCAGGCGGCGGCATCCGTTTAGACGGAGAGAAAGTCGGCGATGTTCAGATGCTCGTGAAAATCACAGACGGATTAGTTCTTCAGGCAGGGAAAAGAAAATTTGTGAAACTAAGGCTCAGCACTACAAAGTAGGCAAATCGCTTTTTTCTCCTGCTACTTTCAAGATATGATAGAATAGACGAAATTTTTAAAGAAAAGCAGGTGGAGGAAATGAAAGCGATTATTCATGAAGGAAAAGCAGGCCGCGCCGGATTATCTTATGGGGAAATTGAAAGGCCCGAGCCGGGTGCCGGTGAGGTCAGAGTCAAATTGAAAACAGCAGGCTTGAACCATCGTGATTTATTTGTTCTGAACCGCCATAAGCCAGAAGAACCTGCGCTTGTCATCGGTTCAGATGGAGCGGGAATCATAGACGCAGTCGGCGAAGGCGTTACAGACGTGAAGCCAGGTGATGAAGTCATCATCAATCCCGGGCTGGGCTGGAAGGAAAAAAGTGATGCACCGCCGTCAGGCTTTGAAATTGTCGGCTTGCCGTTTCATGGCACATTCGCCGAATATATCATCATTCCGGCTGAAAACGTAGCACCTAAGCCGGCGTATTTAACCTGGGAGGAAGCGGGCGTCCTATCCCTGGCAGCACTAACCGCCTACAGAGCATTATTCTCAAGAGGAAAGCTTCAGTCAGGCATGAAGGTGTTCATTCCCGGGATTGGAGGAGGCGTGGCAACCTTCTTAATGCAATTCGCAAAAGCAGCGGGAGCAACTGTTTACGCAGCTTCCCGTTCAGAGGAAAAATGTCAGAGAGCGCTTGAACTCGGTGCGGATAAAGCCCTGAACAGCAGTGAAGACTGGAACGTAGTCCTTGGCGGGGAAAAAGTCGATCTTGTCATTGAATCAGTTGGCCCGGCAACATTCAATAAATCGCTCGAAATCCTGCGTAATGGCGGCACCATCGTAACATTTGGCTCCTCCACAGGAGATCAGCTGCAACTCAACCTCCGCAGCCTCTTTTACGCACAGCAAAATCTGCTTGGCTCAACAATGGGCAGTGCAGAAGAGTATCATGAAATGCTTCAGTTTATTGAAAAGCATCAAATCAGGCCTGTGCTGGATGAGGCACTGATGCTTGATCAATTCGAGCAGGCTTTTGATAAAATGGAAAACGCAGAACAATGGGGGAAGATTGCCTTTAAAATAAGTGTATAAAAATTGGGTGAGATTCTGCGAAATGCAGTATCTCACCCAATTTCTTCCTGTCTAGCTCCAGAGCCTGCCCCCTCGAGGTGTCGGGGGTGGGCAAGGATCTTCCGCTTTTCTTACACATGTAAAAACTTCACACAAACCGGATCCGGAACCATTACATCTGATTGAAGCAGTGTAAGCGTCCCGTTGTTTTCATCACGGGAATACAAAACAATATTGCTGGAATTCTGGTTGGAGCCAATCACAAATTTTTCGGTCGGATCGAGCACAAAGTCGCGCGGCCAGTTTCCTTCTGTGGAGGTATGTTCCACAAACGCAAGCTCTCCATTATCCTGATTGACGGAGAACACAGCAATGCTGTCGTGCCCGCGGTTGCCGGCATAAATAAAGCGGCCGTCGGAAGAGATATGAATGGCACTTCCCTGGTTATTTTCCGTAAAACCTTCCGGAAGCGTGGAAATAGCCTGTTTTTGAACGAAGCTCCCATCCTCATGATACTGAAGCAAAAGAACCTCTGAGCTAAACTCGGTCATCACATAGGCGTACCTTCCATTTGGATGGAACACAAGGTGTCTCGGACCGCTGCCCGGCTTTACAGACAGGATGCTTTTTTCCTTCAGAATGCCTTCATTCAATTCATACGTAATCACCTGGTCCGTTCCCAGGTCAACTGCAGCTAAATACTTTTCGTCCAGAGTAAGTCCAGCATAGTGAGTATGCGGTTTTTCCTGCCTGCTGTCCGGTCCTGATCCGCTATGTTCAATAACCGAAACGGCAGGGTTTAGAGAGCCGTCTTCATTTGTTAAGTAAGATTCCACTGTCCCTTTATGGTAGTTTGCACTGAAGACATAACGTACGGATGAATCCACACTGACATGGCAAGGAGGAGAGCCCTCTGCCACCTGGCTGTTGATCTTCTCAAGTGAACCGCTGCTGCTTTCCAGACGATACGCAGCTACTCCGCCGGATTCGCCTTCCTTGGCTACCGAGTATAAATATTGATTATCCTGGCTGATCGTTAAATAAGTGGGATTATCCAGTTTCCCTGCCGTTTTCACATCGGAAATTCTGCCTGCTTCTGTATCCAGAATAAATGAATAAATCCCTTCACTTTCACCCTTTGTGTATGTCCCTATGTATCCTCTGTACTTGGCCATATGAAGCCTCCTTTAAATGCTTTCTTCTGAAAATACTCTATCATACATCGCAGTTCAAACAAAAGGAAGAGGAATTTTACATTCGAAAAAGAATAGTAAAAAGGTAGATATATGAGAGGATGATCATGTTGAACGCACCCCATTCCATATTGTCGATTTGGAAAAGGTTTGACTGTTTTCCGATGGAGACCCTGACAAAAGCATGGTTTTACGATAAAGCAGGAATTAAAAAGCAGCGGGATGTTTCCTTAATGAAGGAGCACCGTGCCCAATATGGCATTACCGGAAACTGTTTTGACCTTGCGATCTGGCTTCTTCATGAATTTAAGCAGGCTGGAATCCATGCCTATCCGGTTGGCCACGAATTGAAAACACCTTCTGCCCATGCGGCAGTGGTAGCAGTGGATGAAGAGGGGCGCCGCTATCTATGCGATCTGGGCGATCAATGGCTGCAGCCCATATTGATTGATCCAGAGGCAAGAGACTTTACGCCGGAAAAAGTAAGCGGATTTTTCCCGGCGGCAGATGTTCAGGTCTCATCTGAAGACGGACAGTTGGAAATTGCCTATCACCGCCCGAACGGAAAAATATCGCGGCAGAGATATGATACGGATGCAGCAGACATGAACAGTTTCCTGGAAGCAGCTGAACGATCTCAAAACACTATTTATCCAAAGGCATTACTGGAACAGCGGATTCCCTATAAAAACGAAACCGCCCACTGGGAATTTTATAATTGGAAAAGCTTTCTCAGTACTACAGAGGGCCTGTATCATGACGACCCTGCTGATACTATTGAAGAATGGGCAGCCCGGATTCATGAAAAGACAGGGTATGATATTGAGTTTTTAATAGAAGCATTGGGCTTCTACAAAAAGCTGGGAGATTGAAAAACTGATGCGGGTTGAGAATCTTTTTATCTGAATGTCACTCAAAAACTGGATTCGCTCATAAAATGGGGATCTCGCCCATAAACACAATAAAATCGCCCATAAAATCGGAATTACTTTCATAAATACAAAAAATTGCTCAAAACATCCCAAGTTCCGCCCATAACCCAGCAACCAAAGGAGCCGCCATGTATATAAAACTCTATCAATATCATATCCGCCCGGAAAACGAACAGGAGCTGATGCTGATCCAGCGGAAAGCCGGTCAAATCTACCGGAATTACATCGATGTTCAGACCAAAATTTTAAAAAACAATATAGATGATACAAAGTGGACAGAAATCAGTTTTTTTAAGTCGGAAGAGGACTATCAAAACAAGCTGCCGCTGATTAACAGCAATCCCGACATCCAGGAGCTATACAGAAGGTTTGAATCTCTGCTGATCAGCGATATAGTGGAAGAGGAATATGAGGATTGGCTTTAAAGAACATGGTTATGACTCTTCCTCTTAAGGAAATTCTCCTATTTATTCCCCATTCTGTCATTTTGAAGATATAGTAAGATATAATCGAAGCAAGACAAAAGAGAGGAGATATACACAGAGATGGAGCCTATTCAAAAAGTTTCAGCGTATCTTACTCAAAATGCGGAGGTATTATCCGAAGAGATTGTTGCAGAAATCGTAAGCCGGTTCAGTTTCGAAATTCCCAGACAGGAATTTGATGCGGCCGTTTCGATGTATATTGAGTTTATAAATTTTCTGGGAACTATGATTGCGAATAGCGAAGATCGGGTTCCTGAAGGACTGGTCGAATGGAGCAAAGGAAACGGCGAACGGGCTGCCTCCATGGGAGGGAAAATTTCCGATATTGTCACCCGATATCCGGACACTCGCCTAGTTTTTACTGATAGATTGCGCAATATAGGGAAAGAATTTGAGCTAGCAGCGGAAGAAGTTATTTCTATTGTGAAAAAAGTAAACTACATACTCGACATCAGCATTAATGAAACCGTATTTGCTTTTGAGCGCCACTCCGAGGAACAATTAAAGGAGACTCAATCCCAGGTAAATGAGCTGTCGGCAACCATCGTACCGATTCAGGACAGCATTGCAATCCTGCCATTGATCGGGAATATAGACTATGACCGGGCACAAATCATCATTGAGAAGACAGTCCCGCGGGTAAGCCAGCTGGAGATTGAAACCTTAATTATCGATTTTTCCGGCACGGTGAATATAGATATTGAAATCGCCAAACATATTTTTGATATCCGAAACATCCTTCTGCTGATCGGCGTCAGCACCATTGCCACAGGTGTCAGACCGGATTTGGCGAAAAAAGCGGTTACCCTTGGCATTGACTTATCATCTCTTGAAGTATATTCGAACGTTCTGCAGGCGATTAGAAGCATTAAATAAATGAAATGATTGAAGCTGCTCATAAAGCGGCTTTTTTTATATAAAATGATTGTCGAACCCCCAGTCACGTGATAGTATTTAGATATTTTCAAATATATTAAATTAACAAAATCATAAATACTATCAAAAAGATTCGTATTGGAGGCTTTTTGCATGACTGTTTTTACATCCGCCTATTTTACAATGACTGAACAGGAAGCCATTGAATATGCCAAAACAAGACTGAATTACTTTGCTTCAGATGCAGAGTTGGATTGCAGGGAAATTGGCGATGGCAATTTAAACTATGTGTTCAAGCTGACTGACCATAAACATAATAAGTCACTGATTATCAAACAGGCTGGACCGGTTGCCAGAATCTCTGATGAATTTAAGCTGTCTCCTGACCGCAACCGCATTGAATACGAAATTCTGGATCTTCAGAACAAACTCGCTTCAGGTTTCGTGCCTAAAGTGTTTAGCTACGATCCCGTAATGAACTGTACTGCAATGGAGGATCTGTCTGATTACACCATAATGAGAACAGCCTTAATGCAGCATGAAAAATTCCCGCTGTTTGCTGACCATATCTCGACTTTTCTGGTAAATACCCTATTGCTTACTTCCGATGTCGTAATGGGGCATAAGGAAAAGAAAGAGCTGGTCCAAAAATTCATCAACCCGGAATTGTGCGAAATTTCAGAGGACCTCGTCTTCACAGAACCGTTTTACGACTGTCCGAGAAATGAAGTGTTTGAAGGCACCAGGGAATTTGCCAAAAAGGAAATTTGGGATGATCCAAAGCTTCAGCTTGAAACTGCAAAGCTTAAATTTGAGTTTATGACCCATGCCCAGTCCCTGCTTCATGGCGATCTGCACACAGGCTCGATTTTTGTAAAAGAAGATTCTACAAAAATCATTGATCCCGAATTCGCTTTCTGCGGCCCAGCCGGCTACGATGTCGGCAATGTGATCGCCAACCTGATTTTCGCCTATGTGAACGCGAAATATACAATGGCAGATGATGAAGCAAGACAGGTTCAACTGGAATATCTCGAAAATACAATGGAAGATATTATCGACTTGTTCAAAAAGAAATTCCTGCAGACATGGGATGAGAAAGCGACTGAGCAAACAGCCCGTTATGAGGGGTTTAAAGAATATTATCTGGATACAGTCCTGCGTGACACAGCAGCTGCAGCCGGACTTGAACTGTGCAGGAGAATTATCGGGCTGGCATCTGTAAAGGATGTCACATCCATTGAAGATTACAGCAGCAGAGCTGCAGCGGAAAAGATTTGTCTGGCAGCCGGAAAAATGTTTATTATGGATAGGGAATCTTTTAAAACAGGAGCAAAATTTGTACGTGTTCTAAAAGACTGTGAAAAAAGATTCTAAAGGAGGCAGTATGATGGGAAAACCAGTGGATGTCATCCAGTCTGTCAGATTGGACGATGAAAACGACACGCTCATTCTATTAGATCAAACAGTTCTGCCGAATGAAAAGAACTTTTTGCATTTGAAAGAGTTAAAGGATATTTGGGATGCAATCTATCATTTAAAGGTCCGCGGTGCACCTGCCATTGGAATAGCGGCGGCTTACGGGGTCTATTTGGGTACAAAGCAATCAGCGGCAGCGAGCTATGAAGAACTTTATCAGGATTTTAAAAAGGCGAAGGAATACCTGGCGTCATCACGGCCAACTGCGGTTAATCTGTTTTGGGCGCTCGACCGCATGGAAGCCCGTTTCCAGAAGGAAGAAGGCAAAGCAGCAGCAGAAATAAAGCAAGCCCTGAAAAAGGAAGCAGAAAAAATACGAGCTGAGGATGAAAAGGTGTGCGAGTCGATCGGACAGCACGCGCTTTCTGTTCTTGAGCCTGGATGGGGCATTCTAACACATTGCAATGCCGGTACGATTGCCACCGCTAAATATGGGACAGCTCTTGCTCCGATTTATTTAGGGCAGGAAAAAGGATATAATTTTAAAGTATATGCCGATGAAACTCGCCCGCTTCTGCAGGGGGCCCGCCTGACTGCATGGGAGCTCGAAGAAGCAGGTGTCGATGTTACGCTTATCTGCGATAATATGGCCAGCATCGTTATGAAAGAAGGCAAGGTTCAAGCGGTACTTGTCGGCTGTGACCGTGTTGCAGCCAATGGGGATGCTGCCAATAAGATTGGAACATCAGGCGTTGCGATTCTCGCAAAACATTATAATATACCTTTCTATGTTTGTGCCCCGCTGTCAACAGTCGATCTCGCATGCAAAACAGGGGACGATATCCATATTGAATTAAGAGATTCAGAAGAGATTACTTCTAAATGGTATGAAAAGCCGATGGCGCCAGAAGGTGTGCAAACCTATAATCCTGCATTCGATGTAACAGATAATGAACTGATCACAGGCATAATAACGGAGAATGGCATAGCTTATGCACCGTTCACTGAAAGTCTGTCTAAAATGTTTTAATAGGAAGAATACCGCCTCCTGGCCAAGTGGTCAGGAGGCATTTTCATGCTAGCACTTCTATTCTTCATATCTTTAAAGCGTTTAACTAGGAGAATATCCCCGATTCCAATAAATATAGAGTGTAATTTAACTCTTTTCATCGATCAAATGCACTATTTAATTTGGGGTAATTCCTTTATTCATGGAAAATTTATGAAGTAAACAACATATGAATAGTAGAAACTATTTGTAAACCCTTCAAAATACCTGATACTTTTTGAGAAACTATGTTTCTGTGCCTGATTCTAAAGTCTGATAATTAAATAATTTAGCATATTGTTAGAGTCTGAATATTTTAAATATACTTTAAATACAACAAGAAACGACAGAAAAAATATAGAGTCGAGAGGAGAAAAAAGATGAAGAAAAAAAGGGCATTAGGAGCAGCACTTCTAAGTATGACCATGGGTTTATCAGTTTTCACAGCGGGGGCATTTGCAAAAGAACCAGAGACTCAAAACGAAACCTACCGGGTATTGATCCAGGGGCCGTCAAATGCTAAAGCTTCTGTGAATTCACAGGTGGACAAGCGCTGGGATTTTGGCAGCGATGGCATGACTGCAGAAGTCAATGCCAAACAATACCAGGCACTTCTGAAAAATAAGAACTTAAAGATTGAAAAGGTAAGCGAAGTTACTCTTGATACTGCCAGAACAGAAGCGTCCAAGAAAGATTCGGTTTCTATTCAGGCAGCAGGATATCCTAGTGATCAGACACCATGGGGAATTGCTTCCATCTATAATAACAGCAGCATTACCAGTACGTCAGGAGGAAGCGGCATTAAGGTTGCTGTTCTTGATACAGGCGTTTATACAAGTCATATTGACCTGGAAGGCTCTGCAGAGCAATGTAAGGATTTCACTCAAACCAGCCCGATTGTAAATGGCTCATGTACTGATCGCCAGGGACATGGTACACATGTAGCTGGGACGGTTTTAGCACATGGGGGATACGACGGCCAGGGAATTTATGGAGTGGCTCCACAGGCGAAATTATGGGCATACAAGGTACTTGGCGATAATGGCTCAGGCTACTCAGATGATATTGCAGCAGCAATCCGCCACGTTGCGGACGAAGCATCCCGAACAGGATCAAAAGTGGTCATCAATATGTCACTTGGTTCAAGCGGCAAAGATTCTTTAATCAGCAGTGCGGTTGATTATGCCTACAGCAAAGGTGTCCTTGTTGTTGCCGCAGCAGGAAACTCCGGCTACAGCGCTAATACAATCGGCTATCCTGGAGCATTAAAGAATGCGATTGCGGTTGCAGCCCTTGAAAACGTTCAGCAAAACGGTACATACCGTGTAGCCAACTTCTCGTCCCGAGGAAACCCTAGCACTGACGGCGACTATGTCATTCAGGAAAAAGATGTAGAAGTGTCTGCACCGGGAGCAAGCATCGAGTCGACGTGGTATAACGGAGGCTACAACACGATCAGCGGAACATCCATGGCTACACCTCACGTAGCTGGCCTTGCAGCAAAAATTTGGTCTTCCAGCCCATCCATGAGCCATACTCAGCTTCGCACAGAGCTTCAAAACCGTGCAAAGCAATATGACATTAAAGGCGGATACGGAGCAGCAGCTGGTGACGACTATGCATCAGGATTTGGATACCCTCGTGTGAAGTAAGCAAGCAGCATCATACCCCCGAAGAACCGTCCGATCCTCTGATCGGGCGGTTTTTTTTGAGTAGAATGAATTTCCGCGAATTACAAAATATTTCCGCGGAAATGATCATATTTTAACGAAAGATGAAATCTGATAAAAAATGCTGATGCAAATCACTTTTGAATATACAATAAGGAGTGGATGTGAATAGGAAGGGAGCTGACAGCCATGGCTGTTCAAAATACATATATAAGCGATCAGGAAGCAAAGGAGCTGATCTGCGAAATCGGCAGAAGAGTGTACAATAAAAACTTCGTTGCAGCTAACGACGGGAATATCTCCATTAAGGTGGGCGACCATGAACTCTGGACAACACCAACCGGAGTAAGCAAAGGATTTATGACCCCAGAAATGATGGTCAAAGTGGATCTTTCAGGCAATGTGATTGAGGGCAATCTGAAGCCTTCATCCGAAGTAAAGATGCACCTCAGAGTGTATCAGGAAAATCTAGAAGCAAAAGCAGTTGTCCATGCCCATCCGCCTGTGGCCACTTCGTTTGCCATAGCCGGAATCAGCCTTGAAAAACCTGTATCACCGGAAGCGATCGTCCTTCTTGGCAAAGTGCCGGTTGCCCCGTATGCCACACCGGGTACACAGGAAGTGCCCGATTCAATTGCCCCATATTGCAGGGATTACAATGCCGTTCTTCTTGCAAACCATGGCGCACTAACCTGGGGCAGGGACATCACAGAGGCCTATTTTCGGATGGAGTCACTGGAACACTATGCACTTATGCTGCTGTATTCCGAACACATCATGCAGAAGTCAAACGAACTAAGCACAGGACAAATTGCAGATCTGATCTCAATCCGTGAGAAAATGGGCATTAATACAGGCGGAATACCGGTTCCGGGAAGTGAAAAGAAAATCCGGACAGCCCCCGGCCTGCCGGAAGAAATGATCGAGAGCATTGTTCGAAAAGTAACGGAAGAAGTCTTGAAAAACGTTTTAAAATAGCCAAAATGGGATAGCTATAAGGGTATAGCAATTTTGAATAATTTTAACCTTTTAACGAAACCTATCTAGAATACCTTAATGAAACGTAAGGAGAGATTCCGATGAAACTGCTGGTCATTGGCGGGGTGGCTGCAAGTATGTCAGCCGCATCGAAATTAAGGAGAATGGACGAAAAAGCTGAAATTACCGTCTATGAAAGAGGCAAATTTTTATCTTACGGTGCCTGTGGTCTTCCTTATTATATATCTGGAGAAAATGATGATTACCGGAAAATGATCGCAAGAACACAGGAGCAATTTTCGGAGAGGAACATCAAAACACATCTTCAGCATGAAGTATTAAAAGTGGATACAAACAAGAAGGAAGTAACGGTTAAAGACCTTGCATCTGGAAAAATGTTTACAGATACATATGATAAGCTGATGATCGGAACAGGCACGTTTCCCATCATGCCCCCATTTCCTGGAGCCGATCTTGAGAACGTTCAGGTGCTGAAAACAATGGAAGATGGGATGGCACTAAAAGAAATTTCCCGCAAATCAGAAGTGAAAGATGTTGTCATTGTCGGCGGAGGCTATATTGGAATCGAAGTGGTCGAAGCGATGAAAACCCTCGGCAAAAATGTGCGTGTCATTGAAATGGGCGAGAGAATCCTGGCTCCTTTCGATAAGGAAATAACAGATATCGCTGAAAAAGAAATTCGTGATCAGGGTGTAGAACTGAACCTGGGAGAAAAGGTAGAGAGCTTCAGCGGCAATGGGAAAGTGGAGAGTGTCAAAACAGACAAAGGAACTTATAAAGCCGATTTAGTGCTTGTTGCTGCAGGTGTAAAGCCTGCTACGAAGTTTCTGGAAGGATCGGGTATTGAGCTGGCGAAAAATGGAGCCATCATCATCGATCGTGAAATGCGGACAAATATTGAAGGTGTTTATGCTGCGGGGGACTGCGCCCAGGTTTATCACAAAGTGCTTGAAGAAAATGATTATATTCCGCTGGGAACAAACGCGAATAAATGCGGCCGCCTGGCTGGGGCCAATATAGCCGGCAGCCATGAAAAATATGTGGGAACTCTGGGAAGCGCCGCGATTAAAATTTTTAATATGGAGCTCGGAAGAACGGGACTTTCCGAGGGGGATGCAAAAAAGCTTGGCATCAGCTATACAACTGAATTCGTGAAAGCTGCAGATCATCCGAGCTACTACCCGAATCAGACCCCTATCTGGATCAAGTTGATCTGTGAAAAAGGAACAAACAGAATCCTCGGAGCCCACGCCATCGGCAACAAAGGGGCAGTCCTCCGAATCGATGTATTTGCCGTTGCCATCCATAATAATATGGCAGCAGAAGAACTTGGCATGGTGGATCTCTGTTATGCCCCGCCTTTTGCGGGTGTCTGGGATGCTGTCCATATCGCAAGCAACGCAGCAAAAAAATAGATTAAAGTCAGCGAAAACGCTGGCTTTTTAATTTTTTCAGGAGGTTTTTGTAAGAAGATGTTGAATATTGTCCATATAAAATCCCTTTTATGGAGGCTGAAATGTTTACAAGAATCGATACAGTCTTTCTGCAGGTAACTGATTTTGGAAAAGCCATTAAATGGTACAGCACAGTGCTTGGTTTCCCGGTAAGATGGAGGGATGACCAGGGAGGGTATGCAGCCTTGGAAATCGGGGAAACTCCTCTAACCCTTGTCCGCTCTGAAAAAGTAATTCCTTCCTCCCATATGCCATTTAACTTTTATGTTTCCGATATTGATGAAGCACATCAGCATCTGGCAAGGCATAAGGTGAAAACCGGTCCAATCCAGGATGACGGAACGGTAAAGTGGTTTGAGTTTGAAGATCCTGACGGCAATAAGCTGGGCGTATGCCATTTTAAAGAATAAGGAAAAGCTGCCTCACTTAGGGCAGCTTTTACAGTTATTAATAAGAATCCTTCGCAAGCTTGGGATGGCGGTTCATCGCTCCGAGCAGAATCAGCCCGCTCAGGATGAGGAGTAAGCTTGTGACAACGAAGACTGCAGAAAAGCCAAGATAGCCGGAGACCAAACCGCCGATGACCGGTCCGATGATGTTGCCGAAAAAGCGGAGGCTTGTGTTGTAGCCAAGCACTTCACCTTGCATGGCAACCGGGGCTTCCTGGCGGATATAAGCGATGCGGACAGGGATGATGCCCCCAATGGTTATTCCAAGCGCAAAGCGGACAAGAACAAGCTGCCACATGTTTGAGACAAATCCTCCCGGCAGATAAAACACGCCTGCGAGGAAGAGGAGAATAACCAATGTTTTTATATAGCCATGCTGGTCCCCGATTTTTCCCCATTGCCTGGCCATCAGCAGATTGCCAAGCCCTGCAGCCGAAAAAGCAATTCCCGCAAAGAACGCCAGATTTTCCGGTCCATGCAATTCACTGACATATAAAGATAATATAGGCTGGATGCTGAAGTGTGCGATTTGAACAAGGGTTGATATCAGCATTACTGTCAGCAGGACGGGATTGCTGATAATATGCTGGATGACTGCCTTGCTTGAATACCTTGTTTTCTCGCCCTTTTTTGTTTGAACTTTGTGTTCTTTTGTAAAAAAGACAAGAAAGGCAGAAACAAAGATGGCGATGGAGGTCCATTTAAAGGTATCTGCAAATCCGAATAAATCAGCGAGGACTCCGCCGAGAAGAGGGCCCATCAATGAACCTGTAATGCTTCCGGTCTGCAGTGTCCCCATCACACTGCCGGCAATTTCCTTCGGAGTCTGCGTGGAAATAAACGCCTGGGACATTCCGATGAAGCCTGTAAAAATTCCCGTAAACAGCCTGAGAAAAAACAGCTGCCATACGTTTGTCACGTACCCCATCAGGAATATGGATATGCCCATACCGATTCCTGACAGAATCAATATTTTCTTGCGCCCAAATAGGTCCCCGATTCTTCCCCAGACAGGTGAAAAAAGAAACGCAGTCACAAATGTGATCGCAAACGTCCACCCTGACCAATGCTGCACATAGGTTGGAGAATGGTCGCCAAAGCTTTCTATATATAACGAAATAAAGGGAAGCACCATCGTCATGCTGCCTGCCACAAAAAAATTGGCAAACCACATGATCATTAAATTTCTTTTCGTCTGTTTTATCATGTTTGAAACACTTCTTTCCGGTCAACATTTCGTTTCCCTAAATATATGATACTAAAAATTTCAAAAAAGAGGAAGGGTTATGCTATCACTCTAATTTTTATATAGCCTGTTAACTATGATAAAAACAGCTTTTTTTCAGGAAAGATAAAATTTCTATGACATTATTACCACAGTCCGTGAAAAAAACATTGTCATATAACAGTATTTATTCTATAATTCCTAATAGGAAAAAGATTCAGAATATATTTAAAAAAGGGGGAAGTTGTTTGGAAGCTTTTGTTAATCAGCTAAACGGCATTTTATGGAGTACACCTGTTATTTACATCTGTTTAGCAATAGGGTTGTTATTTACAATCTTAACTCGTTTCCTTCAGGTCAGACATATTAAAGACATGGTTATGCTAATGTTCCAGGGAAAAAGTTCCGAATCGGGCGTTTCTTCATTCCAGGCCTTATCTATTGCTCTTTCTGGCCGTGTAGGAACTGGGAACATAGCCGGTACTGCCACTGCAATTGCAATGGGCGGACCGGGAGCTGTATTCTGGATGTGGGCAATGGCCTTTATCGGAGCGGCTACAGCATTTATAGAGTCAACCCTTGCCCAGATTTATAAAGAAAAGAAAGACGGGCTCTATCGCGGGGGTCCGGCATTTTATATTGAAAAAGGAATAGGGGTTAAATGGTTTGCTGTTCTTTTTGCCATCTCTGCTTTGCTTGCAATGGCATTATTGATGCCTGGCATTCAATCCAACTCTATTGCTTTGGGTATGGAGAACGCATTTGGAATCAATAAAAGTGTTACTGGCCTAATTATAATTGTACTCTTAGGCTTAATTATCTTCGGTGGAGTAAAGCGAATTGCAACAGTTGCCCAATATGTTGTTCCTTTCATGGCTGTAGGATATATCCTGGTATCCCTAATTATTATAGGCATGAATGTCGGTGAATTGCCTGCAGTATTCTCTTTGATATTCCGGAGTGCTTTTGCTGCGGACTCTATCTTTGGCGGTCTCGTAGGAAGTGCGATTGCATGGGGAGTTAAGCGTGGAATTTATTCAAATGAAGCTGGTCAAGGTACCGGTGCTCATGCGGCGGCGGCGGCAGAAGTTTCTCATCCTGTAAAGCAGGGGTTAGTTCAGGCATTTTCTATTTATATTGATACTTTGCTTGTATGTTCCGCAACAGCCTTTATGATTTTATTTACAGGAATGTTTAATACAGTTGGAACTGATGGAAAAACATTTTTAGTAGAAAACCTGCCTGGAGTAGAAGCAGGCCCAGGATATACACAGGCTGCTGTTGAATCAGTACTGCCGGGATTCGGTGCAGGATTTGTTGCTGTATCACTGTTCTTCTTTGCTTTTACAACCATAATGGCTTATTACTACATGGCAGAAACGAATGTTACCTATTTAATTAAAAGTAAAAATCTTAAACTCGCAACTTTGATTCTGAAGTTTGTTTTACTGGCATCCACTTTCTATGGAGCAGTCAAAACAGCTGGTCTTGCATGGGCACTCGGAGATGCGGGTCTTGGTTTAATGGTATGGCTGAATCTCATTGCCATTCTGATTCTTGCGAAACCTGCACTGATTGCGCTTAAAGACTATGAAGCACAGAAAAAGCAGGGACTTGATCCAGTATTTAACTCTACTAAGCTGGGCATCAAAAACGCCGAGTATTGGGAAGATGGCTACAAAGTTCAGGAAGAAAAAGTATCTTAATAGAAAGATAAGGGATGTCCGGCTGATGCCGGGCATTTTTTTTACAATTTTTAAATCTACTTTTACAATTTTCAGGTTATTTCTTAGCATTCTCTTAATATTCATCTTTTAGTATTGTACTTGGGTTAGATACATAAATACGCTGCAAACATATAAAAGAAGAGGTGCTAAGGATGTCAGAATTGAATCGCCGCAAGTTTTTAACGTATGTAGGTACAGGTGTTGGAGCATTGACTGTAGCTTCGACAGGTTTGGGGGCAATGGTTCCAAAAGCGGAAGCTAAGGGTGTTGAGGCAGCCTCCCATTTATTCGGATTCCAAAAGAAAATCTCTGGTTTAAATTTTAAGCCGATTGACCCGACAGATAAAGACGACCTTGTTTTGCCGCATGGATACAAATACGATGTTGTGGCAGCCTATGGAGATGTCATTAACAAAAAAGGCGATACTTTCGGCTTTAACAATGACTTTACATTATATTTTCCAATTGATAAGGACAAGCGTGGCCTCTTATGGGTGAATCATGAATATTCGAGCGATCTTTTTGTTCATGGTGCAAGGCCGGCAAACGGCAAGTATACAGCAGCGCAAATTCAGAAAATGCTTTACAACCAGGGAGGGTCGATTATCGAGGTATACCGAGATAAAGAAGGTACCTGGAAAATGGACACAGATTCCAAATATGCGCGCCGTATTACAGGCTTGACTCCGTTCCAGCTTACAGGCCCTGCCAAAGGTTCAAAAGCAGTGGGCGGTGCAACGAATGTACAGGGGACTTTTGCCAATTGTTCTGGCGGCATGACATTGTGGGGCACGGTTTTATCAGCTGAGGAGAATTTTGAATCTACATCAAAGGATGCAGGATTAAATGATACACATTATGGCTGGATTGTGGAGATCGATCCATTTGATCCTAATTTCAAGCCGCGCAAGCACACCGCCCTTGGTCGCTTCAACCATGAAAATGCAGCAGTCGGCCTGACCAATGACAATCGGGTTGTGGTTTATATGGGCGATGATAAGAAAGATGCATGCGTGTATAAATTCATCAGCAAAAATAAATATGTAAAGTCCCGCGGGAAAGCCAACGCAGACCTTCTTGAAGAAGGGACACTTTATGTGGCTAATATGGGCAGCGGAAAATGGGTGCCATTAACTATCGAAAATGTGCAGACAGCCGTCAAGGGGAATGCAGATCTTTTAAATAAATTCCAAACACAGGCCGATGTGGCTGTTCACTGCCATGAAGCAGCTTTGCTTGTTGGAGGAACACCTACTGACCGTCCAGAAGATGTGGAAATCAGCCCGTTCGATAAAACGGTATTCATTGCCCACACAAACAATGATAAACATGGCAACTTCCACGGTCATATTACTAGATTTATCGAAGAGGGAGATGACCTGGGGGCACTGGCTTTTGATTTTGAAATCTTCGCAGCCGGAGGAAAACAGAGCGGCTTTAGTGCACCTGATAATCTGACTTTCGATAGCCTTGGCAATCTCTGGACTGTAACAGATATGTCATCAAGCAAACTGAATACAGGAATCTACACGCATTTTGCCAACAATGGCATGTTCGTCATCCCGACAATCGGAAAAAATACAGGAGAAGCCTTTCAGTTTGCCTCAGCTCCTGTTGAAGCAGAACTAACTGGACCATCCTTTACACCAAACGAAACAACCCTGTTCCTGTCCATTCAGCATCCGGGAGAAGAGACGGAAGACCTGAACAATCTGACAAGCAAATGGCCGCACCGCAAGGGAGACACCATGCCGCGTCCGGGTGTTGTGGCGATTACAGGCTTCAAATACTAGGAGGTTACCATGCTATCAAATATCGGGATACCAGGATTGATAATTGTTCTTGTGCTGGCTCTGATCATTTTCGGCCCATCCAAGCTTCCAGAAATCGGCAGGGCATTCGGCACAACCCTGAAAGAATTCAAGAAATCCACACGCGAACTTGTTTCCGACGAACAGCCGGAAGAAAAGAAAAAAGAATTGCTATAAGAATGAATAGGGAAGGGGGAGATATCTTCCTTCCTTTTATATTGAGGTGATTAATATGAATAATGAGGCAGTGAATGTCCTCCAGCATTTTGAAGAGCTCCGGAAGAGGCTTATGATTATAGCAGCTGTCTTCATAGCGTTCTTGGCACTATCCTTTATTTTCGTCAGCGACATTTACCAGTGGCTGGTTAAAGATCTGGACTTTAAATTGGCTGTTCTTGGTCCTTCTGAGATTCTATGGGTCTATTTTATGCTTGCGTCTGTGGTCGCCATTGCAGCCGCCATCCCGGTAGCTGCCCATCAAATTTGGCTGTTCGTCAGCCCGGCGCTTACCGGAATGGAGAAAAAGGTGGCCTTATCCTATATTCCCGCGTTATTTTTCCTGTTCATTACCGGTATAGCATTCGGATATTTCATCCTTTTGCCGCTGGTTCTGAATTTTTTAATGACCTTATCCGGAGATATGTTCACCGCCTTTTTTACAACGGAAAAATACTTTCAATTCGTGCTGCATTTAACACTGCCATTCGGCTTTCTGTTCGAGCTTCCGGTTGTGATTATGTTCCTGACCAGTCTTGGCATCCTCAATCCCTATTCGCTTCAGAAGATAAGGAAGTATGCCTATTTCGTGCTGATTGTGGTGGCCATTTTAGTCACACCGCCTGATTTTATTTCAGATATATTGGTCACATTGCCTCTCCTGCTGCTGTATGAGGTGAGTGTCAGCCTGTCCAAAATCATTTATAACAGAAAGCAGAAAAAGCATGCTGTTATGCAGTAGTTTCAATAAAAATCAGAACACAAAAAAAGCTTGGATCGTAAATGTCCAAGCTTTTCTATTATTCTCTTACTTTACACGCGGGAAGCCAAAGCCCGACGCATAATCGTCACCAGCTGCAGCTCCTGTTCCGCCAAGAATATCATTTTGCTTGGCCCGGTTCTGAAGCTCGGTGCGAAGCTGGGTGTGGCTCATGGATGGATTCTGAGCCCAGATCTTAGCAGCCAGTCCGGATACATGAGGAGTAGCCATGGATGTGCCGCTGATTGTGCTGTAGCTGCCATCATACCATGTGGATTCAATCGCTCTGCCTGGTGCAGACAGCTCGACATCACGCTCCTGGATTAGGTAGTCGCCATCAGTAGCAGGGTTGCCCCTTGATGAGAAATCTGCAACACGGTATGAACCATTTTGCTGAACATTTTCCAGAGCGGCTACTGCAACAGCATTCACCAATGCGCCAGGGTAGCCGATTGTGTTAACGGCAGGACCATCATTTCCGGCAGCAGCAACTACCAGGACACCTTTGCTGTAGGCATAATCAACTGCATCTGCAATCAATGTGCTCTTAGAGCTTGAACCTAATGACATGGAAATGACCACTTTAGATCCTGTGCGGACCGCTTCATCGGCCGCATGCTTAATAGCTCCGGCGATATCATCAGAATACCCTGATCCTCTGTCATTTAACACCTTATATGCCCAGAGATCTGCGTCTGGAGCCACCCCATAAACGCCTTGTCCGTTAGCGCCGCCATGAGCCAGTACAGTACCCGCAACATGTGTCCCGTGTCCGTTCTTGTCTCCGCAGCTTCCGTCAATTAAAGGTGTCTTTCTTTGTGTAAAGTCTTTACACTGTTCAGCTTGTCCAGCAAGGTCAGCATGCGCCGTATTTACCCCTGTGTCCAGCACGGCAACTTTTACCCCATTTCCGCCTGAAGTGCTTTGGATGGAGCTGTCATTATAAATGGCCTCAATTCCCCAAGGTGTACCGTCTGCCGGAACTGATGCAGCCCCCGATCCAGGTTTTGCTGCTGTCACTGGAGAATTCTTAATTTCTTCAACCCTATCAATCTTTAAGTTTTTATTTTTTAAAAGAGCCTGATACTGTTTAGCATTAACCGTAGTAGTAAAACCATTCTGGCCAAAATCCCATCGGACTCCATAGTTCGATTTTGCCTTTGCCTTTTCTGCACTTGGGCCCTGAATGACGACCCGATAGGTTTCATTGCCCTCAAACTGCTGACCGAATGCCCCTGACGCAAATACAGATAGTCCCATTACTGCACTTAGTACTGCTGACCCAATGACTCTTTTTTTCTTCATCCAAAATCTCCTCTCATAATATGTATGGTTACAGCTAAAAAGCTGTGACTCTATTATATTTACAAAATTCAGAATAATTAAACTGGTCTTTTGTACTATTTTTCTAAATTAAAATAAATTTAACTTTTAAGGAAAAGATTTCAATTTAAAATTGGATATAAATGGAGTTATTTGAGCCCGGAGGAGGGTATACCCTATTAAGTCAATAAAGGAGTGTGAAATATGAGAGCTGTTACCTACCAGGGAGCGAAAGATATTCAAGTGAAAAATGTCGAGGATCCCAGAATTGAAAAACGGGATGATATCATTGTCCGAATCACGTCAACTGCCATATGCGGATCGGACCTTCATTTATATCAGGGAAATATGCCATTGCGGCCAGGCTATGTTATCGGGCATGAACCCATGGGAATCGTGGAGGAGACAGGTCCTGATGTGACACGGGTAAAAAAAGGCGACAGGGTGGTCATCCCGTTTAATGTGTCGTGCGGGCATTGCCACTATTGCCAGCATGATATGGAAAGCCAGTGTGATAATTCGAACCCGCATAATGATTCAGGCGGTTACTTTGGCTATACCGAGAAATACGGAAACCATCCGGGCGGCCAGGCAGAGTTTCTAAAGGTGCCGTTTGGCAATTTCATGCCATTTGTTATCCCGGAATCGTGCGAGCTGGAGGATGAATCACTGCTCTTTTTATCGGATGTGCTGCCGACAGCTTATTGGAGCGTGGAACATTCAGGCGTTAAAGCGGGAGACACGGTCGTCGTCCTCGGCTGCGGTCCCATCGGGTTAATGACCCAGAAATTTGCCTGGATGAAAGGCGCTAAACGGGTAATTGCAGTAGATCATCTCGATTACCGCCTCAATCACGCCAAGCTCATCAATGATGTGGAAGTCTATGATTTTACGAAATATGATGACATGGGAGTTTATCTAAAAGAAATTACCCAGGGCGGAGCTGATGTCGTCATTGATTGCGTCGGCATGGACGGGAAGAAATCCGCTGTGGAAAAAATCGAACAGAAGCTTAAGCTCCAGGGCGGAACGCTTGGCCCGATCCAAATCGCGACGAAAGCAGTCCGTAAATTTGGAACTGTCCAGCTTACCGGTGTGTACGGGCTGACTTATAATATGTTCCCGCTGGAGGAATTTTTCTCGAGAAATATCACCATTAAAATGGGCCAGGCTCCCGTTGTGCACTATATGCCTGAGCTATTCGAAAAAATAACGAATAAGGAATTCGATCCGAAGTCTATCATTACTCATCAGATTCCGCTCGAAGAAGCTGATCGGGCGTATAAGATTTTTAATGACCATGAAGATGACTGCATTAAAGTTATCTTAAAACCTTAATTATAATCGCAAACCGGCCTGGATATACCATGGCCGTTTTTTTGAAGTTTAAGAATATAACATATATATACATGTTTCGACATAAACGTATATAATAGTGCTAAAGACATATTATTAATAGAGTTAACCAAGGAGCATGGAAATGAAAGGCTTTAATCAACAGACTTTGATAAAAGAAGAAACAAAAGCAATTAAGCTTTTTATATGGCTATTCTATATTATTTTAACACTTTATGATTTGTTTTATTATTATCTGCTTCCCCTCAACACTGGCGGCAGTACCGGGCTGCCAAAGGGCGGGCTTGGATGGGGGTATTATCTGTCTATTATCGGGCTCTTGCCCTTAGCGCTGTATTTAATCAGGACAAAACGCCCTTTTCAGGTAAAATACTTATTTTTTGCAGGTTTTTTCCTGATAGATTTTAGCAACAGCATGCTGATCTATTTCGGTGAGTCGAAGGAATTTCAGAGCGGAAGCGCAGTAGAACTTTTATTTATTATATTTGCACCGATTTTTGTGAATAAGCGCTATTTTTGGATAGTAACCGGCGGAATGATTGCGAAGTATCTTCTGGCTGGTTTACTGTTGAGCAGCCAGAAGGTAATGGTACCAATCGTGCTTATGGCTATTTTTTCAAGTGTTTCATATGTTCTGCTGACCCGCTTCTATTCCTATATTCACTCGCTGACACATGTTTTCCAGGAGCTGCGCCAGACTGAAAAGCTGGCTGCTGTCGGACAGATGGCTTCGGCAGTCGGTCATGAAGTTAGAAATCCTTTAGCAGCGTTAAGAGGATTTACTCAGCTGCAGATGGAAAAACACCCAGAAGACCAGGACCGCTATAAAATCATGATTGAGGAAATCGACCGTATTAATCTGATTGCCGATGACCTTATGATCCTAAGCAAGCCAAGGCTGCCCATGTTTAAAAGAGTTGAACTGAATGCATTGATTAACTATGTCATCTCGATCATACATGAACAGGCAGCCACTCAGAACATCCGTCTTGAAACAGAAAATCTGGAATCTATCCCCAAAGTTCAGTGTGACGAAAATATGCTGAAGCAGGCTTTTATTAATTTGGTCAAAAATGCGATGGAATCTATGACAAAAGGCGGCACGATCCTGATTTCGGCCAAAGTGGCGGAGGGTGACCAGGTTTTGATCAGCATTAAAGATGAGGGCTGCGGGATCGATGCTGAAAATATGGAACGGGTCGTGGATCCATTTTATACAACTAAGCCGGATGGAACCGGTTTAGGGCTGATGGTTACCAAGCAGATTGTGGATGAACATAAGGCGGGAATCACGTTTGAAAGTGAAAAGGGGAAAGGGACAATTGTGAACCTTACTATTCCCATAGATCAGCCAACCCAGTAATAAGAGTTTAGGGGTTGTGCATTTAAAGTAGGGGAAGACCTTGAAAATAGTAACTGAAAGTATAATGATACTACTCGAAATCGTACAGCATCCTTTGAGGGTGCTGTATTTTATTAGGTAAAGAATTCTGTATGTTGCGGCAAATGTAGTCGATGAAACACTTCGTGAGCTGCTGGAGATCGTATCGTATCGTATCGTATCTATAGTAAAGACCGATGGAACGCCAATCGCTGCAGAACAAGAATATTCTGTGACGGTAAACAACTATATGGCTGATGGCGGAGACGGCTATAGCGCCCTTTTAAACGGCAAGAACCGCACTGTGGATATCGTCGACCTTGATGCTTTAATCAACTACATTATGGAACAAAAGGAAGTAAATCCAGCGGTTGAAGGAAGAATTACAAAATTGAATAAATAACAGGAAGGGAGCATCAGATCAGTCTGATGCTCTTTTTGTGCTTACCGCAAATAGGTGTAAATACCTAATTATATTCCTTGTGACGAATAAATTGATTACATTTACCCGCTATTATTTTATCAAAATATTAAAATAACAGTATTGTTAGACTATTAAAAATATTATTTTAGTCTGATAGAATTAATCTCGCAATTCAAAAATTTAGAAAATTTAAACGGGAGGCTATTAGAATGAGTAATAAGAATAAACCTTTTAAGGTTGTATCTTCCATTACAGCCAGCACGATGATGGCAGCTGCACTATTTGCGGGATCTTTTGCCGGGACAACAGCAGCTCCTTCAAAAGTTTCAGCAGATGAACTTTCTGCACCGATTGATTTGAACATTGTGAATGAAGACAGGCTGGGAAAGGCTTTAAAAGAAAGAGGATTAGTTAAAAAGGATGCTTCCTCAAAAGAAATAGAAAAGGCAGTAAAGGATTACATAAAAGAAAAACAAGGTGAAAAACAGCCTGGAAGTACAAAAAATACCCATGACCATAATGATGAGTTTGATAAGAAAACAAAGGATTTCTTAACGAAACAAAAAGAACAGCTGACAAAGCAGCTGAATAAAGGCCATAAAAACTATAAAAAGGGAAAACCGGACGGCTATGTAAAAGTAGATCCGGCCAACGAAGCAAACTACAATGGTGATGTCAGAACAGACAAAGTGCTTGTGCTTCTAACTGAATTTGAAGATTTCAAGCATAACAATGTAACTCAGGAAGAGGGATATATGTACGCTGAGGATTTCAACAAAGAGCACTATGAGAAGCTGATGTTTGGCGATACTGAATTTGAATTATTTAATGGAGATAAAGTAAAAACGTTCAAGCAGTTTTATGAAGAGCAATCCGGCGGCAGCTACACTGTGGATGGCACTGTGTCAGAATGGCTGACGGTCCCTGGGAATGCGAGCGATTATGGTGATGATAGTCCTAACGGAGGTCATGATAATCTATCACCTCTTGGACCTCGCGACTTAGTAAAAGAGGCTTTAAAAGCTGCTGTAAACGCTGGAATGGATCTTTCGGAATATGATGAATTTGATCTATATGATTTAGATGGAGATAGTAACTTTAATGAGCCTGATGGATTAGTTGATCACCTCATGATTATCCACGCCGGCACAGGACAGGAAGCTGGCGGCGGTGCGCTTGGTGATGATGCCATCTGGTCTCACCGCTGGACACTTGGCGGAGTATTTGCGGTTCCGAATACTACAGCCAAGGTAGATTATTGGGGCGGAAAAATGGGTGCATTTGATTATACCATTCAGCCTGAAGACGGAGCGGTCGGGGTGTTTGCCCATGAGTTTGGACATGATTTAGGATTGCCGGATGAGTATGATACGCAATATACCGGCCAAGGTGAGCCAGTTGCTTCATGGTCCATCATGAGCGGCGGCAGCTGGAACGGCGAAATAGCAGGTACTGAACCAACTAGTTTCTCACCGCAAAACAAAGAATTTTTCCAAAAAGGCATGGGCGGAAACTGGGCTAATATTATGGAAGTAAATTATGAAGATATTGATAATAAAGGTTTGGCAACTGTTATTGACCAAAGTGTAACCAAATCTAAAAACCCTGGAATTGTAAAAGTTAATCTTCCGGAAAAAGAAGTTAAGGGGATTGCACCTGCGTTTGGCGAGAAATATTACTACAGCACGAAGGGTGATGACCTTCATACCACTTTAACGACGCCTGAATTTGACTTAACAAATGCGAAAGAAGCTGCCTTTAGTGCAAAAGTTTATTATGATATTGAGTTTGATTATGATTATCTGACTGTTACTGCAAAAGCAGCCGATGGAACAGAAGCTGAGCTCGATGTAATTGGTGATGATGATACAGATGGCGATGCCCGTGCTGAATCTTCAAAAGGACAATGGGCAGATAAGACATATGACTTAAGCGAATTTGCCGGTAAAAAAGTTAGCCTGACATTCGAATATGTAACAGATGGCGGACTGGCATTAGATGGATTTGCTATTGATAATATTTCAGTAACGGCTGATGAGGAAGTTATTTTTACCGACGATGCTGAAGGCGAGTCTAAGATGACTCTTGACGGATTCATTGTTTCCAACGGAATCAGCTATGCGAAGAACCATTATTATCTGGAGTGGAGAAACTACTCAGGCTCCGATGCGGCTCTTGCCCACTCAAGAGGAGTAAAATATAACACTGGTTTAGTTGTTTGGTATGCTGATGACAGTCACACAGACAACTGGGTTGGCGTTCATCCAGGGGAAGGTTTCCTTGGAGTGGTGGATTCACATCCTGAAGCCATTACCGGTCTGTTAGACGGCAAAGAAACAGTATCTCAAAGCACAAGATATCAGATTGCAGATGCTGCGTTCTCCTTGGACAAAGCACCAGCATGGGAAGTAAGTTCGCCAACCCGCGGTGATTATAACTACCCTGGTTTAAAGGGAATTTCTGTTTTTGATGATTCTAAAACATACATTAACAGCCTCATTCCTGATGCAGGACGCATCGTTCCGGAACATGGCCTGAAATTCCAAGTGGTCGGTGAAGCAAAGGACAACTCTGCTGGAGCCGTGTGGATTCATAAGTAAGTTTTAAAGGCGCGTATGCCAGAAATGGCTTCGTGCCTTTTTCTGTTAAGAGTGGACATCCTTCTGCCTATAAGCTAGTATCATTACCGATACTAGTTTTTTCCGATTTTTCGGCTATACTAAAAATAATTATCTGATTAAACGCGATAAAGTTAAAAGGAGTTACATATGACACAATCTTTTATTGAAAATATGAAGCCATTTATCCAGGAGGCATGGAAAAAGTCTGCATTTGCACAGCCGACGGCAGTTCAGTCAGAGGCGGTTCCGCTGGCTTTGGAAGACAGGGATATTATTGCCGAGTCACCGACCGGAACAGGGAAGACACTTGCTTACTTGCTGCCGGTCCTTGAAAAAATTGACCCGGATAAACAGGCGGTCCAGGCCGTCATTTTGGCCTCATCACAGGAGCTTGTAATGCAGATATTAAGCGAGATTCAAAAATGGGCAGAAGGCAGCGGGATTAAAGCCGCTTCTTTTATTGGCGGAGCCAATGTGAAAAGGCAGCTTGAGAAATTGAAGAAGCATCCGCATATCGCTTTAGGAACGCCAGGCCGGGTGCTTGAGCTGATTAAACAGAAAAAGCTCAAAATGCATGAAGTAAAAACAATTGTCCTTGATGAAGGAGATCAGCTTCTCGTGCCTGAACATGCTCAGACGGTCCAAAATATTGTTAAATCAACGCTTAAAGAACGCCAGGTCCTGTTATTCTCAGCGACACTGCCGCCGGTTGTTGAACAGCTTGCGAAAGAGCTGTCAGCTGATGCTGAAGTCATTCGTGTTGAGAAGGATGAAACCATTCAGGCTGCAGGTGTGGACCATATTTATTTTGTGGCAGAAGCACGGGACAAAATTAAAATGCTTGAAAAAATCTCAAGGCTCGAGGACATTAAAGCACTGGTATTCGTTAAGGATATCGGCAACCTGACCGTCATGGCCGAAAAACTTGATTTTAAAAACATCTCTTCAAGCACCCTGCACAGTGATCTGAGCAAATTCGACAGACAGAAAGCAATCAAGAACTTCCGTACCGGTAAAGCCAATATGCTGATTGCTACAGATGTTGCGGCAAGAGGGCTGGACATCAAAGGAGTCACCCATGTGGTGCATTACGACTTCCCGAAAGATATTAATCAGTATGTCCATCGCTCAGGAAGAACAGGAAGATTCGGCGCAAGCGGAACCGTTATCTCCCTTGTTACTGAAAGAGAAGAGCGCGAACTCAAGAAAATGGCCAAAGAACTTGGCCTCACTGCAGAAAAGAAAGTAATGCGCGGCGGCCAAATCGTATAAAGATCAAACAGCCAGGCACCTATATCAGTTGGTGCCTGGCATTTTCTTTATAAAAGGAATTTCTCTTTTTCTAAGCGAATTAGTAAGTGGAGCATTATTTAACTCAAGAATAAGGGGAAATCAAATAAATGGAGAATCCAAGGCTAAAGAGCTTTCATGATGACTATCTGCTTGAAGTGACGATAGAGGTATTGCAGGAAAAAATGCAGAATGGGGAAATTACCTCCAAAGAACTTGTATTGATGTACATGAACCGGATTGGACAGCTGGATAAAGACATTCATTCTGTTTTAGAACTCAATCCGGATGCACTGCATATTGCAGCTGCTCTGGATGCGGAAAGAGAGGAGCAGGGGCCGCGCAGCCCTCTTCATGGGATTCCCATATTGGTAAAGGATAATATCGATACAGGGGACAAAATGCAGACAACTGCAGGTTCACTCGCCTTGAAGAATCATTGTGCACAGAAGGATGCGTTTGTGGCCTCTCAATTAAGGCAAGCGGGAGCAGTCATTTTAGGAAAAACGAATATGACAGAATGGGCCAATTTTATGACGGAAGGAATGCCAAGCGGATACAGCTCACGAGGCGGACAGACGCTGAATCCATATGGACCGGGTAAATTTGATGTTGGAGGCTCCAGTGCAGGATCCGGTGCAGCCATCACCGCTAATTTTGCGGCCGCAGCCATTGGAACGGAGACATCAGGTTCCATTTTAAGTCCAGCAAGCCAGAATTCTCTCGTTGGAATTAAGCCGACAGTCGGACTTGTCAGCCGAACCGGCATTATTCCTATTGCCCATAGCCAGGATACCGCCGGTCCTATGGCGAGAACGGTTAAGGATGCCGCTTTATTATTGAGCGTGCTTGCAGCAGCTGACGAAAATGATCCGATTACCCTGACAAATAAAGATCTGCAGGGCAAGGATTTTACCGTTTTCCTTGATGAAGCCGGATTAAAGGGTGCACGAATCGGGATCGCCAGGGAGACTTATTTTGACTGCTTAAGTTCTGAAAAGCTCTCAGTCATGAATAAGGCAGTAAGCCGTTTAAAAGAGCTGGGTGCAGAGGTGGTGGACGAGGCAGTGATCCCATCCACTAAAGAAAAGTGGGGCAGAGATGTCCTGACATATGAATTTAAAGCGGATTTGAATGCTTACCTGCGAACGGTCGCGCCGCACCTTAATATCCGGGCACTGTCCGATGTCATTAATTTTAATGAAAATAACAGTGAAAAGTGCTTAAAATACGGGCAATCCATCCTGGTTGAATCAGAGGAAACAAGCGGAAATCTGAAGGAAATGGCCTATATATCTGCACTTGAGAAAGATATCTATTTTTCAGGAGAGAAGGGCATTGATTACGTAATAAAAGAACATCATCTCGATGCCATCGTGTTCCCGAATAATTATGGTGCAGGCATCCCTGCAAAAGCGGGATATCCATCCATCACAGTGCCGGCCGGCTATACCCCTGAAGGTGAGCCGGTGGGCATTACATTTACAGGGCTTGCCTATAGTGAACCGCTTCTCATTAAAATTGCTTATGCATTTGAACAGGCCACCAAGCATAGAAAAGCTCCAGAACTTGGAGTGCTGGCATAGAATAACTGCCGGTTAATTGACTCATACTACTTCTGAAAAACAAAAAAGGAGCAGATGAGAATATGGGCAGAACTAAACGCGGCAACGGCAATGCACAGCGCAATAACAATAAACACAGACCGCAGCGCACAAGTGAAGAACTTGTTGAATTCACAACCGGAAGCAAAGAAAAGAAAGAAAACAACGTGCAGGACTAACGAACAAATCCTCCTTTTTAGAAGGGGGATTTTTGTTGCTGGAAAAAGTCTATCCGAAAATAAAAATGAGCTATCTGCAAGGAAAATCCAGCTAGCCGTAAGTAAAAGCAGAGCACAATCTCTCAGAAAGCCAGATTTACAAAGTAAAAGCCATCCGCACATAAAAATAAGCTATCCGCACAGAAAAAAATTTATCCGCACATAAAATTGGGGTATCCGCACAGAAAAATTTTTATCCGCACATAAATCGGTACTATCTCCATAACACGCAAGTGAATCCTCGCAAAATGCTGATAAATGCATAGAAAAAGACAGTTTTCTCAGAAGAACTGTCTTTTTTCTTCAAGTTATTCTTCAATCTTTTTCAGAGGCTTGGCAGCCGGGCCTTCGACGACTGTTCCGTCATAGGAGAAGCGGGAGCCGTGGCATGGGCAGTCCCACGTGCGGTCGCCGTGGTTCCATTCGCATTCACATCCCATGTGGGTACAGGTTGTATCCACAAGATGAAGGCTGCCTTCAGGATCCCTGTAAGCACCTGTCCGCTTGCCATTGATCATCACGACGCCACCTTCATCATGGGACAGATCTGCCGTTTCTTTGGGCACGAATTCAAGCTTCCCTTTGATCAGCTGGCCGGCAACATCGGTATTGGCCGCAATAAATTTTTTGATGCTTGGGTCAGCCTGAAATCTGGATGGCGTAAACAGCTCGGCATATGGGTTGTCCCTTTCCATAATCTGATCTTTTATCAGCATGGCAGCTGCTGTCCCGTTTGTCATTCCCCATTTCCGATAGCCGGTTGCTACGAAGATATTCTTCTGCTCGGATGTAATCGGGCCGATATATGGAATTTTATCAAGCGTATATAAATCCTGGGCAGACCACCGATAAGGATAATCGGTTATGCCGAGAACCTCTTCCGCAAAGACCTCCAGGGCTTCGTAGTGCTTCATCGTATCCGGTCCATGGCCAGTCTTGTGGCCATCGCCGCCCACTAAAATGAGTTTGTCTCCGTTATAAGGTGTGTATCTTAGCGAGCGGGTCGGTGAATCGGCACTGTAATACATGCCTCCAGGAAAATCCTCTTTTGTCTTTACTCCCAGAACATAAGATCTCTCTGGAGACAATCTGGCAAAATAAAAGCCTTTCATGTTTGAAAAAGGAAAGTGGGAAGCAACGATGACATATTTGCATTTCAGACGATGGCCTTCTCTGGTCACGACATCAGGGAGGCTGCCTTCGTCGATATCTGTTGCTGTTGTATTTTCATAAATGATGCCGCCCATATCCACAAAATCTTTAAGCAGCTTTTTCAAGTATTTCAGCGGATGAAACTGGGCTTGGTCAAACATGGAGAGCACCGCTGTTGTGCTGATGTTAAAAGGAATGCTCTCTTTCATTCCGCTTGGAATCCCGAGTTTCTCGTATGCTTGCCGCTCTTTTTCAACTTTTCGTGCATACTCTTCTGAAACAGCATATATGATTGCTTCTTCATTGCTGAAATCACAATCAATTTGTTTTTCTGATACAATGTTCCTGACAAATTCTATAGCATCTGTTGAAGCCTGATAATAGAGTTTGGTTTTTTCCTCGCCAAAATGACTGATCAATTCATCATAAATCAATCCATGCTGTGCTGTTAATTTTGCTGTCGTATGGCCGGTAGTACCGTTTAATATATTGCCGGCTTCAAGAATGGCTACTTTATAGCCTTCTTTGGCGAGAAAGTATCCTGCTGTAATCCCGGTAATGCCGCCGCCTACAATTGCAATTTCCGTTTGTGCATCTTCTCTGAGCTTGTCGAAGGCCGGAAGTTCCTCCTCCCTCCAATAAGGCTCTGGATATTGTGGCGTTTTGTGGTTGGATGTCGTCATACCCTGTCCTCCTGTAACGTTATATTCGTTCATAATTTTTCCTGCAAACCCTATTTCTATACAAATTCTCCTTCTCTAACCATACCCATTAAATTGTTTATTAATCAGGGGGAATGATAAATCCGTATCCCCACTGTTTTTTCATCATTTTTGGATAAAATGTACAGGCCGAGAAAAGATATACAGTATCGAATGTTAATGGGGTACAGTCATGATTACATTTAGCTATCTATGTATTTTTCTGCTATTGACTATATTAGCTGCACTTTTTGATATGAAAATATTTGATTATACAATCTGGGAAGCATTGAGGAATTTACTGTATACGGAGATTGCCACTGGAAGAATGATCATTATTGTTTCTATCCTTATTGGATTGCTTTCAAGTTCAGTCATAGATATTCATCTTTTTAGAGTAAAGAAAAAATCAGGGTCATCCCGGTAGAATGTAAGCGGGAATCGCTTGTACATGTTAACTGAACGTACATATTAAAAGGGATTGGTGATGGAATGTTAAAAGAGAATATCTCTCTCAGCCAGCTGCTGACATTATTGATCAATTTCCTTTTAGGAAGCGCCATCGTTGTCGGAGTAGGCGGGGATGCCAAGAAAGATGCCTGGATTGCAATAGCAGCCGCCATAATGATTGGGTTTGGAATCATGCTATTCTATTACTTCCTGATTAGCAGGGTGCCTGGAAAAAATTTTTTCGAGATTATGGAGTTTGGTTTTAAAAGGCCGGTTGCAATCATTTTTTCCAGTACTTACGTGGTTTATTTCTTATACCTTGCCTGCAGGGTGGTCCGTGATTTTGGCGAATTGATTGCTTCGGCCATTCTGCCGTCGACGCCGATTGAAATTATCTCGCTGACCATCTGTCTGCTGATGGCCTATATTTTATATCTCGGACTTGAAGTCCTTGGCAGAACTTCGGAAATTTTTACTCCATATTTATTCGGATTTCTGTTTCTTTTAACCATCCTATTAGTTGCAAGCGGCAATGCCAATTTATATGAGATTAAGCCAGTCCTCGGAGATGGGCTTAAGCCTGTTTTGAATGCGCTATTTCCAACTTTGATCGTTTTCCCTTTTGGCGAACTTATTGCATTCACACTCATTCTTCCAGTTGTAACCAATTTTAAATATTGTCTGCGTGTATCCATGCTGGGAGTAGGAATTGCAGGTGCGCTTTTATTATTTGCGATGTTTCTGATGATTGTCACACTGGGAGCTGATGCTTTGCTGCGTTCCAATTTTCCCATGCTCAGTTCTGCGCGCGAGGTTTCGATCGGCAATTTCATTGAAAGAATTGATGCGCTCGTTGTTTTTATTATGATGCTGGGGATATTGGTCAAGGGTTCGGTGTTCATGTTTGCAGGATTGAAAGGGCTTGAGTACACCTTCAGGCTTCCTTACCGGTATTTTTCATTGCCGGTAGCCATGATTGTTTCATCTTTTTCTATATTAATATCCGTAAATTTCGGTGATCATTGGCAGGAGGGGCTTGAGATAGTCCCATACTTTTTGCACTTGCCATTGCAGTTCGGACTGCCATCACTTCTGCTTATCGCAGTTTTATGGAAACGGCGAAAGAAAAAGGCTAAACCCGGCGTGAAGGGGATGAAGTTTTGAGTATTATTAAATCACTATTAAAAATGCGCAAAAAAGAATATCCTGTTCAGCCTGAGGAAGCTGCAGACGCTGGCCCAGATCTTAAAAGCATGAGTTTGGAACAGCTGAAAATAAGAATAAATGCAGAGTTCGGAAGCACGGTTGATTTAAGCATGGATGAGCTGAAAACAGAAGGGAAAGATGCATTGCTCATCTATCTTGTAACTATGATTGATACAAAATTATTAAAGGAAACGATTCTTCAATCACTCAGCGGGAAGGAGGATGGAAGTGAGTTAACAACAGAGGACGATCTGAAATCATTATGCAAGGAGAAATTCGGAGGGGCAGGCTACCAGCTGGCTGAGTCGTTCGATGATATCATTACTGCTCTGCTTAATGGAAACATCATTATTATTTTTAAAGATATGGAAAAAGCGCTTTCCCTTTCCATGACTTCAGGTGAAGACCGGTCCATAACAGAGCCAAGCACCCAGACCGTGATAAGGGGTCCAAAGGATGGGTTTGTAGAATCGATTTCAACAAATGTAAGACTGCTGAGGAGAAGAATCAAAAACAGAAATCTTCGTTTTGAAAAATTCATCATTGGTTCTGAGACTCATACTTCCGTGTTTATCGGATATATGGAAGGCATAGCAAATAAAAAGATTGTCGGGGAAGTCCGCAAAAGGCTTGGACAGATAAAGGTGAATGCTATCTTGGAATCAGGAAATATTGAAGAGCTGATTGCAGACAAATCCGCTACACCCTTTCCGCTGGCGCTGAATACGGAGAGGCCTGATGCGGTGGCATCTAATTTGCTTGAAGGGAAAATCGCCATCCTTGTTGACGGGACTCCTTTTGTGCTGGTGGTTCCGGCTGTTCTGGTAGATTTCTTTTCCATTGCAGAAGATTATTATCAAAACTTCATGATGGGAAGCTTTTTAAGAATGATCCGCTATTTATCGTTTATGATTGCCTTGATTACGCCATCTTTATATGTCGGTATTTTAACCTTTCATCATGAGCTTCTTCCGACACACCTGCTTCTCGGGATTATTGCACAGCGGGAAGGAGTGCCGTTTCCCGCAGTCATTGAAGTGTTATTGATGGAAGTTACCTTTGAGATCCTGCGTGAGGCCGGTGTTCGAATGCCAAGGGCTGTCGGACAGACTGTTTCAATCGTAGGCGCTCTCGTCATCGGACAGGCTGCAGCTGAAGCAGGGATTATATCAAATATAATGGTCATCATTGTCGCCATTACAGCCATAGCCAATTTTGTATCCCCTACTTATAGTTTCGCTGCAGCTGCAAGGCTGTTAAGATTCCTGCTGATCATTGTGTCAGCCTTTCTGGGCCTGTATGGCGTCCTGATTGTTCTTGTTTTTATTGTCGCCCATTTAAGCTCTCTCAGATCCTTTGGCGTTCCGTATCTTTCACCGGTTGCTCCATTTATCATTGAGCAGCAGAAAGATGTCTTTTTCCGATTCCCGATTTGGAGCATGAGGAAGCGGCCAGCTTATCTAAAAACACAGAATCCTGAAAAGTTTCCAAAGACAGGATCGCCTTCTCCTCCTCCAATGGAAGGAGAGCAGTCCAATTGAGACAATATGGTGTGTTGTTCGCCGTTTTTTTGACGGCTATACTGCTCTCTGGATGCTGGGATCAGAGAGAGCTGGGTGAAATAACCGTTGTGACAGGAATGGCTGTGGATAAGGGTGAGGATGATAAGTATATCCTGACTGTAGAAGGCATTAATGCAACAGAATTGAATAACCGCACTGCAAGCGGCTTTGCGCCATCTATTGTTTATTCTACTGAAGGAAACTCTCTGGCAGAACTGACTTATAAAGTGAATGAAGGGATTTCCAGGCATTTGATCTATTCCCACATGCGCACTTTGATTATTGGGGAGGAACTTGCTAAAGAAGGCATTATCGACTTTATTGATTTTTTGGAAAGAAACCGGGAAATCCGGGATGATTTTAATATTTTGATTGCAAGAGGGGCCAAGGGCTCTGATGTATTAAAAGTGACGTATCAATTCCAGAAATCTACTTCTTTAAAATTGCACACTCAGCTGGACACCATGATGAAGGACTGGGGTGGAGATCCAGGAGTGAGGATGAATGATGTCATTACAGCCTGGACCGCCCCGGGACGTCAGCCTGTAATGGCCGCCGTCAGGATTAAGGGTGACCCTGAAGCTGGCGTGAGTGCGGAAAATATGATGAAGGTCACCCCTGATGCGCTTGTCGTTCTGGACTCACTGGCTATCTTCAAAGGTGATAAGCTGGAAGGATTTCTGACACTGGAGGATTCAAGAAATTACTTATGGATACAGAATAAAATCAATAAAACATCCATTACCGTAACATGCAGTGAAAGCCGGTATATGGGGCTTAGAGTATATGATACAAGGACAAAGATTAAAGGGAAACTCAAAGGTGGAAAAGCAAAAATTAATATAAAAATCAGAGCTGAGGCATATATTGACGGGACTCATTGCAACGATCAGTTTGATAAAGCAAAGACATATAAAGAAAGTGGAGAAACTGCCCAAAAACAGATTAATGAAATGGTCAGAAAAACGATTGAGAAGGTTCAGCAGGAATATGGCACCGATATTTTTGGTTTTGGTGAAGTTGTGCTGAGACAGGATTATCAAAATTTCAAAAAAGTCCAGAAAAATTGGGATGAAAAATTTGCTGATGCTGATATAAATGTAGACACAACTTTAATCATTCGTCGAACAGGCATTAGGACTAAAAGCTTTCTGAAGGAAGTAAAGTAGAGATTCTTTCCTTCATTGACGCATAAAAGCTGTATTGATATAATTTTTATATAATTCAGCTAATTTTTGTATTAAAGGTCTGGGCATTGTCCAGCCCTTATTTCTTTTAAAGGGGAAAGTCCATATGAACTTCGAGACTTCTGTTCTGCACTTGAAAAATAAGAGCAATCGCAAGATTAAAAGTAAAGTAACACCGATCTATCAAACTTCCGCCTTCGCATTCAATGATCTGGATGAGCTGGAGGGATTTTATCAGGGAAACGGCAATTATCTTTATTCCCGGGTCGGCAATCCGAATACGGATGAGCTTGGTGAATTAATTGCTGCCCTGGAAGGAGCACCGGCCGGGACGGCTTCCTCATCCGGTTTATCCGCCATTCTGGCTGGAGTGCTTGCTGTGGTAAAAAGCGGCGACCATATTGTGGCAGCGGATGACCTGTACGGCGGCAGCTTCCATTTAATCAAGGAAGAGCTGACACAGCTCGGTATAGAAGTAACCGTTGTTCCTTTTTCTGATGCTGTGCAGGTGGAGGGAGCCATACAGCAGAATACAAAACTTCTTTATTCTGAATCCATCACAAATCCTTTATTGCGGGTGGAAAACCTTGAAGAAGTCGTCTGCCTGGCAAAGAAGCATAATCTCATTACCCTGATCGATAATACATTTGCCACTCCATATCATTGCCAGCCTTATTTAAAAGGCATTGATTTAGTCGTCCACAGTGCAACCAAATACATAGGAGGGCATAGCGATATTACAGCAGGTGTCCTGGCTGGAGACGAAGAGCTTGTCGGAAAAGCACGCGGAAAAATTGTAAACCTTGGGGCTAATTTAAGTCCGTTTGAAGCCTGGCTGACTTGCAGGGGAGCGAAAACTCTGGCTCTCAGAATGAAGCAGCAGTCAGCAAATGCCAGAAGTGTGGCAAGAGCATTAAAGCAAAATCAAGAAATAAAAAATGTCTATTATCCTTTTTAGCACGGTGAAGAAGGGTTCGGCGCCATTGTTACGATTGAATTGGCTGACAGTGCTGATGTGAATGAGTTTTTTAAAGAGCTGGGGTGGATTAAAATTGTACCGACACTTGCGGGAGTTGAAACGTCCGTATCCCATCCGCTGACAACATCGCACAGGGCACTGCCTCCTGAAGTATGCAGGGAACTCGGCATTACCAAGCAGCTGGTGCGGATATCCATCGGAATTGAACATGCGGATGATATCATGGCGCAACTGAGTGAGGCTATTAATCGGAGTCTGAGTTAATAATTCTGTCAAATCCACGTAATTTTCAGGAATGAAGTGATTCCTTCCATTTAATACTAAGGTAACAGTATTTTAGGAAGGAGCTGACACTATGCCTGAACTTCCGGAAATGGAAACCTACAGAAGGCTGTTAACGGAGCAGCTGGCCCGTAAAGTCATTACTGATGTAGTAGTAAATCGGGAAAAGTCCATCAACGTGCAGCCTGCCCAATTTAAAAGTCAGCTGATAAATGTACAAGTAACCGAAATCACCCGAAGGGCTAAACATCTTATTTTTAAGCTGAGTTCCGGAAAAAATCTGTTGCTGCATCTAATGTTAGGCGGCTGGATGTATATTGGAAATGAAGCGGACAATCCTGACCGCACAAAACAGGTTATTATTTCTTTTGGAGATAAAAAGCTCTATTTTATTGGACTAAGACTTGGCTATCTGCACTTGCTGACAGACACAGAGGCGGAAAAGGAGCTTTCAGATTTGGGACCGGAGCCTCTGGATCAAACGCTGGGATTTCCGGCCTTCCGCGAACTGATCGGAAGCAGAAAAGGTATGCTGAAAACGACATTCATCAATCAGCAATTTCTTTCGGGAATCGGCAGCTGCTACAGTGATGAAATCTGTTTTGAGGCTGGGCTGCTGCCTATGAGAAAAGCAGATGAATTGGATGAGGATGAAATAAAAATCCTGTATCAGTCTATGAAGGGCGTATTAACCCGGGCCATTCAGTATGGGGGCTATATGGAAGAGCCTTTGTTTAAAGGAGATGCTAAAACCGGGGGTTATAATGAGCAGTGCAGAGTGTATGACAGAGAAGGAGAACCATGTCTCCGCTGCAGCAGCCCTATAGTGAAAGAAGAAATATCTTCCCGGAAAACGTTTTACTGTGCAAATTGCCAAAACTAAGAAAGAGGCTGCCTATACTTGCAGCCTCTTTTCTCTACTCTTCCGGATCACTCTGAATCCTATCAACTGTCGTGGAATCACGGGAATCCATTGCACCCTTTAGAAAATGGACAAGCATAAATCCAGCCAGTCCCAATGAAACTATAAAACCGATTGTAATTGCCCACATTAAAGCCATCCTTTAACCTCCCTTTTTATTAGCCAAGAGCGTTTCCTTACTAAAAGGTATATGCCTGAAATCATCAATCTTTCCCTTTCAATTATTAAAAAAGGAAGGGAACAGGTTGCTGCATATCGAAGTAAAGAAGATGGCATAAAGTGTTTTACTGCCAAAAGCGCTAAAGGAGGAGATCTCTTTTGGATTTCAAAACGGCCGATTTATGTGATGACCACAGCAAAGAGCTGCTTATTTGTCAGCAGGAGTTTAAATCTTATGGGCAAAAAAGAAAGTTTTCCGGTCCCATTTCAACGGTTAGAGTGTTTGAAGATAACGTGCTGGTAAAAGAGGCACTGGAGTCCATTCCAGAGGGAAATGTACTGGTGGTGGATGGCGGCGGATCAAAAAGATGCGCCTTAATGGGTGACCGGCTTGGGGAGATTGCTCAATCGAGAAAGCTTGCCGGTGTGATCATTTATGGCTGCGTCCGGGATACAGTGGAGCTTGGAAGCCTTGATGCAGGCATCTTGGCACTTGGCAGCAATCCTTTAAAAAGCCGAAAAGAAGGGAAAGGGGATCGAAACATCCCTGTTACGTTCGGCGGGATTGACTGGAAGCCGGGAGAATATGTATATGCAGATGAAGATGGCGTGATTGTCTCTTCGAAAGCTCTTACCTAAAGCAGAACACCCGCTTATCAGCGGGTGTTTCCTTTTTTAGAAATTTCTCGATCAATCCCATCAATCCTCTAAAACCGCTTCCTTTTCAATGCTGATTTCTTCCGGCAGCATTGTTGACGCTTTTGGGACCTGGCGGGGCTCATAGTCAATTTCATCAGAGGAGTATACTCTGATTACCACTTGGCCATGCAAAGCTTTTGCTCGTATGAGCAGGGGAGAACTGTAACGGTTTTTAAAAGTGAAATCTGGGCCATACCAGCTTACAGTTGCATCCCGGCCAGGCGGCACATAGGGAACCTTTTTGCTGTGGGAATAACGCTCGATCACCTTGACGCCTGCCCGGTCAACTGCATTGAATAGAGTGGAGGATACCTGGCAGATCCCGCCCCCGATATCTTCTGACAGTTCCCCTCTAACGATAACCGGAGCACGCTTATAGCCTTTCCCCGCCGTTCTTTTGCCGACAGCACGGTTAAAAGAAAATACTTCATTCGGAAAAACAACATAATTATCAAGGGCTTCGGCTGCAAGCTGGATATTATGGGAGCGTGACGCGTTATTCGGATTAAAATACGTAACATACTGGCCGATCATTTTAACCCGGATATGGGAGATAAGATCCCGATCCACTCTCGGGTAAACGGGGAGTGTTGGGATCTCAATTTTAGCTGGCCCGTTATTATAAAAATATGTATAAAAAATATCTGTGAATGCTTTGCGGTGCAGTATTTTTCCAGGCTTCTCAGGAACGACACGTCCGCTTTCGCCTATGTACGCGTTCATAGGCGGAATATACGTCTGGCGATCTAACTTTTCCAGGAGCCGAATAAACCGTTCACCGTCCACTAGCGGAAGCCCGGGAAACGGCATTTGATATTCTGTCCTGTTGATACTTGCAATGGATCTTCCGTCATGTTCAATGGATAAGTCATCAGGAAGACTGGCAGTTTGAGTTTGTGTTAATAGCATGATCCCCAATACCCATGAGAATTTCATATCGCTGGCGCACCTCCGACCTTAGTATGGGCAGGAGAGAATTGTTTCATGTGCCAAAAAATGATTGATTATAGATCCCCTCTTTGAACAGCTGCCAAGAAGCCATGTCTTCATAGACCGGACTGCTGCAACACTCTCTCGGAAGGTCGAATTCTTTAATTGATTAAGGAATATAGTGTAATAAAACTTTAGTGAGGGAATGAGGAATGTGCAGCTAGTTAAGGCAGAAATCAGCCGGCTAACCGATTTGCTGAAAAGCAGCCAATCTCAGGATGGCTCATGGGCGTATCCTTTTGAAATTGGAATCATGACTGATGCTTATATGATTATTCTTTTGCGGACGCTTAACATGAAGGATGAAAGCATCATTCAAAAATTGGCGGAGAGAATTGAAAGCCGCCAGGATGAGAGTGGTGCGTGGAAGCTTTTTAGAGACGAAAAAGAAGGGAACTTATCTTTAACCATTGAAGCCTATTACGCCCTTTTGTACTCTGGCCATAGACAGAAGCATGATCCGCATCTGGCAGCTGCAAGGAAATTTATTTTATCAAAGGGCGGGGTAAAAAAAGCAGGATTATTTACGAAAATCATGCTTGCCATGACAGGCCAATATCCATGGCCGGCCATTTTTCCTGTGCCCATCGAAATTGTGCTGCTCCCTCCAACCAGCCCAGTCAGCATCTACCAGCTTTCAAGCTTTGCAAGAATTAATCTCCTGCCGGTTATCCTGCTTGGCAGCAAAAAATTCAGGCGAAGAACGGAAAATAGTCCGGATTTGGATGAAATCTTTGGAACAAGGGATAGGGAAGAACTATGGGAAGAAAGCCGTTCTGATGAATGGAAAAAACTTGCTGACATTCTTAGCGGCTTGGCCGAAAGCTTAATTGGATTACCTGATCGGCTCCGCAGCATGGCATATGAGGGAACAAAGCAATATATGCTCGAGCGGATTGAACCGGATGGAACATCATTAAATTATTTCAGCAGCACTTTTTATATGATTTTTGCCCTCCTTGCTCTCGGCTGCTCTCCAAAAGATCCAGTCATCATCAAGGCGATGAAGGGATTAAAGGGAATGTCCTGCACAATAGATGGACATATCCATTTTCAGTTAACAGACGCTAAAGTATGGAATACCGCTTTAATTTCCCACGCCCTCCAGGAAGCAGGTGCAGATAAATCAGATGCTGCGATTCTAAAAGCGAATAACTATTTGCTTTCAAGGCAGCAAACCCGTCACGGAGATTGGACGGTTCACAACCGCAAGGGACTTCCTGGAGGCTGGGGATTTTCAGACTTCAACACTATTCATCCTGATGTGGATGATACAACCGCCAGTCTGAGAAGCATTCACAATCAAACAGGAACGGCTGCCGAGAAATCCAGGCAGAGAGGAGTCCAATGGGCTTTATCCATGCAAAACCGTGATGGGGGGTGGCCTGCATTTGAAAAAAATGTGGATAACCGCCTGCTGAATCTAATTCCCATTCAAGGAGCAGAGTTTATTCTCACCGATCCGTCCACAGCAGATTTAACAGGCAGAACCATTGAATATTTAGGCATCTTCACTACAGGAGCTGAGCCTTCAATTAAAAGAGGAATAAGCTGGCTGAAAAAGAATCAGAGAAAAGACGGTTCCTGGTATGGGCGCTGGGGGATTTGCTATCTGTATGGAACCTGGGCAGCCCTTACCGGCCTCACCGCTGCAGGGGAAAAGAAAGATGAGGAGTACATCAGAAAAGCGGTTGAGTGGCTGAAGTCTATTCAGAATGAAGACGGCGGCTGGGGAGAATCCTGCAGAAGCGATATTGAAAAACGCTATGTTCCATTGGGAAACAGTACATTAACACATACTGCCTGGGCCGTGGATGCTTTAATTGCCGTTTCCCCTGAAAACAGCCCTGAGATCAGAAAAGGCATGGCCTTCCTGATCCGCGAGGGCCAAAGAAATGACTGGACGACAGATTACCCAAAAGGGCAGGGAATGGCCGGCTTCTTATACATGCACTATCACAGCTACCGGTATATTTGGCCGCTATTGGCACTAGGCCATTATGAAAAGAAATTCATGCAAAAAGGAAGCTCCGAATGATTGGGCTTCCTTTTTTTATTGGCTTTATTAATTAGGGATTTTGCGGATAATTTTGAGGTTTCGCTCATTAATTAGAGATTTCCATCATAACTTTGAACTTTCGCCGGTAAAACTGAGATTTCGCTCATAACTTTGAAATCCCGCCCATAAAACCGAAAATTCGCTCAAGATCTTGCTCATTTTCTTTTCTCCTCATCAATCAGCTGGCAGTCTGCTGAAGAATCATCTTTATTTTTATCAAACCAGAGCTTGTACATAGCCTTCCCATCACTAAGCGTGCCATCTGCCATATCCATTGGCAGCAGGGCGAAAAAGACGTAATAAAAGGAGAAATATACAAATTGGTACCACAGCATGTTAGCTTCCAGAATACCCATCCGGATCAGATAATTTACAATAAAAATACTGCCTATGTTAAAAATAGATCCTCCTAAAAAGATAAGAGATTTGGTCAGTTTATTATTGTATTTTAAAGAGGTAAACTCACACCCTCCATACCAGAAGTAAAACCGTCTAACCTCCAAAAACCTCATTGAGAATAGTATTTTGCCTGTGCCTATGATAACTCGGATTCCTTTTCCTCCAAAAATGCCTGCAAAGAATATATGACCCAATAAATGAATAAGTGTGACCACCGGGTAAACCACAAAAAAGGCTTGAATGAATTTTAAAAAATCATCATACCCAAACACGGGAGGACCTCCATTTCAATAAATGAATGAAAGATCTGCGCAATGCAGCATCATTATTTGTTTGCTTACCCCATGTCTACCCCGCATTTTTCCATATTAACGTACATTCTTTTTCCATATTTCCCATCTTGATTGAAAGAGTCCGACCATCTGCTACGTCTCAGGTCTTATTTGAAAATAAAGCTGAGGCTCGTTATAGCATTTACAAAATACAGGTAAGATGAAATCAAGAAAGGAGGAAACGAAAATGAAAAAACTTGGATTATTGATAGCAGGTGGAATTGCAGCCATGGTGCTGATTTCAAATCTGGGCCCGATTGTGGGTCTGGCAGTAAGTGCGGCGATTCTATACTTTGTGTTTAAACAATTTATAAAAGCTGAAAGCACGATGGCAAAAATCGGCTATGGAATCATCGGGTTCATCGCTTTGATGGCCACGGCTTCCAATTTTCCGGCTATCTTAGGGCTTGCAGCTGCATACGTTCTATATCTGGTCTATAAAAAGTGGAACGATTCAAGCTCTAGTGTAATGGAAGAAGACAATGACCCTTTTGCTAACTTTGAAAAGCAATGGGCGGATTTAAACAGAAACTAAAAAGGAGAGATAGAAATGGCAAACCTATTAACGAGAATCAAAGATACAGTAATGGCAGACCTTCATGAAGCATTGGATAAAAAGGAGAAAAAGAATCCAATCGCACTCTTAAACCAATACCTTCGTGAATGTGAGCGTGAAACCGAAAAGGTCCGCAAGCTTTTGGAACGTCAATATACATTGAAGGAAGAGTTCACTCGAGAATACGAGCAGGCGAAAAACCTTGCAGACAAACGCAAGCGCCAGGCAGAGGTTGCCACGCAGGCAGGTGAAGAAGAACTCTATCAGTTTGCAGCTCAGGAGCAAATGCAGTATGAAGAGCGTGCCAGCCGTTTGAAGGATCTCCTGAACCAGGCAGTACAGCAAATGGGTGATCTTGAAAGAAAATACGAGGAAATGAAGCACAAACTGAAGGATATGCACATCCGCCGCATGGAGCTGATGGGCCGTGAAAACATCACACGTGCCAACCACCAAATGGATAAAGTGCTTGATCAAAACAATGATAAGTCTTTTACAAGATTCCAGGAAATCGAATCCTATCTTGACCGTCTTGAACATCAGGTGAAAAGCTCCTACCACCGCAGCACAATCGATGCCCGCATCGCACAGCTGGAAAAAGAGCTTGAGAAAAAGCCTGTATTGTAATATTCGATAACAAGTCAGAAATAGTTTGTAACATGCAAAATATAAAAAACGAAGCCTGCCTGTATGATCTTTTTCCAAAAAAGATAAAAACTCTTTCTATTTTATGAACAAAAAATGGTATTCTAAAAAGGCGTAGGGATACTGCGCCTTTTAAAGTCTATTACTGTCTAGCTTTGTCTAGCTCCAGCGCCTACCCCCTCAAGGTCACAAGCCAATCCTCCCAAAAAGGCAAAGAACGCCTTTCCGTGAGGTTCGTCTTGTGCTTGTCGGGGGTGAGCACCAAGGGAAAGCTTCCTTGGAGTTCTTCGCAGGAACAAGCGTTTTTGGCTTGTTCCGAAGGCGCTTCCGCTTTTCTTATCATTCCATATACACAGAAGGGGGGATGCCTCATGAACATTAACAACAAAAGCGATTATATGAGCTGGATTATCATATTGGGCATTGTCTTTCTCTTTGTGGAAATAGCCTTTTTTAATAGCGGCGTGATATTCTCTCTTCTTGTGCCAATTGGAATGGTATATATCGGAAGAAAGAGGATGCCTAAGAGCTCCGGAAAATGGCTTTTCTGGCTTGGGCTAATTTTTCTGCTCATCAATATTTTCAGCATGATGACACTGAAATTTTTCCTGCTGGCGATTCTGATTCACCTGCTGATTCAGTTTGGGCAGTCCAAAAAAGATCCTAAACGGATTCAGCCGGAGTTCAAGGAACCGGCAGTGAATCTCCAGAAAGAAACAGTCATTAAAAAGAATCCTCTTTTTTCCAATATATTCGTCGGCCAGCAAAAAACACCTGAGCAAGTATATGAATGGAATGATATAAATATCCAGACCGGCATAGGCGATACGGTCATAGACTTAAGCTATACGGTTATTCCCAAGGGAGAAACCGTGATTTTCATCCGGAACTTCATCGGAAATGTGCAGGTGCTTGTTCCCTATGACGTGGAGGTTAGTGTCAGCCATTCAGCCATTGTCGGTAAGGCCAGAATTTTCGATCACGAAGAATCAAAGATGTTTAACCAGCTCCTTCAGCTTCAGACGCCTGGCTATGATCAGTCAGGGCAGCGCGTTAAAATTTTCACTTCACTTGCAGTCGGGGATATCGAGGTGAAGCGCGTATGAGTATCATTCAGCGGCAAATTGCCTGGGGAGCGTGCATGTCCCTCTTCATTCTTGCTGTCTTGACGGCTTCTTTTTTTACGATGTTTCCCATTCCCGGCTGGCGGGATCTGTGGGAAACGGAAATACTCGATATTCCGTTTATTCTATTTGTGCCGAGCATAAGCATGGCTCTTGGCCTGATCTTTGGATTATTGTCAGGCATTTACTGGCGCCGGCAGCTTTTTGCAGTAGACACTATGCTCCACCAGGTAGAGGAAGGCCGCCAATTGGATGTGCAGGAAACAGGTAAAGAATTGCATTCCATAGCAGTCAGGGCCGAGAAGATTCAAAAGCATATGGCAGATCAGGCAAAGATTTCTCAAAAGCTGGCAAATGAAAAAGCGGAAGATATCGAGAACAGGATGCAGGAAATCGTTTCCCAGGAAAGGAACAGGCTTGCACGCGAGCTTCACGATTCTGTCAGCCAGCAGCTGTTTGCAGCATCCATGATGATGTCCGCCATTACTGAAACCCAGCAGGATCCGGAAGACAGGCAGGCAAAACAGCTGAAAATGGTGGAAGAAATGATCCATCAGTCACAGCTGGAAATGCGTGCCCTGCTGCTGCACCTTCGTCCAGCTGCCCTTAAGGGCAAAAGCCTCCAGGAAGGAATTGAAGAGCTTCTGGTCGAATTGCTTCAAAAAGTAGCGATGGAGATTGAATGGAAGGTAGAGAATTTTCCGCTTGATAAAGGGGTGGAAGACCATCTATTCCGTATCCTTCAGGAAGCTGTGTCCAATACACTCCGCCATTCCAAATCGCAAAATCTTGAAGTGCTTCTGATTCAAAGAGATGATTATGCCATACTCCGTGTGGCTGATGATGGAGTCGGTTTTGATGTAGAGGAAACGAGGGCCGGCTCTTACGGTCTGCAGAATATGTATGAACGTGCCGCTGAAGTTGGCGGAAGCATGAAAATCATCAGTGTAAGAAACAAAGGAACCCGTCTTGAAGTAAAGGTTCCGATTATTTAAATAATGTCTGCTTGAGGCAAGACTAAATTCTGAGGGTGAGGCCAATGATTAAAGTTTTATTTGTGGATGACCATGAAATGGTTCGGATTGGAGTTTCTTCCTATTTGACGGCACAGCCGGATATTGAGGTTATAGGAGAAGCGGATAACGGGAATACAGCTATTGATTTGGCACTCGAATTGAGGCCGGATATCATTTTGATGGATCTCGTTATGAAAGAAATGGACGGCATAGAAGCGACCAGAAGAATCATCGAGCAATGGCCGGAAGCTAAGATCATCATTGTGACAAGCTTCCTTGATGATGAAAAAGTGTATCCGGCTTTGGAAGCAGGGGCGACGAGCTATATGCTGAAAACCTCGAAAGCCAGTGAAATTGCTGAGGCAGTCCGCTCGACCTATCATGGACAATCGGTGCTGGAGCCGGAAGTGACAGGTAAAATGATGGTGAAAATGAGGCAGAAAAACCAGCAGCTGCCCCATGAAGAGCTGACGAGCCGCGAGATGGAAATCCTTCTTTTGATGACAGAAGGCAAAGCGAACCAGGAAATCGCTGACGAACTTTTCATTGCCTTAAAAACAGTCAAAACACATGTTAGCAATATATTAAGCAAGCTGCAGGTGCAGGACAGGACCCAGGCAGTCATTTATGCCTTCAAGCACTCGCTGGTTAAATAACGTTCTGGAGAGCTAATTATGATATTAGCTCTTTTTATTTTAGGCTGAATAATGAACCAGAAAAATATGATTCAGAATAGGCTCATAAGGGTAACAATAAAACCAAACAATAAAATTAGGCGGTGATGAAATGTCTGTGATTGCTTTATTGAAAAAAGGAAACAAATCATCGGGGATGGCGGCGATCGGAAATACGGCACTGGCGATTGCTAAAGGGCTGGCAGCTTTTGCAAGCGGGAGCGGGGCCATGCTTGCTACGACCCTTCATTCTCTTGCTGATGCACTGAACCAGGGGTTTGTGTTTTTTGGCAGTGCGCTTGCGGAAAAGGCGCCAACCAAAAGATTCCCTACAGGATTTGGCCGGGTGATCAACTTGTTCGTATTAATTGCTGTTATCGTCATTTCCATCATGGCCTATGAAACGATACATAAAGGCTGGGAGTTGATTCAGCATCCAAAGGAATCAACCGACCTCTGGCTCAATGTAGGGGTTATGCTTCTTGCCGTAGGTGTTGATGGATTTATTTTATTGAAAGCCATGAAAGAAATCGGCCATGAAACCAGGAATCCTGCAAAGGGATTTGGTATTGTGCCTGTTGCCTTTAAAAATGTCAGGCTTGCCTCCCCTCCAACACGCCTGGTTTTTTATGAAGATATTATTGCGACATTTGGTGCCTTGCTTGCCCTTGTTTCGATTTTAATTGCTCATTTTACAGGACTTTACTTCCTGGATGGGGTAGGCACAATTTTAATTGGTCTGCTTTTGGTGGGCATCGCTGTGAAAATCGGATTTGAAAATACATTGGGCCTGATTGGAGTAGCGGCACCAAAAGATATTGAAGACCGTATCGCCCAAATTATTCTCGGTGATCCCCAAGTCGTGGATATTAAACAGCTGCGGCTGATCCAGGAAGGAAGAAGATATCATGTGGAAGGGTATATTGAGCTGGTCGAAGGTCTCACGCTTGCCGATGCGGATGATATAAAAATTGGTGTAAGAAATCAGCTGCTTGATGACCCCGATATTAGTGATGTAACTCTTGGTATTCTTGAAACAGACCAGATTCAGACGTGGAAATAATACTGAAAAGGAAGCCTGCATTAAAGGCTTCCTTTTTTAGTGAGTATAATTTTTCCTTAACAGCGGAACCCCAGCTCCTAAAAAATGCACATTATTCTGGAGAATGCAGGATAATACCCATTGCTTTTGAATTGAAGAAATATTAAAATAAAACTAACTTATTTGAAATGGAGGTGGAGAAGAGATGATTGGAACTGTTTTGGCACGTGGTGAATGGATTGAATTCCTGACAATTTACCGTGCAATTTTTCATGGCTTTGCTGTTAACGGGACAAGTCTGTCCTTTTTTAGCAAATTTTATATGAAAACAAAACAGTGAGAATATCTCTTTAACGCCTTATAAAGAACGGTGAAGGGAGCTTCTTCAAGCTCTCTTTTTTTTATTCCGTTTTAGGGCAGTAAAGTCCGCTTCAAGATATAAAATTCTTGATGGGGAAACTGCCGCCCGTATAATACTGATAAAAGAACACAGTTTTAATGAATACCTGCGCATTTGCGGGATTCACCTAAACTTTGAGCGGGAAGGCCCCGCCAAAAAAGTTTCATTTTTATCAGAATTTACTTAGGCCCTAGGAGCATGTTTCCTATGGCCTTTTTGTGTTTTATTTTTAAAAATCGGAGGAGCTCATATGATCGCATGCAGCGCACAGCAAATCGGAAAAAGTTACGGAGGAAATATAGTATTTGAAAATCTATCCTTTGAAATTTATGAGAGGGACAGGGTTGGTTTGACAGGAAGAAATGGAAGCGGAAAAACGACACTGTTTAAATTACTGGCTGGAGCAGAAGTCCCGGATACAGGTAAGCTTCATTGGAGAAAGGGGTGTGAGATTGGCTATATGGCGCAAATTCCGGATTATCCGGCTAGTATGAAGGCAATTGATGTTTTAAAAACAGCTTTTGCTAATTTGCTGGAGATGGAAAAAACGATGAAGAAAATGGAACAGCAAATGGCGAATGAAACGGTTCCGGATCAATTAAATAAACTTATTGGAGAGTACGGAGAACTGCAGGATCAGTTCACACTGAATAAAGGCTATGAAGTGGATAGCCAGATAGACCGGATCTCAAATGGCCTCAATATCAGAAGTCTTCTGAACAAGGATTTCAGCAGTCTAAGCGGCGGTGAAAAAACAAAAGTATGCCTCGCCCACATGCTCCTGAAAAGCCCGAATCTGCTTCTGCTGGATGAGCCGACCAACCACCTGGATATTAAGTCAGTGGAATGGCTGGCTGATTTTATAAAGAATTATGAAGGGACAGTGGTGCTCGTTTCACATGATCGCTATTTTTTAGATGAAACGGTCAGCAAGATTCTGGATTTGGAAGATGGAGAAATCACCCTTTATCAGACAAACTATTCAGGCTTTGTAAAAGAGAAAGAAGAAAGGCTGCTGAGAGAGTTTCAGCAATATGAAGAACAGCAGAAAAAAATCAGGAAGATGAAGGAAGCCATCAAGAGGTTAAGAGAATGGGCCAATCAATGTACCCCGCCTAATGCGGGTCTTCATAAACGGGCAAGCAGCATGGAAAAAGCTCTCCAGCGGATGGAGAAGCTGGACCGGCCTGTATTAAACCGAAAAAAAATGAATATGGATCTTGAAGCATCTGAACGGAGCGGAAAAGATGTGTTCTTGATGAAAGAGGTCAGCAAGTCCTTTGGCAGCAAGCACTTATTCAAAAACGTCAGAATGCACATCCTATTCCGCGACCGAACCGCTATTGTCGGAGATAATGGGACAGGAAAATCGACGTTGATCAAAATGATGCTAGGAGAGCTGGAACCTGATGCAGGGGAAATTCGGAAAGGAAGCAACTTGAAAATTGGCTATTTGTCACAGCATGTTTTCTCAAATGCTGATGATCAATCGGTAATTGACACTTTTAGGGAAGGGCAGGCTGTAACGGAGGGAGAAGCACGCCATATTCTGGCCGGTTTCCTCTTTTATGGCCATACTGTTTTTCGTAAAGTATCGCAATTGAGCGGCGGTGAAAGAATGAGGCTGCGCCTGGCCCAGCTCATGCACAGGGATATTAACTTTCTTATACTTGATGAACCGACGAATCATCTTGATATCGAATCTAGAGAGGTACTCGAAGAGGCACTTGAAGAATTCGATGGAACGATTTTGGCTGTCTCTCATGACCGTTATTTTATCAATCGAATATTCAGCAAAATTTACTGGATTGATCAAAAAGACCTTCATTACTATGAAGGGAATTATGATTGGGCCAGAAAGAAAATGGAGGAGAAGCGGAAAGCGGAGATTGAAGTGCCTGCTGTTAAAAAGGCAAAGATAGCGGCTGTTTCTCCGAAAAAAAATAATAAAGGGCTGGCACTAGAGGAATTAGAGTACGCAATTGAACAACTTGAGACTAGTCTCATAAAATTAGAAACGGTTCTGGAAAAGGAAATGGATTTAGAGAAGCTGCAGATAGCTTATCAAGAAAAAGAAGAACTTGAAAAGCAGAGGGAAGAGCTGTACGGGAAATTGGATGCTATTTTATAAAGGCAAGTGAAGGCTAACAAATGGGTTAGCCTTTTTTATGCATTTTATTGAATTAATATAAAATTATTTCAAATAAACCTTTCAGTTTTCATCTATTTCCTGTAAAGTAATATTCAAAAATGAATAATTATTTAAATCTGAATAATTTTACGAGATTTTCTTTTAATAATAAGATCTTTCAAAAGAAGAAACGCTATTCAATATTGAATAATTTTTTCGGAGGACCCAAATGAACAGCTTTTTCATGGACTGGAATAATGACAAAGAAGTCATATCTTCAATGGAAGAAGACATTATGGTAACCAATGCAGACGGCATAATTATAAAAGTCAGTAGAGGCAGCGGCAGCCATTACGGCGTTGAACCGGAATCTCTTCTTGGCGAATCTGTTTATGATCTGGAAAGAAAAGGGGTCTTCAAGCCTGCGATTACTCCTGAAGTATTAAAGAAAAAGAAAAAAGTCATTCTGGTGCAAAAAGCCGGCTCGGGCAAAAAGATCCTGGTTACTGGTATTCCAGTATTCAATGAAACTGGAAAAATCGATCATATTGTCAGCTATTCCTACGATGTTTCAGAACTTCTTGTTATAAAAGAATACCTGAACAGTGTTGAGGAAGAAATGGCCAGAGTGAAGAGCGAGCTGGATCTCCTGCGCAATAAGAGCATCAAAATGGATGGCATGATAGCTGATAGCCTGGCGATGAGAAATATAGCTGAAACCATCAGAAGAATCCGGGATGTAGATGTCACAGTCCTGCTCCTGGGTGAATCAGGTGTCGGAAAATCGGCTCTCGCCAAATGGATACATCAAAACAGTATGCGAAAAGACGGGCCGTTCATTGAAGTAAACTGCAGTGCCATTCCGGAATCCATCTTTGAAGCTGAGTTTTTCGGGTATGAAGGCGGTGCTTTTACAGGGGCAAAGAATAAAGGCAAAATGGGATTTGCTGAAATGGCAAAAGGAGGCACGCTATTTCTAGATGAAATTGGCGAACTCTCAGCCCATCTGCAGGCAAAGCTGCTGAAATTCATACAAGACAAGCAGTTTTATAGAGTAGGGGGAACAAAGCCGGTTCAGGCAGACTTTCGGCTCCTGGCAGCTACAAATAAGGATCTCGAAAAAGCAGTTGAATCCAAGGATTTCAGGCAGGACTTATTCTTCCGGCTGAACGTGGTGCCATTAAAGATTCCGCCTTTAAGGGAGAGGAAAGAGGATTTATTTACCCTCATTCATTATTTTCTCCACTCTATCTCCAAGCGGCATAATCGGGAAAGGCAGCTGGAAAGATCCCTGGTCGATCACTTGCTGCAGCTGGAATGGAAGGGAAACGTTAGAGAACTTGAAAACCTAATGGAGCGCCTTATCGTTACAAGCACCAGCCTCATGATCACGAAAGAGGACCTGCCTTATGAATACCATATGCAAGGAAAAAAAGATGGTTTTATAGATTATGAGGGACAATCTCTCCCTTGTATTTTGGAAGATGTAGAGAAGAAAGTATTAATCAATGCAAGGAAGCGCTACCGAACCACTACTGAAATAGCGGGCGCCTTGGGGATCAGTCAGCCTTCAGTAGTAAGAAAATTGAAAAAATATGATTGTTAATACATACGTTGGCATGAATATTGCATTAAAGAATAGCAGAGCAAACATAGCATTTACATTTAATGCAGGATTCAGGAGGGGAAAGTATGAACGGAGAAAATTGGAGTCATCTTGTCGGAAACATTTCAAACTTATTGGCGCCAAGCATGGCAAAGGATCACCCGAATTTGCCGGTGGTCAAGGCGGAAGGCTGCTATTACTACGGAGTCGACGGAAAAGAGTATTTGGATTTTACATCAGGCATCGCAGTGGAAAATGTCGGACATCGCCATCCAAAGGTTGTACAGGCCATTAAAGACAGTGCAGATCATTTGGTGCACGGCCCGTCAGGCGTTATCATCTATGAATCGATTTTGCGGCTCGCAGATGAGCTTGGAAAAATTACGCCGGGAAATCTGGATTGCTTTTTCTTTGCGAACAGCGGGACTGAGGCAATCGAAGGAGCTATTAAGCTGGCAAAGTATGTCACGCGGAGGCCCTATGTTGTCTCCTTTACAGGCTGTTTCCATGGAAGGTCAATGGGGGCACTCAGTGTATCAACATCGAAGAGCAAATACCGCAAGTTTCAGCAGCCGTCCTGGCTGACCTATCAGCTTCCATATGCGGATGAGCGGGACTGCCCTTTTGGTGAAGATTCTGAGGAGTACTTCCCAAGAAAACTGGAAAAGGATGCTGAAACACTCTTCAAGCATCAGGTGGACCCGGAAGAAGTTGCCTGCATGATCATTGAGCCGGTTCTTGGGGAAGGAGGCTATATCATTCCTCCGAAGAAATGGATGCAGAAGATCAGGGAAATCTGTGACAGGCATGGTATCCTGCTGATATTTGATGAAGTGCAAACCGGCTTTGGGCGTACTGGAGAATGGTTTGCCGCTCAGGCTTTTGATGTTGTGCCGGATATCATGGCGATTGCAAAAGGAATCGCTGCAGGACTGCCGTTAAGTGCTACTGCAGCATCAAAGGAACTGATGGAAAAATGGCCGCTCGGCGCCCATGGAACAACTTTCGGCGGAAATCCGATTGCCTGCTCTGCCGCCTTGGCTTCTCTTGAAGTACTAAAAACGGAGAATCTTTTGGAAAATGCAAAGCAAATGGGAGAGTATGCATTAAAAAAATTACAGGATTTGAAAGCCGAATATCCTGCAATTGGCAGTGTCCGAGGTCTGGGGCTGATGATCGGCATTGAAATAATCGACCCGCAAACCGGAAAACCGGATGGAAATGCGGTAATGGATATTCTGAACTCTTCACTTGATAAGGGAGTCCTCTTTTATCTCTGCGGAAATTCAGGGGAAGTGATTCGGATGATCCCGCCGCTTATCGTGACAAAAGAGCAAATCGACCAGGGTCTGAAAGTATTGGAAGAAGCACTTACAGAACATGAAGCTGTTGTTTCCAAATCATAAGGAGGTATGAGAATGAAGCTTGAGACAAGGGTTAAACCGCAGGCTGTCACAGGAGAATATTGGAAATTCATCATTCCATCTTTAATTGGATCGCTCCTCTTTCTGGTTCCAGTTAAATTTCAGGGAGATGTAACGATTGGTGTTGGTATTTTAGCATCTCTATTAGGCAATGCGTTCAGTGAACAGATGCCTGCCATTATCATTTTTATTTTAGGGATATCAGTTTTTCTTTCCATCCTGACAAAAGCAGCAAAACCGGCATTTATACTGGATAATAAGTTTTTAAAAGGATTATTTGATACCGGCAAGTTTGGACTAACAATGAGAATCCTTGGATTCGCGGTAGGGATCATGACTTTGTTTGAGATTGGGCCTGAATTTATCTGGTCGCGGAATACAGGCGGAGTGGTTCTCTACGACCTGGCTCCCGTTTTGCTTACGTGGTTCCTGTTTGCCGGCATCCTTCTGCCGCTTTTGGTAGAGTTTGGTTTAATGGAGTTCATAGGGGCGCTTGTCCAAAAATTTATGAGGCCATTTTTTACACTTCCCGGACGGTCCTCCATCGATTGCCTTGCGTCCTGGATGGGCGCCGGAACAGTAGGTGTATTGGTAACAACGAAGCAATATGATGAAGGTTTTTACACCAAAAGAGAAGCAGCGGTCATTGCGACAACCTTTTCGATTGCATCTGTTGCTTTCAGTCTTGTCGTTGCGAATGTGGTTGGTCTTGGCCATTTATTCATCCCTTTTTACTTAACCGTTTCTGCTGCCTGTGTCGTGGCAGCATTGATTATGCCAAGAATTCCGCCATTATCCCGCAAACCAGATACTTATTATGAGCCGGTAGGACAGCAGATTGATGAAACCATTCCGGAAGGGGTTTCGAAATTGAAATGGGGATGGGAGCAGGCAATTGATAAAGCAAGGAATGCTCCGGGTCCCAAAAAGCTATTAACCAATGGCATTGAAACCGTTTTGGATATTTGGATGGGCCTGATTCCGCTTGTGATGAGCCTTGGAGCAGCAGCCCTGATCATTGCGGAATACACGCCTGCATTTGAGTTAATTTCATACCCGCTCATCCCGGTTTTGGAGTTTATGCAATTGCCGGAAGCAGGAGCGGCAGCACAAACCATGCTTGTTGGCTTTGCTGATATGTTCCTTCCGGCCGTTATAGGGAGCGGGATTGAGAGCGAGCTGACAAGATTTGTCGTGGCGGGCCTGTCATTAACACAATTAGTATACATGTCTGAAATCGGGATCCTGATCCTGCGTTCGAACATTCCGCTGAGCTTTTTGGATTTATTCGTTATTTTTATTGAAAGAACGGTTATTACTTTACCTGTTATTGTACTGATTGCACATGTTTTTGTATTTTAGCAGAAAGGAGGCCGGCATACTGCCAGCCTCCTTTTCGTTATATTATTTTCTTAAAAGTTCCAAAAGGGCAATATATTATCGGGGCATGTCTCATATCTTATATAGAATCTGCATTATATAAGGAGAGGCGCAATGAGTAAATTCTTCAAAGGAGTCATATTGCTTGCACTGGCGGCTTTTGCAAGCGAATGTATAGAGTTTGTGGTGAATATGGTGCTCGCCCGGGAACTGGGGGAGAGGGGACTTGGCATGTACATGTCGATTTTGCCGACCATATTTTTGATTGTGCTGCTGGCTAGTTTCGAGCTTCCGATCTCTATTTCCAAGTTCATAGCTGAAAAGGATAAAAGGTATCATCTCAGCATGCTCCATCATGTCATCAAGCTGACCATTATCTTTACAGCGGTTTTGGTTCCGATTGCAGCAGCAATCCTTCCGGTTGTCAGTGTCTTTAATGAGTATCATCCGCTGCTGAGGTGGGTTGTGATCGGGTTCATTCCAATCGTGTCATTTTCCTCGATTGCCAGAGGCTTTTTCATGGGCAAGCATCAAATGGGAAAAATTGCAGCCTCCAATTTTCTGCGCAAATCCGTTCAGCTCCTGCTGCTCGTGGTTCTTTATCAGGCATTTCAATTTGATGTCAATACAGCGGTCTTTATTGCATTTTGCACGTTTGTAGGAAGTGAGATTGTTGTTTTTCTCTATTTGCTGAACATGTTTATTATCCAGTATCAGCGTATTAAAAAAGAGCCATCTGACTATGTCAGCGGAAAAAGTGTGAGGCAAAACCTTTTATCTGTTTCTGTGCCGACTACCGCTTTACGAGTTTTCCATGCCTTGACCCATGCAGTTCAGCCATTTTTGATCAAAGCGGCGCTATTTAAAGCAGGGGTGCCGGGAGAAATCGCAACAGAGCATTTTGGTATGCTTGCAGGTGTGGCCATGACTATAGGCTTTTTTCCATCCTTCATTGCTCATTCATTTTTAATTATGCTGATACCAACTGTGTCTAAAGAATATGCGGATAAAAACCTGGATGAACTGAGGAGGCTTCTTCAGCAGGTGTTTTTTGTCACTTTTTTATACGGAATTCCTTCGGTTGGACTTTTTTACTTTTTCGCACGGCCGCTGACCGATGTGTTTTTTCATTCAACAGATGCAGCGGTGTATTTGCAGATGCTTTGGCCATTCTTTTTGCTTCACTTCTTCATTATCCCGATGCAGGCCTACTTAATCGGCCTGGGCCTGATGAAAGATGCAGCTTATCATTCTGTATGGTCCACGGTTGTTTCATTTACAGTCATGTACCTGCTTGGTTCTATGCATAGCCTGCAGATGGACGGGATCATTATGGGCATGAATACTGGGGCAGTACTTCTCGCCATGATGCACTATGTAACAGTATGCAGAAAAATCGGCCTGACACTATATCTGTCGCCAGCTAAGCAGTTTAACTGAAAATGAAAAAGCATCTCCGTCATGGGCAGATGCTTCATTTTTTTTTCTCATTTTTTTCCCCGAATTTGCTCTCAATCGTTTGTTCATCTCCGTACAGGATAATATGATCGCCTTCTTGAAGCTCCGTCACAAGCCGGTCTTTTCTAATCTTTACGTCACCTCGCTGGATATAGAGCACATTGATGTCCTCATCCTCTTCGATAATGTCCCCTAACTCTTTTTCCTTATATTCACATGTTTCATCAATGAAATAATCCAATACATGATCCGTATCATCCGTAAGCAGCGCTTCTCTTATCGGGAGATCTCGAAAGTCATAATGTTCTTCGAGCTCATGCTCCAGTTTCCCCGAAAGATAATCCCGCACTTTAGGCATCCTTAAAATAATAATAACCATGATCAGGGCAGCGGCCACGATCGAAATCTTGGCAGTGAAAAATTCATCTGAAAGGATACTGCTGATTGCCGAAATGATAACTGCCAATGAAAAAGCGCCAAATAATATTAAAAAGGCTCCGAATCTTCTGCGGATTGGATGGTCGATAATCAGTTCAGATTCCCCGGTTGTAAAGCCGGTTCCTGTAAGCATGCTGATCACCTGAAATCTCGCAATATGCTTATCAAGCCCTGTATATGTGAAGATTAGCGTATGAATTTCGATAACAGCCAAAACGATTCCCAAATAAATCAGGATGAAAAGAACGCCCATCTTGCTTCCTCCGAAAATTTAGAATTATGTAAAAAACCTAAGGAAGTCAGTCCTTAGGTCATTGCTGTACGGTTTCGTTATAGTAATTCACTGAATACATGGCACCTTCGTCAACCATTTTATTATCTTCAATATTATGCGGGTCCGGGTGGCCAAGTTTTTCTTCAGGCACTGTATCATTTATAAAGCGGTCTGGAAGCATGCCTTTCATTTTAACTGCAAGAGACTGAACCTTATTTCGATTATTTTTGCTTGCCAACAACAAAATACTCGTAATGCCAACACCGGCTAACAGATATGAATTTAACGGACGAGAATTCATGATTATGCTCCTCCTTCAAATTATTGGATTTGTATTTCTTGGTGATTATTTACCCGGCATATTGAAATGCAAACATTCAGTCTTAATAACATTGTTTCCAGTACTAGAAATAATTACTCTTTCTAAAGGGTTTTACTAGGGCTGTGAGAGGGGAATTATGTATTTATTAAAAAGGATTAGGATTCCAGGAGGAAGATGGGGATGGAAAAAGAATATAGCGAAGATAATTGGAAATGGTACCGTTACGATCACTTGGATGAAATAGAGTTTAATGAGGCTGCCGACTATAAAGGGGCATTACAGGAATGGGCCAGGAACACTACCGAGAACAAAACAAATGTAATGGAAATAGATACTTCCGAACGTGATAAGGAATTTCTCAGCGGCTCGCTCATTTATCAGCAGAAAGTCAAAGAGCAGCATAAAAATAGTGTGTTCCACTATTTTCTGACAAGGGATTTTCTCATCACCGTCAACTTTGATTCGTCTGTCATTCAGTCTGATGATTCATTGCTGCTAAAAAAAATGGATTATACTCATAATGCCATTGATGGATTTTTCGTGATTTTAGGCGAGATTCTAAGTGATAACATCCAGAAGATTGATAAGTTTGAAGTGCGGTTAAATGAGCTGCTATGGAAAATAAAAGAGAAAAACAATATTAACCGCCTGGAAGAAATTTATGAGCTCCGCCACCAGATCCTGGTGTGGAAGAATATCATGATTCCTGTTAAAGAAATCAGACTGGGTGTAGAAGAAACGTTTGGAGAGGGTGTTACAGAAGGAACTGAATTTAAAAGAACCTGCAAGCGAATTGAAAGGGGCTATACGCTGGTGCGGGAGTATCAGCAGGAAATTGATGATTTGGTTAATTTTGAAGAAATGGTATCCATGCACCGGGGAAATGAAATTGTTAAGACTCTTACTGTCATTACCACTCTAATGACACCAATCGCTTCCTGGGGAGCGCTCTGGGGCATGAATTTCAAAGTTATGCCCGAACTTGAGTGGAAGTATGGGTATTTATTCTCGATCATGATCATCGCTGCCACTACAGCGGGCCTCTATATCATGCTTGTAAAAAAAGGCTGGATGGGTGATATCCTAAGAGGGAAGAAGAAAAATTCATTCTTTAAATAAAGGAATGCCGCTAGATTGCGGCATTCCTTTCGTTTAGTAAATGATCCAGTGTCACTTTAATCCCAGCCTCGTATGGTGTTTTAGGGAGAGTTCCAATTATCGCTTCATATTTACTGCCGTCCAAAATAACAGGCGTCTGATTCAAATACATCAATTCTGTATATTCCCTCATCATGGGATCCACAACACCGATAGCACGAATCATCCATTTATGGACAGGTCTGAAGGTAACGCCTCTGCTAAGATGCTGAGAAACAATACTGGCTATTTCTTCTCCGGTTATGGTTCCTGCTCCAGGGATATTCCAGACTTCACCGTATGAGTTTTTATTCAATGAAAGTTCGGCTAAAGCTTCCGCCCCATCTTTAATAAAAATGAATTCTCTCGGTATATTGGTCTTGCCGACAAACATGCCCTTATTTTTCTCAATAATCTGGCTGAGTGTATAGTGTAAGAGTGTGTTTCCTGTATGAGGGCCGTAAAAGTCAGGGAAGTGGGCAATGATGTATGGCACGCCTGATTTTTTAATAGTCTCAATTAGAGCCTGGCGCAGCTTGCCTTTTTTTGTGTTCGGATTCTTGGGAGAAACTTCGTTAGCAGGGCTGGATTGAAGGCCATAGGAATATATATTATCAGCATAAATAAAAGGCTTATGATGTTTGCGGCAAGCCTGCAGGATATTATTTAAGATCATTGAGAGTGTGGGATCCCAGTCGGGGTAAGGGATATTAATGGCATGAAAAACAGCATCTGCTTCGGACACTGCCTTTTCAACATCATTTGGATTCAGTGCATCGCCTGAATGGATAACAGCACTTGGTCCCCAGTCTTTTTTGAAGTTAAGCAGGTTTTCTTCAGATCTTGCAAAAGCGATAGTTTTAATATTTCTGCGGCATAATGCCTCTGTCAAAGCATAGCCCATTCCGCCTGTTGCTCCTAAAACTGCAGCTGTTTTCATCATTCTTCATCATCCTTTTTATTTAATTGACCACTGTTCAATTATGGGGAAAAATTAAAGAAATGCGACGTCATTTCTTTAAAAAATTGCTTTTATTAAAAATTGGGCATGTGAAGAGGCGAGTTCCTTCACTTCTTCAAATGTTGTTTCCGATCTGCAATAATGTGTGACAAAGCCGTGCAAACTTAGAAATACAGACCATATATCCTTTATGGAAAGAGATCTTGGCGCGAGTGAATTAATCGCTTGCGCAAAATGCATGTAGCTTTTATTTGGTCCTTCATTTAGATAGCTTTTCACATCATCATCATGAATTAAAAACATCAGCTCATAATGTTTTTGATGGGTCATTCCAAATTGGATATAACGGTAAAAAATGTTGAAAAGCTTCTGTTCATTGGTATCTGCAGATTCTTCCAGCACACTGTCGAGGACTTGATCGAGCTTTTGAAAATCGGCTTCAACTATTTCGTAAAATAATTGAGCCTTATTTTTGAAATGATAATAGATGGCACCATGGCTGCACTGAAGGGTGTCCGCAATTTTTCTCATGGATGCTGCGGAATATCCTTCCTTTACAAACAGGTCACGTGCAACAGAGATGATTGCTTCTTTTGTTAGTTCTTCATGGGCTGATTTTCTTGGACTCATAGAATCACCTTTCATTATTGAACACTGGTCAATAAGATTATATGACGAAAGGATATTTTTAGCAATATCCTTTTAACTATCTTTCCAAATTATTTTTATTAGCCATCAGCTTTTGGTATGCTTTAAGAAAACAGGAGGGAACAACATGAATGAAACAAAAACATGCAGAGAATCTTTTACAGTAAAAACGAGCATTGTGCTGCCGCCTGACACAAATACATATGGAACATTATTCGGCGGCAAGCTTATGTCCTATATTGATGATGTGGCAGCCATCGCGGCGATGAGGCATGGAAGGAGAAATGTCGTAACCGCATCTACAGACTCTGTTGACTTTCTTCATCCGGTTTATGAAGGCAATTCAGTCTGCCTGGAGGCTTTTGTGACCTATACAGGCCGGACATCAATGGAGATCTTCGTAAAAGTTATTGCAGAAGACCTGCTGACAGGCGAACGGAATGTGTGTGCTATGTCCTTTTTGACAATGGTTGCAGTTGACGAGAATGGAAAGCCGACTCCGGTGCCGACAGTTGTACCTGAAACAGAAGAAGAAAAAAGCTTATATGAAACAGCAAAAGAACGTGCGGAATTCCGCAAAAAGCGGAGAAAGGACAGTGAAGCCAGGGCAAAGAAATACGGTACAGGTCTGCCTTGGTAAATAAGGGGGAGAAGAATGGGTTCCAGAGTGATGCATAGCATAATCAACAATGAAATTGCATCCAGAATGAAAATAGAGGACAAAGCAGCATTTTTACTGGGAGGAATAGCGCCTGACGCTGTTTCTCCGAAAGATCTTTCTCATTTTTACAAAGGAAATACGGATGATTACACGCGAAGAATTGATTATAATAGTTTCCTTGATAAATACAGGAGCAAAAGTCCTTCACCTTACATCCTCGGTTATTACACCCACTTAATTGCAGACCATGTCTGGCTGACAGGCTTCTATCTTCCCTGGCTGAAAAACAGAATGGAAAAAAATGTGGAAGTCTTTACCCGCTATCATAATGATTTTCGCCTATGTAATGCAAAGCTGTCTGAACATTACGGCCAGGTTAAATTTGAGATGTAAAGGTACCAAACCTAGATGAGGTTTCTGCAGATCAAGTCAGTGCTTTCATTCCTTATGTTTTAAAAGACTTCGAATATGATAAAAACGACGCTGAAAAGTCCCTTGAAGTGTTTACATTCCAGCAGATCATCGGCTACGTGAAAACATCCGTGGAGCTGGGGGCTGCCGAGTTAAAGAAACTTTTAATTGTAAAAAACTGACTCCTTATATCTTCCTATCCTGCAAATATAATTGAACCTTTGTACACACCAGTGTCTAGTAAAATAGATTTAACTTTCAGAATATTAACTCTTATTTCTTGATTATCCTTTTCCTTCCTTTTAAGTTAGACGTGTAGAACCTAACTGAAGGAGGAAGAATATGAGAAGAGTTTTGAAAGCTAGTATTCTAATGCTTTTAAGTATTTTACTAGTTGCCGGAACCATGCCTTTAACCGGGCAGGCGAAAAAGCCAAAGCCTGATGATGGCTATGGCGGTTATAGCCAGGTTGATGTCGGCAAGGATGGAATGGTGGCTTCAGCCCATCCGCTTGCGTCAAAAATAGGGGCAGATGTTTTGAAAAAGGGAGGTAATGCCATCGATGCGGCTGTCGCTGTTCAACTTGCCCTCAATGTTGTGGAACCGATGATGTCCGGAATTGGCGGCGGGGGTTTCATGATGGTCTATGATGGCAAAACGAAAGAAACTACCATCATTAACAGCCGTGAACGTGCCCCAGCCGGTGCCTCACCAGATATGTTCCTGGATGAAAACGGAAAGCCGATTCCATTTGCGGAGCGTTCAACTGGCGGTACGGCTGTCGGTGTGCCTGGCACATTGAAAGGATTGGAAACGGCTCTTGGAAAATGGGGAACACGCCCTATGCAGCAGCTGATCGGTCCTGCGATTAAGCTGGCAGATAAAGGCTTCCCGATTGATTCTGTATTAGCCGATGCGATTGCCGATAATCAGGATAAGCTTGGCAGAACGGCTGCAGGCAAAGTGTTTTTGCCTAAGGGTGAACCTCTTGAAGAAGGGGACCGTCTAGTACAGAAGGATCTTGCAAAAACCCTGAAGATGATACGTGCTGGCGGAACAGACGCTTTTTATAATGGGAAAATGGCAGACGCTCTTGCTGGTGTGGTGCAGGATTTTGGCGGATCGATGACATCTGAAGACCTTGCTGCATATGAAGTAACTATTGACGAGCCTATTTGGGGAGATTACCAGGGGTATGAAATTGCAAGCATGCCGCCTCCAAGCTCTGGCGGAGTGTTTTTGCTGCAGATGCTGAAGATTTTGGATGACTTTAATCTATCACAATATGATTTAAAATCCTGGGAAAAATATCACCTGCTTGCTGAGACCATGCATCTTGCCTATGCAGACCGCGCCGTCTATGCAGGGGATCCAGAGTTTGTAAATGTCCCTGTCAATGGGCTCCTGCACCCTGATTATATTAAGGAGCGCCAGGAACTGATCAGCCTGAATGAAGTGAATCCAAGCCCCGAAGCGGGAGATCCTTGGAAATATGAGAACAGTGAAGCCAATTATGAAGCAGCTGAACAGCCGAATGACCGCCAATACGGCGAGACTACCCATTTTTCCGTAACGGACAGATGGGGAAATGTTGTCTCTTATACGACAACGATTGAACAGGTATTCGGAACAGGAATCATGGTTCCTGGCTACGGGTTGATGCTGAATAATGAGCTGACAGATTTTGATGCCGTACCAGGCGGTGCAAATGAAGTCCAGCCTAACAAGAGGCCATTAAGCTCGATGACACCGACGATTGTTTTTGAAGAAGGGGAGCCTGTGCTGACAGTTGGTTCACCAGGCGGCCCAACGATTATAACATCAGTCCTGCAGACGATCCTTTACGCCATAGAATATGACATGGAGTTAAAAGCAGCAGTTGAGGAACCGCGGATCTATACAAATAACCTGAACTCCTATCGCTTTGAAGAAGGCATTCCTTTAGAAGCTATAAACCAGCTCAATGTAATGGGGCATAACTTCGGTCCGAGTCCGACCACAATCGGAAACGTCCAAAGTATTTTGATCGATCGGGACAAAGGAATTTTCAAAGGTGTGGCAGATTCAAGCCGCAATGGTGCTGCCATTGGTGTTGATTTGAAAGGAAAAGGGAAGAGAGAATAGTATATATGAGAATAGCGCCTTGTCAGTAAGGTGCTATTCTTTTGCCGGAAAATGAATAGATGTTCATTTTTCGGCAGGGATTTATCTTTATTTGTTGAAATATAATTTATGCAGGCATTTATAAAAGAAGGAGGAACATGCCATGACAGTTAAAGATGAATTATACCAGCTGGCAGATAAAATGAACGCTGATCCCGTACATATCAAGGATGAAAAAAACAGGGTGTTTCAAGTGGACTTTGAGGAAAGCGGTCTCATTCAGATTTTATTAAAGGAGGGAAAAGTAATAGTGGAAGAGGGGGCTCCTCATGAGCCTGAAGTGACACTGAAACTGTCAGACAAAAACTTTTCTAAGTTATTAAAAGATGATCTCAACACGGCAATGGCATTTATGACAGGCAGCCTGAAAGTAGACGGGAAAATGGGGCTGGCCCTGAAACTGCAGGAAATTGTAAAGAAATATCAATGATAATAAGGCAGCCCTTCAAACAGGAAGCTGCCTTATTTTATTATAAAAACAGTGCCATCAGGTCTTCATCATAGTACTTTCCATCAATCTTCAGTGCGTGCCTCTCCTTTCCGTAAACCTCGAAGCCGAAAGAATCATAAAGCTTTTTAGCAGGAATATTTTCAGACATTACGGCCAGGTGAATTTGTTCCACTCCGTCCCATGAGCGGGCCTTTTCCACAGCCTTGCCAACCAGGACCTTGCCAACACCATTCTGACGGGCGGATTCTGTGACGTACATCGCATAAATATTGGATCGATGATTCACTTTCAATCCGGTTTCTCGTACTAAACTGACTACACCTATAAGTTTTCCTTTTTCAAATGCGCCGAAGTGAAAGGAGTTATCTGCCTTAAATCTTTCTCCATACACTTCAGGAGGCCTCCCGGCTTCCTCCTCATAGCTTGAACCAAATGCTTCCGGATTCTTTTTTAAACCTTCCAATCTTATCTCTTTGTATATTTCAGCATCATCCGGACGCAGAAGCCTAATTTCCATCCTGGACACTCCTTTATTTTTTCCTAACCCTATAAATTCTCGTTAACAGTAAAAACTCCTTTAACATTTTTCTATATATAGTTTTTTTCTGCCTTTATAAGGGAACAGGATAAAAAAGGTACAGGAGGGATTGGAATGTCTCAGGAAAACAGCAAGGACTTAAAAGATATTATAAAAGGGCAGAATACCGGGCAGAAACAAGAACAGTCATTAAAAGATCAGGAGCGTAAGCCGGATCAGCAAAACCGTTTGAAGGACCAGGAGAATATGAGGAAGTAATAGGAAAAGGGGAGCTATGAAGAAAAGCTCTCCTTTTTTTAAAAGGAAAAATGAAATTTTCTTCGAAATATAATGCAAAGGGATGCCCGCAGGAGAATATATATAAATAAAGGGGGACGCAGAATGGGAGTGCTGTTTGGTTTAATTATCGCGACTCTGGCCTTTGCTTATTGGATCGACCGAAGAAGGAAAAAGATTAACAATACAATGCAAAAAGGAATCAGCCCAAGTGAAAAACCAGGGGAAGGCACGAATTATACGATGGGTGATAATCATTATACCGGAGGCGGACAATAGCCATGGAGTTTTGCGTTATCAGCAAGACTCTTCTTTTTTTCCGGAACATGCTTTCTTCTCCTGAAAATGGGAAAAGCTAATGTTGCCTGGTTTCTGTAGGGCATCAAAAAGGGTATAAGGTAACATACATATTGTAACCTTTTTAGATATGGAGAAGTGGGCTATGAAAAAAAGAAGAGTTGAATCCCTATTTGTTTTTATCCTGATTGCATCAGTGTATACGATATTTTTCACGGATGCCGGCTCGCCAATTAAAATCGGTGCTGTCCTGCTTTATGCAGCTGTGATATTGATCAGCGCCTATTCTTTGATGCTTGAGAACCGCAGCCCAAACCAGACCTTGCTGTGGATGTATGTACTGGTGTTTTTTCCGGTAGCCGGCTATCTATTTTATTTGTTTTCCGGGCAGCTTTATTTGAAAGGCTACTTGTTTAAAAGCAAAAGGAGCAGGGACAGGGATGAATGGAAAAGGCTGATGAAAAGAGAAGATACACCCGATATATCATTCCTGCAGGACAGCCAGCACTGCTTTGCAAAGTTCGCAAATAATGTGGCATTGACTCCGCTAAGCACCAATTCACGGGCCAAGATCCTTAAAAATGGCGAGGAGACATTCAACGAAATCAAGAAAAAGCTGCGTGAAGCAGAAGAGTTTATTCATATGGAATATTATATTTTCCGGTCTGACAGGCTTGGCAAAGAAATCATCAATATCTTGATTGACAAAGCCAGGCAGGGTGTAGAAGTGATGTTTATTTTTGATGCGGCAGGCAGCATGGGGATGACACTGGAGGATTTGCAGTCGATGGAGGAAGCAGGCATTAAAGTAAGGCCATTTTCTCCGCTGAAGTACGGGTTTTTCAATCAGAAATTCAACTTTCGAAACCATCGCAAGATCGTTGTAATAGATGGGAAAGTCGGCTTTGTGGGCGGACTGAACGTGGGCGTTGAATACCTGGGCGAAAATGAAAAAATCGGCTTCTGGCGGGATACTCACATGCTCCTGAAGGGGGAGGCTGTGTACACACTGCATACGGTTTTTCTCTTGGACTGGGAATATGTCAGCAAGGAAGATGTATTGGAGGACTACAGAAATGTAAAGTATCCGATTGATGATGATGTGCTCGATGGTGCGGTGCAGGTGGTGGCCAGCGGTCCCGACACACAGCAGGGGATTATGAGTGATCTGTATTATTCAATGATATCCTGCGCAACCAGATCCATTTGGATTGCCACACCCTATTTTGTCCCGGATGAATCCATTCGTACCGCATTGAGGGTGGCTGCGGCTAAAGGAGTGGAAGTGCGCATCCTGGTCCCTGAGATCAATGACAGCTTCCTGACCCAATACGCTAGCCGGTCCTATTTTGCGGAACTGCTTCGATATGGTGTCGAAATTTATACCTATAAAAAAGGCTTCTTGCATCAGAAAATCATTATCGTTGACGGAATCCTCGCTTCAATTGGGACGGCCAATATGGATATGCGCAGCTTCCACTTGAACTTTGAAGTCAACGTCTTCCTATACGGTACAAGCTCCATCCGTGATCTTGTCGCCCATTATGAGGAGGATCTGGAAGAAAGCGAAAAAATAAGCCCAGTCCAGTATTATAAACGAGGATTTGCGGAAAGATCGAAGGAATCCTTCGCCCGGCTGTTTTCCGGTGTATTATAAAAAGTGCCATGGATGTGGCGCTTTTTTTGTGTGGAAAACAGCTTTGCAAATAGAGTGAATTTGCAAATAAAGCGGCTGAACTTGCAAATAAATATGTAAACTTGCAAATAAAGCGGCTGAACATGCAAATAAATAAGCGAAATTGTAAATAAAGCAGTTGTACTTGCAAATAACCCCATTTAAGTCTCCAGACCGAGGCATAATCATCCTCCTTATTGGTCAAAAAAGGAAAAAATCATACTAAAATAAAGATCAGTTCGGTATGATTAGAATAGTTTGAAAAGTTAGAAATAGGGAGGGTCTTTATGCTTTCACAATCAATCATTCAGGATGTTATTACAGCAGCCCTGGCTACTGGCGGGGATTTTGCGGAAGTGTTTGTTGAGGATCGTTTTACCAATAACCTCGCACTGCAGGCCGGTAAAATTGAGAGCAGCTTATCGGGCAGGGATTACGGGATAGGCATTCGCGTGTTTAAGGGACTGCAGAGTGTTTATGCTTACACAACGGATGGTTCAAAGGAAGGTTTGCTTAAAGCTGCGGGCAATGCTGCCCAGGCGATCCAAGGAGAAAAAATCATTCAGCCCTCACAGCTTCAAAAAGAAATCATTCCGGCAGCACATCCTATATCTCTTAATCCGCGCGAAGTGGAGAAGCTTCGCAAAGTAGATGTGATGAAAAAGGCTTACGAGATTGCGAAAAAGTATCATAACAGCATCCAGCAGGTTACGGTCAGGTATTTGGATGAAGAACAGAATGTGCTGATTGCCAACTCGGAAGGTAAATTTGTTGAAGACCGCCGGGTGCGAAGCCGTCTTGCCATTCAGTCAATTGCTGCAGAAGGAAACCAAATGCAGACTGGCTTCTATGGACCTGGAGCCCATAAAGGCTTTGAATTCATGGAAGACCTTAACCTTGAACATTATGCCAATGAAGCTTCCCGCGTCGCGGTCACGATGCTTGGGGCAGAGCCATGCCCGAGCGGAAAATTGCCTGTCATCATCGATAATGAATTCGGCGGCATTATTTTCCATGAAGCATGCGGACATGGCCTGGAAGCTACATCTGTGGCGAAGGAAAACTCTGTTTTTGCAAACCGGATCGGCGAAAAAGTGGCCTCAGATGTCGTTACATACATTGATGACGGCACGCTTGCCAATGAGTGGGGATCGATTACGATAGATGATGAAGGCGAAAAAGCCCGTAAAAATGTGCTGATTGAAAATGGGATATTAAAAGGTTACTTGATTGATAAATTCGGCGGCCGCAGAATGGGCATGGAGTCGACAGGATCAGGAAGACGGCAGTCCTACCGCTTTGCACCGACTTCGAGGATGACGAATACGTACATTGCAAACGGCAAATCCACTCCGGAAGAAATCATCTCAAATACAGAATACGGAATATATACAAAATACATGGGCGGCGGCCAGGTCAATACCACAACTGGCGATTACAATTTCGCTGTCATGGAGGCATATCTTGTAAAAGAGGGGAAAATCGGCAAACCGTTAAAAGGTGCTACATTAATAGGAAATGGCCCGAAAACTCTCCAGCTGGTTGATATGGTGGGGAATAACCTGGACCACGGTGCAGGCATGTGCGGTTCACAAAGCGGAAGCATTCCTGTCAATGTTGGCCAGCCGATGATCCGCGTAAGCGAAATGACTGTTGGCGGAACAAAGGGGGGCGAATAATATGAATCTGCAGGAATTTAAAGAAAAGCTATTTCATCTTGGCGGGCAGCATGGTTTTACAGATATGGAGCTTTATTATGAGAGAGAGGAAAAGTTCTCCTGCGAGCTTTACAAAGGGGAAATTGACTCCTACGACACCTCCGAAGTGTTCGGAACCTCCTTCCGAGGCCTTTACGAAGGCAGGATGGGCTATGCTTTTACGGAGAAGATGGATGAGGAATCCCTGTCTTTTCTGATCGAGAATGTGAAGGAAAACTCTCAATTTATTGAAGATGAAGTACAGGAAGAAATCTTTGCCGGCAGCAAAAAGTATGAGGCAGGAAGCTACTATTCAAGTAGTCTTGCTGAAGTTACGATCCCTGAAAAAATAAATTTGCTTAAGGAAATAGAAAAGCAAATCTATGCATATGATGAGCGGGTAACCGGGACTGATTATTTCATGCTGAGCAGCGGTGAAACGGAAAGGGTCCTTCTCAATAGCAAAGGCCTGATTCTCAGCGAAAAGACAAACCATGCCGGCATTTATGTATCGGTCATCGTTAAGCAGGGTGATCTAGTGAAAAATGGTGAATACTCCAAGTTTACGAGAGACTTTTCCATCTTGAATCCTGAGGAAATTGCCAAGTATGCAGTTGAAGAAGCATTGTCACAGCTTAATGCCAGAAGTGCTGAAAGCAAGAAATATCCTGTATTATTGAGAAATGATGCTGCCAGCGCCCTCCTGCAGACATACATTCCTATCTTCTCAGCGGAAAATACTCAAAAAGGGCAATCGGCTTTAAAGGGCAAAACAGGTGAAATCATTGCTGCAGCGTCATTGAATATAGTAGATGATCCATTTTTAGAAGAAGGTCTGCTCAGCTCTAATTTCGACAGCGAAGGGGTCGCCACTGCCAGGAAAGATATTGTGAAAGACGGCAGGCTTGTTACCTTGATGCATAACCGCAAAACAGCTCAAAAAGATGGTGTAGAATCGACGGGCAATGCCTACAAAGCTTCTTATAAGGGCGCTTTAACGGTAGCTCCAACAAACCTTCATGTCATTCCATCTGATCAAAGCTATGATGAGCTGGTGTCATCGCTCTCAGAGGGCATAATCATAACCGAATTATCCGGCCTCCATTCCGGTGCCAATACCGTTTCAGGGGACTTCTCGATAGCGGCCAACGGCTATTATGTCAGAGACGGAAAAATGCAAAATGCAGTAAACCAAATGACGATTGCCGGAAACTTCTATGAGCTATTAAATAATATTGAAGCCATCGGCTCAGATCTGGAATTTTCGATGGGGTTCATGGCCACAGGCTACATTGGTTCGCCATCTCTATTAATCAGGGAGCTGGCTGTGACGGTTGAATAATTAAAAGGTGATGGCACACTACTGCAATAGGTGGTGTGCTTTCTTAATTGTGTGAGAATATTTTATTAAAAGTACCTAGATAAAAATAATAAGCTGCTGGAAAAGCTAAAAATCTTCTGGAAAAATAAAGGATGTTCTTTCGAAAAATAGAAATATTGCTGATAAACAAAAAAGGAGACAATGAGATGAAACCCCTTGAAACCAGCCGCCTAATTCTTCGCAGCCTTACCCTTAACGATGCACCTAAGGTAGAAGAATATGCAAGCGATTATGATGTGGCCAAAACAACACTAAATATTCCCCATCCCTATCCTGAAGGGGGAGCAAGGGAGTTTATTGCAAGCATCCTGGAAGCAGAGAGAAACGGTAAAATTGCGATTTTCTCCATTACGAAAAAAGAGGATAATAGCTTAATAGGACTCATCAATATTACAGGAACTAATGCAAACAGAAGAGCAGAAATCGGCTATTGGATCGGCAAGCCGTTCTGGGGAAAAGGGTATGGTACAGAGGCAGCCAGGGCAGTTATTAAATATGGATTCGAAAAGCTGCAGCATAACCGCATTTATGCCCTTGCGTTTACAGACAATCCTGGATCATGGAGGATTATGGAGAAGTCAGGAATGAAGCATGAAGGAATTTTGCGTCAGCATGCGATGAAAGATGGCAGGCCGGTAGACCTGACTTATTATGCGATTTTACGGGAGGAATATATAGGGTAAGGTACCACATTTGAATCCGGTTCCGCATTATGTTTCAATGGAAGCAAATCATTTTTTATATGGAGGTTCATGTGCGGATCATTGCTTCCCACCCTTTTATAACAGTCAGCCGGAAGATCGACTGGAATCAGCAGCAATACATTGAAAAGGAACTTTATCTTCATTTATTTGAGGATCACATCCTTTCGCCAACGGATAAATTTCTCATTGATGAAGTTTGGGATATGTCATACAGATCTTCCAATTGCGAAATTGGTTTTCTCTACCTTCATACCAATCGGGGGCTATTCTCATACCAAGTAAAGTCAGAGCCAAACCAGTTTATAAATCTTTATAGAGATCTAAAAAAGTAACAAAGCCGGAATTGCCATACACAACAATTCCGGCTTTGTTATTAGGCCTGTTCTGTCAGGCGTACAAGCATATGGGCCAGCTTATGTCTTTCTTCATCAGTGCCAGCTTTCCATAATTCTTTCAGAAGCTGTTCTTCCCGGTTTTTTGGCTCCACATTTTCAGCCAGGTAGCCAGCCACTTTTTCCGCTGTTACCGCAAGCTGTTCCTCATTTAATCCCAGCTTTTTGCCAAGTTCAATTCTTTCAGCCAGATAGCTTTTAAACTCATCGAAACTGCTTAAAATATCTTCCGCTCTTTCATTCGACATCTTGTCCATTGCATTCTTGATATTTTTCGTATCCAATTCACCATCTTGTTTGATTACATGATCCTGTTCATTCATTTTTACAGACCTCCCAAAGAACGTTTTCTTATTAAATATCCTTTTGGGGGCCAACCTAAACTTGTTTAAATCTCGCTGGATGGAGAGTCCTGAACAGCTTTCGATTTCTTGAATTTTAATTTTGATAAAATAACTCCAATTTCATATAGCCCGATAAGGGGCACAAGGACAAGAATCTGTGAAAATAAATCAGGCGGTGTAATAAGAGCTGATACGACAGCCATAATCAAATAAGCGTATTTTCGCATCGAGCTGAGCATAGCTGGGGTGACAATGCCGATCGTTGTCAGAAACAATAACAGCAAAGGCACTTCAAACAGAAAACCAAAAGGAATGGTAGACATCAGCAGAAAAGAAAAATACTCCCTGGCAGTGATCATCATCGCAAAATGTGATTCACCCAATAGCATTAAAAACTGATAAATAGCAGGGAATATAATAAAAAAGCCGAAACAAAGACCGCCGATAAAGCTGAAGAGAATGGCCGGAAAAAACATTAAGGATACTCTGCTTTCTTTTTCCGTTAATGCCGGCTTTACAAATAGCCAAATCTGATAGGAGATAAAAGGAAGCGCAAGTCCAAGGCTTATGCTTCCTGCAATTCCCGTATACAGCTTAATCACATCCAGCGGTCCAAGCATGACAAGCTCATGATCATTTGCGAGCATGGGTATCAGTCTGTTGATGAAAAACAGACATAGGGCAAAACTGGCTATAAAGAAAAGCAGTGATCGAATCAGCACTTTTCTCAGATCCGTTAAATGCTCTACAAGGGTTTGTTCTTCCGTTTTCATTCTAAACCCTCCTATTAAAGCGGTTTATCCTTCCGATCAGCCGTTTCAATTGAGCGTGTTTTTGAATCGGGTTCATCATCGTCACTCATAATATCTCTGGCTGATTTCTTGAATTCTGATAAGGTCCTTCCAAAGGCAGACCCGATCTCAGGAAGCTTTTTAGGCCCGAAGATAATTAAGGTAATAACCAGGATAATAATCAATCCGGGAATTCCTATATTTGAAAGCCCCATGATGTTCACTCCTTTTTTGTCAGTTTTAATAGGTATCCTTTATGCTAGAAGGCCGCCTTCTTTGCTGTATTTGATGATTCCTTCAGCAGCACGGTAGGCGAGTGCCCCAACTGTTCCTGTCGGATTATACCCTCCGTTGTGAGGGAAAGCGGATGCGCCAATGACAAATACATTTTCTGCATCCCACATCTGCATATAGTTATTTACAGCTGATGTTTCGGGCTCAGCCCCCATGATCACTCCGCCGGTATTGTGTGTTGTCTGATAAGGGACGATGTCATAGTGCTCCAGCTGCTGCCGGTCGTTAATTTTTGCCGGTCCCATCTCCTTCATGATTTTGTCTGTGATTTTTCCAATATAGTTATAAAGATTCTTATCCTGCTCGGTAAAATCATATGTCAGACGAAGCAGCGGAAGTCCGTAGGCATCTTTATAAGAAGGGTCCAGGTCCATATAATTGTGCTGTACAGGCATGGAAGCTCCCTGTGTCCCAATGCTTAAAGCCCTTGTGAAATACTTAATGGAATTCTCCTTGAACTTGCTTCCCCATTTCGGTGTATCAGTCGGAACCATATTATATTGAATCGGGCGATATCCTGATTGGTTGAGGGAAATGGAGCCGCCATGGATAAAGCCAAGATCAGAGTGGTCAAAATTGTCTCCATTGTAATCATCCACTGTTGCACCAAGAGCACCGGCACCCATGAATGTATTAAATTGTTCTTCATCAAAAAATCCAGCTGATCCGGGAAGGATCTGGTAGCAATAATTCTTTCCGATAACCCCTGATCCTGTATCAGGATTGTATGGCCGTCCCAGTTTGGATGTCAGCAGCAGGCGTGTATTATTCATGACATAGCTTGTCAGGATAACCATTTCTGCCGGCTGGATGAATTCTTCCTTCGTTTGCACATCCACATAGCGTACTCCTGTTGCTTTTTTGCCGTCGTGAATAATTTCTGTTACATTTGCAAAGTTGCGGATATCCACATTGCCAGTTTCTTTGGCAAAGGGAATGACGGCAACGGTCGGATCTGCCTTGGCTCCATATTCACAGCCAAAACGTTCACAGAATGCACAGTACTGACAAGGAGCCAGCTTGGCGCCATATTGGTTTTCATAAGCCTGGCTCATATTGCCGGATGGCATATGGTAAGGTTTCATACCCAATGATTTCGCGGCCTCTTTAAATCTCGTTGTAATGGGTGTTTCCTTCATTGGAGGATTTGGAAACGGATTCGCTCTCTTTGGCCCCAGCTCACCTTCTTCACCGCCAATTCCTGCCGCTTTCTCAAATTCATAGAAATAAGGCTCCAATTCATCGTATGTAATGCCCCAATCCTGAACTTGAAGACCCTTAATCTTTGCTTCTCCATATTTTTTAACTGTCTGTGATTTAATTTCAAAGTCATAAGGCAAAAAGCGGAAAGTATGCCCATTCCAGTGGACACCGGACCCTCCCAAGCCTTCACCAAGCAAAAAGGAGCCAAGCTGACGCATAGGAAGAGATCTTTCCTTCCCATGGTTGCGGAACGTGATCGTTTCTTTTGAAAGATCCTGCATTAATTCATAGCGGATTCCATAGCGAAGTTCATCATGGACAACATAGTAGTCCTTGACTCCACGCTCTTTCCCCCGTTCCAGGCCAACTACTTTTAACCCCTGTTTCCCAAGTTCAGCCGCAATGATCCCGCCTGCCCATCCGACTCCTACAACGACTGCATCTGTTTTTGGCAATGTTTTAGCCATTTTAACCACTTCCTTAAGAGATAGTACTATTTCGTATATGAATGGAGACTGTTCGGTTTAATTTCAACAAATTTTTCAGACTCAATTTGATTGATATAGCTCATCTGATGGCCAGGAAAGTCTTTCATTTTCCAGCCTTCCATATTCTTGTTTCCGGCATAGGCAGGATCTGCATAGACGCCTTCAATGGTTGCTGCCCGGAGAATATTAAAAAATGTCCTGGAAGTAACACCCCGGAGCTTTACTTTGTCTTCTTCAAAGGCTGTAAGAATTTCATCCTGCTGTTCACCCTCCAGTTCAGCGAAAGGCTTATTGAACTTATCATTGCTGTAGGTCTGCAGGGCAACAAGGCCGACATCAAAGACTTCATGCCGTTTTAAAGGGGATTGGTAACCCTGAAAGTTTGAGCCTGGGAAGAATGGGCCCTGCATATATTCCCTTGTATTGTTTCCCCATGAGCCCGCAAGCTGGTGGTCAATAAAAAATGGAACATCCAAATCATTAGCGCCAGGGCCATTTTCATCCTTTGGATAAATTCTCTCAACGGCCGCCTGCAGAATTCCGAAAATTTCAGGGTTTGTGAAATATAAAGGTGACTGCTGATAGGCAACCTGATCATGCCCGTTTGTATGGGTATTCTCTTCCGTTGCTGTACCGTCTTTATTCATGTTTGCACCAATTAAGCCTCCAAGAATGCCGCCTCCTACCAAACCGCCGGCAACTAATCCGGAATTGCGGATGAATCTCCTCCGGGACATGGTTGATTCTTGTTTTTGTTCATGTTCAGACATTTATCTAGAAACCTCCTTTTATTTGCCATTATGGTGATAAAAATACATGTCTAAACAATGATCAGGATTTTTTTTGCAGATAGTGAAAAAAGAAGAGGGAATGAGAAGGGGATTTATGAGGCATTAAAAAAGATGCAAACCGATTGGTCTGCACCTTTTTTAAGTCCGATGACGGACAACCTGAGGATTATGATTTGCATAGGGCCGAACCGATTTTAAATATATCGGTTATAGACGAGAGTGCCTTTCGAACGCTCTGCAAATCCTCCCTGGTTTCTTGCAATGCCAATGACGAACCTTGAAGTCGCTGTTACGCTTTTCATCGTCAACCAGTCCCTTCTGTTTTGTTATTGGCCTTGCATTATTTGTTTACCACGAGAACTTGTCTTAAAACCTATTTCTTAAAAAAAGTGAAGTTCTTTTTCTATTCAGTTTTATCCCTTATGGATAAAATAAAAGAAAGGAAGTGAAACGAAATGAATACGAAGAAAGAAATCCGTGAGTACATATGGAATTTTCTTGAGGAGAACAAGCTTGGCCGCTTTCCGTTTCCTTTAAAAAATAGAATCCCCAATTTCAAAGGAGCTGAAAAAGCGGCAGCATTTGTTTTTACTATGCCTGAGTATAAAAAGGCTAAGGTAATTAAGGTAAATCCTGATTCTCCGCAGCTGCCGGTCCGTACACAAATTTTAAAAGATGGAAAGACATTGCTGGTTCCAACTCCAAGGCTTAAAGCAGGGTTTATTATGGTAAAGCCGGAATGGGTGCCTGCCGGGGAGGAGCGAAAAGCAGCGAGTCTTAAGCATATCCACTCATATGGTAAAGAAGTTCCTCTTACAGAATTGCCGAAAATTGATTTGTTTTTTGCCGGATCAGTAGGTCTTCACCGGGATGGCCGGCGTGTCGGAAAAGGGGAGGGCTATGCTGACCGTGAATATGCGATAATCAGAGAACTCGGAAATCCCGAAATCCCTGTAATTGGAACAGTGAACAGCGCCCAGGTTACAGAGGCAGATATCCCGAGGGACCCATATGATTTGACTGTCGACTGGATTGCAACCGAAAAGGAACTGATCAGAACAAATACGCCATATCCAAAGCCTGAAGGCATTCAATGGGACCTAGTAACCGAGGAGCAAATGGCAGAGATGCCAGTATTGCGTGACATATGGGAGATTACAAAAGGAAAGGCAGCCAAGTAATTGACTGCCTTTTAAGCTTTAACTTCGTCCATTTTCTTTAAAACATCATCAATCTTTGCGTGATCTTCAGGTGATTCATCAATATGATTCCATAAAATTTTTCCCTGCGGTGAGAAAAGCCATGTCCCGCCCTGAATGTAGACATCCTGAGTTTTCATGGACTTCATGACAAACTCCTTCTGTTTTTCATTATCAGGGATAAACCCTTTAACCTTGCCAGTAATAAATCCAAAAGCTGCTTTTGAAAGAAGCTTCCACTTTGGCATCGTGTTATGTCCCATTCCTCTATAAGCTTCCCGGGAAGGATCGCCAAGGATCGGGAAAGGGAACGGGCCGAATTGCTCAAGGAATTGATTGATGAAGGTTCCTTTAGAAGGAGCAATGACAATGACTTGAAAACCTCTGGATTCCAATTCATTTACGCGCTCGCGCAACTGCGCAAGATATTCTCTGCAGACCGGTCAGCCAAGATGGCGGACGAAAACAGCCATTGTGTATTGGCCATTAATAACCTGTTCAAGCGTATAATTTTTATCAGGATTTTGGGTTTCTAAAATATAATTCATTTTTCTCCCGCCTCTCGGATTTTCTTCTGATCATACCTAATCTTTATAAAGGAATAAAGAAATGCGGCTTGCACAAAAAAAACAGGAGATCGCACTCCTGTTTAGTCCCTGCTCCCCAAAATTCCAAAAATGCGAAGAATGTTGATGAACAGGTTGATAAAATCAAGGTATAGGTTAAGAGCCATCAAAGGAACTTCTTCCGGTGACACTCCATAATGCTTCATTCGGTTGAAATCGAATAGCACATATCCGCTGAACACCAGCACTCCGATGAAGGAGAATGCCAGCATAGCGTTAGAGCTTAGCGGCCAAAAGATGCTGAAAATAGAGATCGCAATAAGGGCAAGCAATGCGGCCATCAGCATGCCGCCAAGGAAAGATAAATTCCGCTTTGTTGTCGTAGCGTAAACTGCCAAACCTGTGAATACAACCGTTGTCGCTGCAAGTGCAACCAGTACGGGGTTCGGGCCAATGGCAGCCAGGTAATGGGCAACAATCGGATAAGTCGTCATCCCTGAAATAAATGTAAATACAAATAGGAATGGATAACCAATGGCCTTTTTGCGGCGAAGGAAGAAAGCGAAAAGCAGCATTCCGAGTTCAAGAATCATAAGCGGCAAAAACAGGGCTGGAGGGATGAAAACACCCGCCATCGTTCCGATAAAAGCAATCCCCAATGATAAGGCAAACGCCCGTAAAACAGAAGGCAAATAACTGTTATTTGCGGTATGCTGTACATACATTTTTTCATTTCTCCTCTAAAATAATTTGTATATGTATATACGTCAGAACTATTGATTAAGTTTCATCATTTATTTAGTTTTTAAAAGGTCTCTTATTTCAGTTAAAAGCTCAACATTTTTATCCACAGCTGGTGCAGGCGCTGCTTCTTCTTTCTTTTTGAAACGATTGTTGATAATCCTGATAAAGATGAAAATCGAGAATGCCACGATGAAGAAATCAACCACATTTTGTATGAATAAACCGTATTTGATCTTTGCTCCGCCGACTTTTACCATCAGGTCTGTAAAGTCAACTCCTCCCATCAGCAATCCGACAAGCGGCATGATAATATCATCAACAAGAGAAGATACAATCTTTCCGAAGGCAGCTCCGATAACAACCCCTACAGCCAAGTCAAGGACATTTCCCTTTAGGGCGAATTTTTTAAACTCATTCCACATAACATGTCACCTTTCTTTGAAAACTATCGTAATTATACTATGAAGAATAAATGAAGACCAGATAAGGAAGCACCTATTGACAGAAACAGGCTTTTTCTCTATAGTAACAATGACAATTATATTTCGAATATTCCCGTGTGAGCGGGAGAGGTTCATAGCTTCACCCTCTATAAAAAACTATGGCTTTGATTAAAATAATCAACCATATCCATAAGAGGATATGGTTTTTATTTTTTCAAGCTGTACTTTTTGGACCTCTCCTTAGGATCAGCGGGATCATATAAAGGGAGGCTTTTTTTATGTCAGGAAGAAAAGATGAGGAATTAACGGATATTACACTATTGGGAAATCAGGGTACAAGCTATCTTTTTGAATACTCGCCTGAGATTCTGGAGGCTTTTGACAATAAGCATCCAAACCGCGATTATTTTGTAAAGTTTAACTGTCCTGAGTTTACGAGTCTTTGCCCGAAAACGGGACAGCCGGATTTTGCGACCATCTATATCAGCTATATTCCGGATCAGAAAATGGTAGAGAGCAAGTCATTAAAGCTATATCTTTTCAGCTTTAGAAATCATGGCGATTTCCATGAGGACTGCATGAACATCATTATGAACGATCTTATTGAATTAATGGATCCACGCTATATTGAGGTTTGGGGCAAATTTACGCCTCGTGGCGGAATCTCCATCGATCCATATTGCAACTACGGAAAGCCGGGGACGAAATATGAAAAAATGGCAGATTACCGTTTGATGAACCATGACCTTTACCCGGAGACAATTGACAATCGTTAAGACCATAGCTTGCTTAAAGTGTGATTTTAAAATAATATCAAAAAAGGCAGAGCAATCTGCTTTTTTTGTTGAGAAAATATGCATAAGTGGGATTATGTTTAGGGAATATTCTGTATTTTCGAGAGCATTACTATAATAAAGCTCTGAAGGGGGACAAAATGAAGAAAGGCATACATAAAAAAGATCCGCGCTTTAAAATTGCAGAGAGAGAGGCATGGATTGGCATGGGTCTCGTACTCTTCAATTTTCTTTGGTGGTATGGGTTTGCCTATGGGATGGGGTCTGGGCCTGCTGGTGAGTATACATATATTATGGGATTGCCTGCCTGGTTTTTCTGGAGCTGCGTGGCAGGGTTTGCTGTAATGGTGATTCTGGTAACAGCAGCTGTTATATTTCTGTTTAAAGAAGTTCCTTTCGAAGAAAATGAAGATGGGGGAGAATCCGAATGAACTGGCAGGTTATTGCTCCTCTTCTCATTTTTTTAATCATTATTTTTCTCGTCGGCTTATGGTCCAGCAGAAAGATTGATACCGGCAGTTCGTTCCTGCAGGATTACTTTCTTGGAGGAAGGCAGCTGGGCGGTTTTATTCTGGCTATGACCATGATTGCAACCTACGGAAGTGCCAGCAGTTTCATTGGAGGGCCGGGCGTTGCATACACACAGGGGCTTGGCTGGGTGCTGCTTGCGATGTCACAGGTTGTCACTGGTTATTTCGTTCTCATGGTTCTGGGGAAAAAGTTTGCAATCACAGCAAGAAAGTATAATGCTGTGACGCTCATCGATTTTCTAAAAGAAAGATATAACAGCAGATGGGTCGTCTGGCTATCCTCTCTCAGCATCATTATTTTCCTGTTTTCTGCCATGGCTGCCCAATGGGTTGGCGGAGCAAGATTAATTGAGTCACTGACAGGATTAAGTTATTTATCTGCTTTATTCATTTTTGCAGCTTCCGTTATGGTCTACGTGGTGATCGGCGGCTTCCGTGCTGTTGCCGTAACGGATGCCGTACAAGGGGGAATCATGTTCATCGGCACCCTGATCCTTCTGATTGCTGTTATTGTGGCAGGTGGGGGAATACCGAATATTATCACTGACCTGTCTTCAGAAAACCCGAATCTGATTACACCGTTTGGTTTTGATGGCGGATTGACTCCTTTATATGTGTCCTCATTCTGGATATTGGTGGGAGTTGGAGTTGTGGGCCTTCCTCAGGTTGCGGTGAGAGCCATGTCCTACAAAAATGCCAGAGCCATGCATAGGGCAATTATAATTGGAACTATAGTGGTCGGCTTTATCATGCTTGGCATGCATTTAATTGGCGTTTTTGCCCGGCCTATTCTTCCAGGGATTGAAGTGGGGGATAAAGTCATGCCGATGATTGCCATGGAAGTGCTTCCTCCTTGGCTGGCGGGAATTGTACTGGCAGCACCGATGGCTGCCATCATGTCAACAGTGGATTCCCTGCTCCTTCTGGTCAGTTCGGCGATTGTGAAAGATGTCTATATTAATTACATTAAGCCTGATGCCAAAGAAGCTGCCATCAAGAAACTGAGTTTTGCGGTTACGGCCCTGCTTGGGATTCTGGTTTGCATCATGGCTCTCAGTCCGCCCGATTTGCTGATCTGGCTGAATCTCTTTTCTTTTGGGGGACTGGAAGCAGCCTTCATATGGCCTGTTGTGCTGGGCCTTTATTGGGATAAGGGAAATAGATATGGTGCAGTGGCCTCGATGATATCCGGAACGGCCTCATATATTTTATTCCATACTTTTTATCCAAATGCATTGGGCATGAATACAGTCGTATTGCCTATTGCTTTGTCACTGGCGGCTTATGTAACTGTAAGTCTAATTACCGAAAAATCAGCATCTGCAGCAGCAGAAATTTAAGCAAGAGGCTCCGGAGACTATTCCGGAGCCTCTTGTATTTAACTCCAAAACGCTGATAAATAGGGCACGTGGCGAATCAATCAAACGTTTGATTGAAGCAGGAGAAGAGTCATATATAAAGGATACGGGAGGAAACCCTTGTTTTTGTAAAAAAATGAGCATATTGATAGGTTTGTAGAAACGATCCCTATTTGTTACACTTAATTAGTTAAAGGAAACGTAATTGTAATATTTGACTTTAAATGGAAATGTTTTTATAACATTAGGGAGAATATAATGAAAAACTTTATAAATATGATTATGATTGCCATGCTGTCATCCGTTATAGCAGGCTGCTCAAGTGAAATAAATGCATCTTTAAATACAGAAGAAATAAAATTTGAAAAAGAAGATAAAGTGGAAGCAGAACAAAATACATCAGCTGTACAAGAGGACGGGAAGGAGAAAAAAGATACTGTCTGGCTTGAAGGCAAGTCACTATTCCAGTTGGACGCAACAGATGGAAAAATGAAATACACGGTTTATCTTTATTCGGAAGACGAAAGAAGAACAATCCTGGAAGAAGACAGTGCGAAAGGAAAGAAAGGCGATTCTTATTTTACAGGACATTATTCAGTTTATCTGGCTGAAAAAGGTTCGAAAGAGGCTTACAGACAAGAGACTTTGAATAACAGGGCAGAAATGTCATTCAACCCTTCAAAGGAGCAGGTATACACTCAAAAAATGAGGAACAAAACCATCATCTCGATCTTTCAGTCCAAGGGGGAAAATGCGGTTAAGGGTCAGCTATTGGCGATTAAAGATGGAGAAGTGCTGAAAATCAGTACAGATAAAGAAATGACCACTTCCTCCAAAGCGAAAATAAAAAATATTAATCAGAAGTATCTACAAACTGCCCAAAATAAGAATGATAGATGGGTTATTTCAACATGGCAATTTAATGAGGAAACCCTTTCGATGAGCCTGCATGACCGAATAGAGCTGCACAAAGAAGATCATTCTGATATCGACTGGATGAATCTGTGGTTAAATGAGGAAGCCCTTTACTATCCTTTCAAAAACCTGGCACTCAGCGTGGATGCCATTGAAAAAGCAAAACAGGGAATCCCGCTCGGAAGTCCTTATCCAATTGGCACAAACATATCTGAAATTAAGAAGTCAGATCCAAATTATATAAAGGAAGGGTTTGAAAATGGCAGCCCTTTTGTCATGTACCCTGAAATTACCTATTATTTTGAACGGGAAACCGGCAATGTAACGGCTATTTCTATTCCTGGACAGCGGGTGAGAACTTCAATTGACGAGATTACTGCTATGTTTGGCACTCCTGCGCAGGTAATGGAAAAGATGCTCTCAGGTGAAACCATTTCCACCTACCTGGCAGATAAATATTCCATCGAATTCATTTCTGATTTAGAAGGAAACGTTAGTGAAATAGTATTGATGAAAACAAAAAATCATGCGGTACAATGACCGCATGATTTTTTTTGTAAAATAAGAAAACATTAAACTTTGGACTTCGAGAACTGTCTAGCTCCAGCGCCTACCCCCTCGAGGTCACAAGCCAAGCCACCCAAAAGGCAAAGGACGCCTTTCCGGGAGGCTCGTCTTGTGCTTGTCGGGGGTGGGCAAGGCGCTTCCGCTTTAAAATGCCCAATCACCTTTCCTGAATACTGGTTCAGCCTTGCCGTCTTCAGTGATTCCGTCGATATCCATTTCTGCGGAACCAATCATGAAGTCAACATGTGTTAAACTTTCGTTCAGCCCGTTTTCAGCCAGTTCTTCACTGGACATTTTCTTGCCGCCTTCAATGCAGAATGCATACGCACTGCCAATGGCAAGGTGGTTTGAAGCATTTTCATCAAATAAAGTATTATAGAAAAGCAGATTGGACTGCGAAATTGGCGAGTTGAAAGGAACCAGGGCCACTTCACCAAGGTAGTGGGAGCCTTCATCTGTCTCAACAAGCTGCTTAAGAATCTCTTCTCCTTCTTCTGCTTTCACATCGTTAATGCGGCCGTTTTCAAAGGTCAGGCTGAATTTATCGATGATATTTCCGCCATAGCTTAAAGGCTTTGTGCTGGAAACCGTGCCGTTGACTCCTGTCTTGTAAGGTACCGTAAATACTTCTTCAGTTGGCATGTTAGCCATGAATTCATGTCCCTGTTCATTAACGCTGCCTGCCCCGACCCATAAGTGGCCTTTTGGAAGCTCGATTGTCAGGTCCGTACCTGGAGCTTTATAATGAAGCTTCTGATATCGCTTGCTGTTCAAGTAATCCACTTTTTCATGGAGTGTTTCATCATGCTTTTTCCAGGCTTCAACCGGGTTATCCAAATCGGCGCGAGTTGCTTTGAAAATAGCTTCCCAAAGCATTTCCTCACGGGATTCTTCCGGTGCGTCAGGGAATACCATGTTTGCCCAGGCTTGAGATGGAGCTGCAATGACTGTCCAGCTTACTTTATCGGACTGGATGAATTTGCGGTATTTTGCAAGCGCCATTCCGGCAGCTTTCTGGAAGCTTGAGATTCGTTCTGATTTCACGCCTTTCAGCAAATCAGGGCTTGCTGAAACGATTGACATGAATGCCGCACCCTTTTCAGCTAAATCTTCGACTTCCTTCGCACGCCATTCCGGGTATTCGGAGAAAGACTCATCCGGTGCTAAATCGTACTTTGTGCGTGTGACCGCATCATCGCTCCAGTTCACAACTACGTTATGAGCTCCTGCTTCATAGGCCTTTTTAACAATTTTACGAACCAGTTCAGCTGCATCAAGGGTTGTATTAATAACAAGCGTCTGTCCTTTTTGTACATTTACGCCGACCTTTACGGCAAGCTCCGCGTATTTCTCTAAATTCGTTTGAAATTGACTCATTATGTATTCTCCTTTGTCAGAATCTTCATTTTCATTGTAGCTGTTCTGTTCGCAAAAAGAAACCTATTGAGCTGAAAATCGTCCTCGAGAACCTTGGGGCTACATCTATGGACGGAGACAAAATTAAAAAGGAACCTTATACAGATTCCTTTTTGGCATGGAAGGCATTATTTCTTTCAGGCAAAGAAAACATCAGCCAATACAAAAATGCACTTACAACAGCCAGCAGCGCCAGAATAAAGAATGTCCAGTCATATCCGATCCAGACTGTAAGCGGAATGGAGATAGGTGCAATGGTTTTCCCGATTGTAAATCGAAGGGAGGCAGCGGCAAAGTACTGTCCCCGCATATGATCTGGAGCAATTTTTGAAACATAGCTCTGCTGAAGGCCGGCTGTCATTAATTCAGCCATAGTGAAAACGGCCATAGCCAGGATTAATCCCCATATCCATTGGGTTTGCCCCAACATGATGATGGCTGCTGCATAAGTAAGAGATGATAAGATAAAGACATTTCTTTCTTTGTACTTTAACATCATTTTGGTTACAGCTACGGTAAATAAGGCAACAAGGAAGCCGTTCTCAGACAGCAGAATGCCAAAAGCCTGTTCTCCCTGAACAGAAAAGGACCAGTCCTTCCATTTAAGCAGTGCCTGATTATGAACTGCTTCATTTGTATAGACAGGTATTAATAGATCAAGCTGCATAAAAGTCTGTGCAGCCAGAACCCCTGCGATGATAAACAGGAGAAAGGTTTTGTCCCTGAAAATAATGCCATAATCTTTCGTTTGCTTTAATAAAACTGTATGCCATTTACTATTTCCGCTTGCTGCATGTATTTGTATTGGCAATGTTTCCCTTGTCCAGCGGAAAAGGATGAAAGATAACAGAATACAGATAATGCCGGCGGCCATAAGAAGCTGAAAACGGTAATGGACATAGAAAATGGCTCCTAAAATGGGACCCACCACAACCGCGATATTAATTGAAGTGTAAAAAATAGCAAATACCTGGCTTCTGTCTTTTTCCTCCACCACATCGGCAACCATGGCCTGGCTTGCCGGCCAATAAAAGGAACCGAAAATTCCCACAAAAGCAAAGCAGATAAAACCAAGCACAGGAGAAACCAGCCAGGGTGAACTGGCAAATCCAAAAATGATAAATGAAAGTCCCTGTCCGAATGCAGAGAGAACCATCATTTTCTTGCGGCCAAAGCGGTCAGCTGTATAACCGCCCATTAAGTTGGCAAGTACGGAGAATACCTGAGAAAAAATGAGCAATAAACCAGCCTTGTCTTTTCCGAATTCATCCGCGAAATAAATCGTTAAAAACGGGAAGAACATCCAGAATGTAATATTCATAAGCGCTTCCCCAAATAACCTTACTTTTAAATTCTTATCCCAATCTTTTATTTTCATGCTGTTTCCCCAACTTCAATCTCAGAATAACGCTATCATACTACCAAAATTGGATGAAACACAAGAAGACTTTTTGTTTGAAAAAGCCAAACCTAGATTAGGCTTGGCTGTTCCTATTAATATACAAAAAGCATCAAAACAGTAGTTACAATGCCCACCCATATGGCCAGCAATGCACAGTAGCCCATAATGTGACGAATATGAAGGCCAACCACACTTAAAATAGGAAGGGCCCAGAAAGGCTGGATCAGATTCGTCCAGGCATCACCCCAGCCGACAGCCATAGCGGTAATGGCGGGATCCACACCCAGCTGCAGACCGGCAGGAACTTGAAGCGGCCCCTGCAATGCCCACTGTCCGCCGCCTGAAGGAGCAAGAATATTGACGAGTCCAGCGGCCCAATAGGTGAATATATCAAAGGTGTCTTTACTTGCTATAGATGCCATTCCATTGATTATGGATTCTGCTAACCCGGAGCTGCCGAGAACGGCGATAATGCCAGCGTAAAATGGGAATTGCAGAATGATAGGGGAAATGGCAGAACCCGCTTCTTTAAAAGCATTGGCGTATTGTACCAGCGATTTATGAAGGATGAGACCCAAGGATAGAAAGGTAATATTGATAATATTCAAGTCAAGGTCACGTCCGTTTACAAACTCAAATATTGCATAGATTAATCCGATTAATCCGGTAAAGATGCCGAGAAAGGGAGTTCTTTCAAGCTTTCCGGCAGGAGTTTTTAAAATTTCCTGCTGTTCAGCTTCCTGCTTGGGTGTCTTAGGGGGAACGTATGAGATAATGCCTTTTTTGGGTGCCATCAGCACAATAAAAATCGGCATAGTAATAACAAGAGCAATTAAAATAGCAATCGTTCCAGGATGGAAAATGGTCTCCGAAGTTGGAATGACGCCAGCCACTTCCTCCAGAAAATGGCCTTTAGTCGCAACAGTCAAACCAATTGAACTTGATAAACCAGCGGTATATAGAGCAGTTGGTGCATAGGCTGCAGCCACTAATAGAGGGAAGTGTGCGCTCTGATTTCTTTTCCCAACTTCACGGGCAATAATGGCGCCAACTACAACAGCAAGGCCCCAGTTAATATAATAAGCAGCAGAAGAAATGAGAAAAGTCAGCACGTAAGCCTGGTTGGCTGTCTTCGCTTTAGAGGACAGCTTTTCAAGGATACGCTGTACAGAAGGAACAGAAGCAAGCGCCATGCCTGTCATTAAGAGGAGCACCATCTGCATGGTAAAAGCGAGATACACCCAAAAGCCGTCACCGAAGGATTTAAACAGCTCAACAGGTTCAGAAGGCTTCATGAGAAATCCCGCAATAAATACAAACAGAGTCATTAATACCGCAATGACAAAAGCGTCAGGGAGATACCTTTCCACAAGCTTTGAGAAACGGTCTGCCATTCTGGTTAACATCTTTTCACTCTCCTTTCAGTATTAGTACATGCTATGGAGAGGACAAGCTGTGTATGCCAGTTCATACAGAAATAGCCCTGACATCAGCCAGGGCTATTTCTTAATCCTTATCTTCCATTGCAGCCTTCAGCAAATCGCCAAGGCTCGTTCCAAAAGAATCTTCCTTCTGGGTATATTTCTGAACAAGTTTGCGTTCTTCCCGTTTATTGACGGCTTTCTTTTTGTCCTGGGCTTTTTCCACCACATTGCATGGGCGGCATTGGAAGTAGGCCCCTGCTTTACCCTGGTGGATCTCCATTTTTTTGCGGCACTGAGGGCAGCGGCGGTTTGAAAGCTTTGGATCTTTGCGCTTTCGGAAATGACAATCAAGATTGGAACAGACAAGTATTTTTCCGTCCTTGGTATTCCTTTCTTTCAGGAAGGAATCGCATTCTGGACATTTTGAGCCCGTGAGATTGTGGGCACGATACGATTTATCGCTCTTTTTAATTTCTGAAACCAATGTCCGTGTCTGCTTGCGGATATTCTGCAGAAACTCTTTGGGATCTGCTTTTCCGCGTGCGATTTTCTCCAGCTCCTGTTCCCATTTAGCAGTCAGCTCCGGTGATTTTAGATCTTCATTCACCAGGTCCATCAGCTGTTTGCCCTTTTTAGTCGGAAACAGGCGTCCATTTTGCCTTTCGATCGCTTCCGTATCAAGAAGCCGTTCAATGATTTCCGCTCTTGTCGCAGGTGTTCCTAAGCTGTATTTTTCCATCTGGGTCAAAATGTCAGCTTCGGAATAGCGAAGAGGGGGTTCAGTGAGCTTGGCGGACAATTCAGCCGTTTGTACCGTATAGCTTTGTCCTTTTGAGAAGTTCTTCAGGCTCTGTTTTCCTGTTTCTTCATCACTGCTGTGTTCAACCTTGCGATAACCCAGGTCGATAACTGCTGTTTCCCTGGCTGTGAATGTTTCACCGTTAACATCAATAGCAGCATGGATGGTTTCATACTTATAAGGGTTATGGAAAATGGCCAGAAATCTGCGCAGAATCAATTCGTACAACTTCCGCTCATCAGCAGACAAATCACCGAGGTGTACACGTTCTTCAGTCGGAATTATCGCATGGTGATCAGTTACTTTTTCATTATTAAAGACTCGCTTTGCCAGCACCTTGCCTTGATTCGCGAGGATCGGCTTCACTTCATCTTTATAGGAAGCAGCTATGCCATGAAGCCGATCCATCATGGTTGCTTCCATATCTTTTGACAAATAGCGTGAGTCTGTCCGCGGATATGTGACAAGCTTATGCTGCTCATAAAGTTTTTGCAGCACATTCGACGTTTTCTTGGCTGAGAAACCAAAACGTTTATTGGCGTCACGCTGCAGCTCCGTCAAATCATAAGGAAGCGGCTGCGGCTCAGTTTTTTCCTTCCGGTTAATGGACTGGATAACCGCTTTTTGCCCCTGCACTTTAGCAAGGACTCCATCAGCTGCTTCTTTAGAAAAGCTGCGCTTTTCACCGTTTTTCTCCCAGTCAGCCTGCAGAGGGCCAATTTGAGCGCGAATCGTCCAGTACTCTTTTGGAACAAATTTTTGAATGAATGTTTCCCTTTCCATCACGAGTGCCAGTGTCGGCGTCTGCACCCGGCCGGCGGATAGGGGATCCTTATATTTAGTAGTCAGGGCCCTTGTGACATTCAGACCAATGAGCCAATCAGCCTCTGCCCGGCACACTGCGGATTCATACAGATCTTCAAATTGTTTTCCTGGCTTAAGGTTTTGAAAACCGTCCCGGATGGCGCGGTCCGTAACAGAAGAAATCCATAAGCGTTTGATTGTCTTGCGCCAGCGGATTTTCTCCAATATCCAGCGTGCGACAAGCTCCCCTTCGCGGCCTGCATCAGTAGCAATGATAATTTCCTTAATATCCTTCCGCTTTGCCAGGTTCTCAATGGCTTTATACTGGTGGCTGGTCTGCTTCATCACCTTCAGGCCCATTTGGTCAGGAATAATCGGCAGATCTTCCAGATTCCAGTTTTTATATTTGCTGTCATAATGCTCAGGCATCTTTAACTCGATTAAATGGCCAAGAGCCCAAGTCACGATATATTTATCGCCTTCCATATAGCTTTTATGAGATTGCCGGCATCCCAGAACCCGTGCAATTTCGCGGGCAACACTGGGCTTTTCAGCAAGAACAAGTGATTTCATAATAACTCCTTTCAAATTACATTCAGCCATTTCTGTCCAAACTAAGTATAGCTGAAAATCAACAATATTTGTAATGGGATAAATTTTGCTGGGCAGTGAAGTGAATAACAGCCTAAGTTGTATTACTTTTAATTAGTCACAATTCATTCTACAATAGACTTACCAGTTTGTTTACAAATAGAAAGAGACAAGGTGAAATGAATGAATGCAAAAAATCAGCATCTTTATGATTACATTCAGGAGAATTCAAAAAATATCACAGATATGTGGCTGTCTTTAAGGGATAAACAGAAAGGCTCGATTTATTCTGCAGATGCAGACCCCGCTTATGAGAAGCTCCTGAGAGAACAAAATACGTTTACCAACCGCACCGTTTCAGCAGCTCTGATTGATGAGGAAACATTTAAGAAGAATATGGAAGAATGGGCCATTACAGTAGCTGAGAGCAGAGTGGATTCTAATACGCCCATTTTTCAAGTGCTTGAAGCTTTAAGCAATGTGCGGGAAACCTATTGGCATTTTGTTGAAAAGTTCATTAACGAAAACCTGTCTGATGTCACAGCAGATGATGTATTAAAATGGAGCACGATCATTAACAAGGCTTTTGATAAGCTCATCAATAAATTTTCAGAGAAATATTATGAACTAACTACCAATAGGCTTGTTGCCCAGCAAAGTTTGATCAATGAACTTGGAACTCCAGTCATTCCTGTAAAAGACCATACAGCTGTACTGCCGCTTATAGGCAATATTGACACAGAACGTGCACGAATCCTGCTGGAGGAAATTCCGAAAAAATGTGCAAAAGAAGATGTGGAACACCTATTTATTGATTTATCAGGTGTAGCCATCATCGACACGATGGTTGCCCATCAAATATTCTCTTTAACGACAGCTTTACATCTGCTGGGGGTAAAATCCACCATCTCCGGCATCAGCCCTGAAGTTGCCCAGACTTCCATTCAGCTTGGCCTGGACTTCACAGGCATTAATACTTGCGGTACATTAAAGCAAGCACTGAAAAGACAAGACATTGAAGGAAACTAAGCTGGCAGAAATGCCGGCTTTTAAATTTGCTAAAATAAAAACGCTTTACTGTATTACCATTCTAACAATCTAACTTGTTAAAAAATGGTAAAAATCAATTGACAGCCTCCTAAATGACACTTAGAATTAAATATATTCAGAAAATATATCAAAATTAGGCTGTGATAAAGATGAGGCATCTAAAAACTGATACTGCAAATAATCTTTTTAAAAAGGCTGTATTTCAAACCTGTGTTTGAGATACAGCCTTTTCTTTATCTCGCTAACGTACCGGGGAGGATATGAAATGGAAAAAATGACAAAATCGATGATGACTTTAACTCACGGGGAGGAGAGCAACGTGGTTACTTTAAATGGAAATACCCTTACTCTGTCTGAAGTCAAAAAAGTGCTTTTTGAAAGTGTAAAGGCTGCAGCATCAGAGGAAAGCATGCTTCGTGTAAAAAACAGCCTGGAAGCCGTTAAGAGAATTGTAAATGAAGAAAAAGTCATTTACGGCATTAACACTGGCTTTGGCAAATTCAGCGACGTAAGAATTGATCAGGAAGATGTAGAGGACCTTCAGCTGAATTTAATCCGCTCGCATGCCTGCGGTGTAGGGGAACCATTCCCTGAGTCTGTCTCTAGAGCTATGCTCCTATTAAGAGCAAATGCTTTATTAAAAGGGTTCTCAGGAGTCCGTCCTGTCTTGATAGAAACTCTTTTAGCGCTTGTGAATAAACAAATTCATCCTGTTATCCCGCAGCAGGGATCTCTTGGAGCGAGCGGTGATTTGGCGCCTCTTTCCCATTTGGCATTAGTATTAATGGGAGAAGGCGAAGTGTTTTTCAAGGGTGAAAGAAGGCCAGCGCTGGAAGTGCTTGTTCAGGAGGGAGTCGAGCCTTTAACATTGCAGGCGAAGGAAGGGTTAGCCCTGATTAACGGCACTCAAGCGATGACGGCAATGGGAGTCATTGGTTATCTGGAAGCGGAAAAAATCGCTTATCAAAGTGAACTCATCGCTGCAGTTACAATGGAGGGCTTAAACGGCATTATTGATGCGTTTGATGAAAATATCCATCAGGCAAGAGGCTATCAGCAGCAGGTGGATACAGCAAGAAGAGTGAGGGAATACCTGTCAGGCAGCAGCCTGATCACAAGACAGGGAGAAATCCGTGTGCAGGACGCCTATTCCATCCGCTGCATCCCGCAGGTGCATGGAGCATCCTGGCAGGCGCTTGATTATGTAAAAGAAAAGCTTGAAATTGAAATGAATGCAGCTACGGATAACCCGCTTATTTTTGAAAATGGGGAAAGCGTCATATCCGGCGGAAACTTTCATGGACAGCCAATCGCACTTGCAATGGACTTCATGAAAATCGCGGTTGCGGAGTTGGCCAATATTTCAGAGCGCCGGATTGAAAGACTTGTTAACCCGCAGCTGAGTGATTTGCCGCCATTTTTAAGCCCGGAGCCTGGACTGCAGTCTGGTGCGATGATTCTCCAATATGTTGCAGCATCACTTGTTTCGGAAAATAAGACACTTGCCCATCCCGCGAGTGTGGATTCGATCCCTTCATCAGGGAATCAGGAAGACCATGTGAGCATGGGAACCATCGGATCAAGACATGCTTATCAGATTATCCAGAATGTCAATAAAGTGCTTGCAATTGAACTGATTTGCGCGCTGCAGGCAGCAGAATTCCGGGGTTCTGATAAAATGGCTGATAAAACAAATCGTTTTTATGAAGAAGCAAGAAAAGTGGTGCCTTCCATTACAAAAGATCGCGTGTTTTCAAAGGATATTGAAGCATGCGCGTCCTGGCTGAAAGAAGTTGAAATAGACGCAATATAAGCAGCAGGGGTCTGAATGTTCTCAGACCCCTGACTAAATTTATAAAGTAAATAATTCTGAACGTCGAGAACTGTCTAGCTCCAGCGCCTACCCCCTCGAGGTCACAAGCCAAGCCTCCCAAAAAGGCAAAGAACGCCTTTCCGGGAGGCTCGTCTTGTGCTTGTCGGGGGTGAGCAAGGCGCTTCCGCTTTTCTTAATCTTTGGCTCTTTCCTCAAGTTCCTTTGCTTCATCTTCTTCAAAGCGGTTTTTAAACGCTTCCTGTGTCACAATAAATTCTTCATCTTCCTGTGCCTCTGTAGTGTGCCGCTCGACCATTGTGTGTTCAGGGAATTCCCCGGGGTGATGTTTTCTTTTATGATTAAAATGGACTCCGCGTGACATAGTCAGGCTCCTTTCATTCTTGAAGTAGCATTCTTTCACTATTTTTCCCTTGGGCATCAGGACTATGTATGGCTCTCTCATTCAATATTTTCCGTTCAATTTTGCTTTTATGCGCATAAGTATATATAGCAGAGACGAAAGAGGAAGGGAGGGGGATAGCCGTGAATGATTCGAATGCTTCCGTATTCTGTGCGGGCCGGGGAGACCGTGCTCCGGTTTTTATTGCAGATGCTGTCATTGATCATCAAATAAAAAAGGTCAATTTGGAGAATTATATTGGAAAATGGGTGCTGCTGTTTTTTTACCCGAGTGATTTCACATTTGTCTGACCGACAGAATTGGCGGCGGTCGCCGCTGTGAATCCATATTTAAAAGCCTTAAACTGTGAAGCAATGTCCATCAGTACGGACAGTGTATATGCTCATAAAGTCTTTAAGGAAACATCTCCCTCTTTAAAAAATGTAAATTATCCAATGGTAAGCGATCGAACCCATCAAATAAGCAGAGCTTATAAGGTTTTGGACGAAAAGTCTGGAGCTGCGGTCAGGGCATCTATTTTTATTGACCCCAATGGCATTATTGCGGCGAAGCTCATTTACCCCGGTGAAGTCGGCAGAAATCTGCATGAACATGTCAGAATCATGCAGGGAATTCAATATGCAAAGCAGACAGGGAAAGGTGTACCGGCCAATTGGCAGCCTGGCCAGACCGGGATTAACATTGATCCGAACTTAATAGGAAAAATCTGAAGGGAGGAGGCGCAAGCTTTCTCTTGTTTTTTCTGCAGGTCCTCCATATACATAATTACTTTAATAAGCAGCACCGAAAATATATAATAATAAGTAACAAATGAAGTGAAGGGGGAACTTGAGATTGGACTTCTTTTCTATACTGTCTGAAGATCGGATAAAAAAAGCGTACAAGGATGGCGATTTTGATAATTTGCCAGGCTATGGGAAACCGCTTCCGTTCGATGACTTGTCTTCCGTCCCTGAGAATTTGCGCATGGCCTACCGCATCATGAAAAATGCAGGATTCACTGATGAAGAAAACCAAATGAAGAAGGAAATGCTGACAATCGAAGATCTTATTAAACAATGTGAGGATCAGGAAGAAAAAAAAGCATTGCAGAAGAAACTTAACGAAAAGATGCTTCGCTTTAACAGCATGATGTCGAAAAGAAGACAAAACACCAACTCATCCCTTTTCAAAAACTACGGAGAAAAAATTAACAATAAATTATTCTAATGGATTAGATGATTGGAATTGAGGAGAATATATGAACAAAGATGAATATATAACGGTCCTTGAAAAAAGAGTGGAAGAATATGTGGCAGCTATAGCGGATATGACTGCACCGATTATTCCATCGATTATTCCCCAGGCGATACTGGTGCCCATTACAGGCCTGCTCATGGCAGAAAGATTCGAAAAAATTACGGCTAAAATCCTGAATCATATTAAAGACCATGACACTGAATTTGCCATCATAGATTTTACCGATATTACGGTCGACCGCATAGAGCAGATGTGCCTTTCCGAAGTTGGAGAGCAAATCCGCAACCTGACTGATTCCATTAATCTCATGGGAGTAAAGCCTTACTTTGTAGGAATGACCCCGCAGCTGATAAAGGAAATCGTCTTATCCGGCATTGAATTAAATGCTGAAACACATGCTACCTTCCAGGCGGCCTTAAAGCATTTAATGAAAATAAACAGCCTCGTCTTTCAAAAAGTATAAATTCTCAAAACTCCTCTCCTGAATAGGACTGGGGTTTTTTTCTTTAAACAGGCACATTTTCTTTCTGATTGGGGATTTGTCCATGCGAAAAACTCCTGTGGCACATATTCTATAGTATCCATTAGAAAGGAGGTAGACTTATGTCGAGAGATTGGAGAAGAAGATTAGAGATTAATGCAGATGAAGTGGAGATCAGAGCCGATAGAGTAATTGTAAAAGAAGATGATGATCGCCGCAGGAATCACCGCCGAGATGACGATGTAGCTGGAATCGAGGACAATCGAAGAAGACATTGCGGCTGTGGAAGAGACAGTGTTGGCGGAGCAGAGGATGACCGCAGAAGACATCGCCGTGATGATGTATCGCGTGCAGGTGACTTATGGTACAACAGAGATTTAGCTGGATCTGGAAGAGGATGCAGACGCCGAAGAGATGACGATGACCGCAGAAGAGATGATGATGACCGCAGAAGAGATGACGATGACCGCAGAAGAAGAGGTTTCTGCGGATGCCGCTGGTTCTAAAAACAATAAAAACGAAGGCGGGGGAAGCACCTCTGCCTTTTATATATGAAAAATTTCCTAAAGAACTGTAAAAATCATCCGAAATTAATAATAGAAGGTTTTAGAGAATTTCAGACTACATAGAAGGTGTGGCTTGCATGGATAAAACAACGATTATAGGAGTAATATTAGGGATCATAGCAGTTGGTGTAGGGATGGTTTTTAAAGGGGTTTCCCCGTCTGTTCTGATTAACCCGGCCGCTATTCTGATCATTATCCTGGGAACTGCAGCAGCAGTGGCAATTGCATTTCCAACAAATGAAATCAAACGGGTGCCCAAGCTTTTTGGGATTTTATTTAAAGAAGAAAAGCTGATGAACCCGGCTGAGATGATTAAGATGTTTTCGGATTGGGCCCAGCTGGCAAGAAAAGAAGGATTGCTTGCACTTGAAGTCAAAACGAACGAAATCGAAAATACTTTTTTAAAGAACGGCTTATCTCTGGCTGTTGATGGGCAAAGTGCCGATTATATACGTGATGTATTAAGCGAAGAAATCGAAGCGATGGAAGAAAGACATCAGGCCGGAGCGCAAATTTTCAGCCAGGCAGGTACCTATGCCCCATCCCTTGGGGTGCTGGGAGCAGTAATTGGATTAATTGCAGCACTTGGAAATATGGAGGACACCACCAGCCTCGGTCATGCCATAAGTGCGGCATTCGTAGCAACCTTGCTGGGGATTTTCACGGGTTATGTGTTTTGGCATCCGTTTGCTAATAAGCTAAAGAGAAAATCCAAGCAGGAAGCAAAAATTAAAAGTATGATGATCGAAGGAATTCTTTCTATATTGGAAGGCGAGGCTCCTCGGGTAATAGAACAAAAGCTTGCTTCCTACCTTCCTGCAGGAGAACGCCGAAAATTCCTTGAAGAAAGCAGCGTGACGAAGGATGAGTAGGCGGAAAAAGAAGCAGCACCATGAGGATCATGTAGATGAATCCTGGCTTTTGCCGTATGCTGATTTATTAACTCTGCTTCTGGCCCTATTCATTGTCCTATTCGCAATGAGTTCCGTAGATGCCCAGAAATTTCAAAAGCTATCAAAGGCATTTAACGATGTCTTTTCAGGCGGAACCGGGGTATTGGAATTCCCAAGCCCAATGCCTGAAGGCCAAATGCAATCCACTGATGCTGTGTCCGAAAAGCCAAGCAAGGATCTGGAGGAAATGGCAGCTCTGGATGAATTGGAAAAAGAAAAGCTGAAGCAGGCTGCCGATCAGGAAGAACTGGCAGAGCTGCAGCAAAGAGTCAATGCATTTATCGAAAATCAAAATCTGGCAGATAAACTGGAAACCTCTTTAACCACCGAAGGACTGCTTGTGTCAATCCGGGATAATGTCCTGTTCGGCTCAGGCAGTGCAGAAGTCCGTGAGCAGGATTTAAAAATGGCAAGTGAAATTGCAGAGCTTCTCATCATGGACCCGCCAAGAAACATCATCATCAGCGGCCATACAGACAATGTCCCGATCCGCAACTCAAACTTCGAATCAAACTGGGAGCTCAGTGTGATGCGCGCTGTCAACTTTATGAAAATAATCCTGAAGAATGACCAGCTGGACCCTAAATGGTTCAGTGCCAAAGGCTTTGGAGAATTTCAGCCGGTTGCCGGAAATGATACCAAGGAAGGCAGAGCGAAGAACAGACGGGTAGAGATTTTAATATTGCCAAGAACGGGGAATCAGCCTTAGAGGCTGGTTTCTTTTTGCATTGAAAATAAAAAAGCGCTGTAATCCAGCCGCTTTGAAGTTAAAAATCATTATTCATTTGCTTTCTGTTCCGTGCCATCCGGTTTGCACATGCGGTCGACCATGACACCAAATAAAAATACACAGGCAATTGGAATAGAAAAATTCAATACATGAACAATGGTCATTAGCGAACCTCCCAAAAGGTATTAATTACATTATATGCCAATGTTCACAAAAATACAAATAATATTCTGAAAATATACATAATTTTAGATTGACAAAAAGAAAGAGCCGCTAATGGGCTCTTATAATGGAAGATCTGCTTCTGAATGAATGGTTTTTGGTTCTGTCTTTTTTCCGTGAAGAAGGTAGTAGACGAGCAAGCCAAACAATGCTACTCCACCAAGCATAAAATAAAGCGATGAGAAGCCTGTCTTAACAGCAAGTATGCCGAGAACATAGGATCCTAATCCAATCCCGGTATCAAAGAGTGTGAAAAAGGTCGAGGTTGCAAGCCCGCGTTTAGCGGGATCCGCCTGCTTGATTGCAACGGTTTGAAGGCTCGGAACAATAGTGCCATACCCCAATCCGATTATCGCACCTGACAGCAGAAACACAAAGGTGCTGTTTGCCTGACTGAGTAAAAACAACCCAGCAGCAAAAAGAATAATGGCCGGATAGATTACTTTATTTTCTCCGTACGCATCAAACCAGCGGCCTGTAAATGGGCGGGACATAATAATGAATGCGGCATATACCACAAAAAAGAAGCTTGCAGCTTCAAGCAAATCAAGCTCTTTCGCATAAACAGAAATAAAGGAAAGAATTCCTGAGTAAGCAAAAGCAAGGATGCCTGCAGAAATTGCCACAGGAACTGCATTTTTTTCAAATAAGCTTGAAAGTGTAAATTTTGGATGCTTCACAGTGCTCTCTGCTTTTTGCGGTATTTTTACAAAAACACCCAGCACTATAGCAATAAAAGATAAAACTGTACATAAAGCAAAAATCCATGAAAAGCTTGCGTATTGAACGATCGTCAAACCGGCAAACGGGCCAATGACCATGGCCAGATTCATGAACATCGCATAATAGCCAAGTCCTTCGCCTCTGCGTTCATTCGGCACAATATCAGCAACGATAGCCCCAGTTGCAGTAGTGGCCATGCCAAATCCAACTCCGTGCAGGAATCTCAGTGCTAAAAGAGCAGGCGTAGAGTCAGCCCAGAAATAAAGCAGGGAAGATACGGCAAACACAATCAAGGAAGCAATTAGGATCTTTCGGCGTCCAACCTCGTCAATCCATTTCCCTGTAAAAGGCCGGCTGATTACTGCAGCAATCAGAAAGACCGAAATAATTAGGCCTACCTGTGTTTCGTCCCCTTTTAAATCATCCAAAATATAAAGGGGAAGCGTAGTCAGCAAAACATAAAACCCCATAAATAAGAAAAAACTAGTAATAGAAATACTCAAAAAATCCTTCGTCCATAATGGCTGTTTCTTCATGTTGTCCTCCTAACAATGAAGTACCAGGTACCTATACCAATTTGGTGAAATGGTCTAGGTGCCTGGTACCATATTTTCTCTCATTTTTGCCATAAGCCTGATCATCGTGCCGATTTCTTCTTCCGTAATGTTCTGAAGGACATTACTTTCACTTGATCGCACGGCGGCAAGCCAATTGTCGTATTCCTGGATGGCTGCATCAGTCAGTGAAATCAATTTTTCACGTTTGTCCTTGCCTGCCGTTCTGATGATCCAGCCCGATTTCTCAAGACGGGCCAATGTCCTGGTCATGGTCGGAGCCTCAACTCCCAGATAAGAAGAAATCTCTTTTTGAGTGCTCGGGCCACCAATTTTTAGACGGTAAATAATCGTCCATTGAGCAGCATATAAACCAAGGGGCACCAAACTTTCATTAAGTACTTTGGAAAAATGGCGTGTAAATTGGTTGATGGAATGAAAAAATTCACTTTGATTTGGGTGCATCGTATTCACCTGCTTAAAATAGTTACCTAGCTAACTATACATGAAATTTATGAATATGTCTACCTCACATATTCTTTTGGTAACTAAGTGTTTAACTGGTAAATAAAAGGGAATGGAGTCATAAGAGCAACTGTGCATAACATTAAGGGGGAAATTTTTTTGGATACGTTATTAGAAGTCGTTGGAGATATTTCAGGATGGCTGTGGGGATATCCCATAATCCTATTATTAGCTGGAACGGGTCTGTACTTGACCTTTTTGCTTGGTTTCTTCCAGTTCCGTTATCCGGTATATATTTTTAAGCAAACATTTGGAAGTGTATTTAAAAAGCCAAAGGGAAAAGGAACCGTTACACCATTACAGGCCCTCACATCAGCGCTGGCTTCCACCATTGGTGCCGCGAATATTGTAGGTGTACCGGCAGCCATCATGTTTGGCGGTCCGGGTGCGGTATTTTGGATGTGGGTCATTGCGTTCATTGGAATGGCCATTAAGTTCTCGGAAAGTGTATTGGCCATTAAGTACAGAGAAAAAAATGAAGATGGAGAATATGTGGGCGGCCCTATGTATTACATGACGAAAGGGCTTAACATGAAGTGGCTTGGTGTGATCTTTGCGTTCGCGCTGATGATTGAACTGATTCCAAGCATCATGGTACAGGGAAATGCAGTAGCAGCTGCAGTTAGCGAGACATTTAAGATTGATGGCCTTTACACAGGAATCGCTGCAGCAGTACTTGTTTCATTAGTTGTTTTTGGCGGGATTCAGAGAATCGGCAAGGTGACTGAAATCTTTGTTCCGTTTATGGCTCTCATTTATGTAGGTGCTGCGTTAGTAGTGTTATTTATGAATCTTGGGAAACTTCCTGAAGTGTTGGAATTAATCTTCACTTATGCGTTTCAGCCAATGTCTGCGATTGGCGGATTTGCTGGGGCGGCAATTGGCGAAATCATTCGATGGGGATTTGCACGAGGATTATATTCCAATGAGGCAGGACTCGGGACTGCACCGATTGCCCATGCAGCTGCCACCACTGATCACCCGGTCCGACAAGGCTTTTGGGCGATTATCGGTATTGTTGTTGATACGCTGATTGTTTGTACTGCAACTGCATTTGTTGTGCTTTCTTCTGGTGTGTGGACAAGGGAAGGGGCAATGGAAGATCCTTCGGCCCTGACAGCAGCGGCATTTACGGAATACTTTGGATCATTTGGAGGTATTCTTGTTGCTGTATCCCTAGTATTCTTTGTCATTTCAACGATCATTGTCGTAGTCTTTTATGGATCCAAAATGGCAGAGTTCCTATTTGGCTCTTTTGCCGGAAAAGCCATAAAAGTCGTTTATATTGCAGCCATTGTTCTTGGCTCAGTGGGAGCAGCGAAAACAATCTGGCAGTTCCTTGATCTGGCTCTTGCCATGATTTTAATACCGAACATCGTGGCTGTTCTTCTTCTAAGCAAAGAGGTTAAACAGCTGAAAAACGAGTTTTTCACTTCGGAAAAGTATTATTTAAAGGATATTAAAAAAGATGATAATGCTGCGTAAAGTTTGGTCTTCCGCTTATGGCGGGAGCCTTTTTTATTAACTTGGCAATTTTTTGAAAAATAACACTTGTATTACAAACAGACATAAGTTTAAAATAAGACAAAAGTTTAATAAGGCAGGGCTGGTCAATTATGAATGATAAAGAAATATTAATTTTGCAGATGATTAAAGAGGATCCTTTTATGGCCCAAAACGAGCTGGCTGAAAAAACAGGACTTTCCAGGTCCGCTGTAGCCGGCTATATCTCTTCACTGACCAAGCAGGGGAAAATTCTTGGCAGAGCTTATGTCCTGCCGCAAAAGAAAGAAGTGTTTTGTGTTGGAGGGGCCAATGTGGACAGAAAAATCCAGACAACAGGGCAGATTCAATACGGAACATCGAACCCTGCAGGAAGCTCCCAGTCCTGCGGCGGAGTGGCCCGCAACATTGCTGAAAACCTTGGCAGGCTGGGCTGTGATGTGGGTTTGATGACAGTAGTGGGCGATGATCCGGAGGGCGAATGGCTTCTTGAATATACGAAAGCCTTTGCTGATGTCACTCCTTCACAGTCGCTGGCAGGGTCCACCACCGGTACTTATACAGCAGTGCTTGACCTTGAAGGAGAAATGGCAGTAGCACTCGCTGATATGTCCATTTATGAAAACGTTAACAGCGAATTTATCGAGAAAAAGTGGGGTTACCTGGCGTCATCTGAAATGGTGATTTTGGATACAAACTTCTCGCCAAAGGTTTTAGAACAGATTATTACAAGGTGTTATGAAGAGAGCATTCCGCTTTGCATTACTCCTGTTTCAGCACCAAAAATAAAAAATCTGCCGGAAGATTTGAAGGGTGTTACCTGGATGATTGCCAACAAAAATGAGGCAGAAGCACTAACGGGGATAGAGATCAGCAATGAAGGAGACTTCTTTAAGGCGGCACAGGAAATTATGAAAAAAGGTGTTGAAAAAGTCGTCATCAGCCGGGGAGATAAAGGGCTGATCTACTTCACAAACAACGGTGAAGCAGGCGTGCAGCTTCCTCCGAAGGTGAAAATTGCTGATGTGACAGGTGCAGGCGATTCGCTTGTATCGGGAATTATTTTTGCCCATTTAAAGGGCCTGGGTACAGAGGATGCCTGCAAAATCGGGATGTCCTGCTCCATGCTGGCTCTGCAGTCCCTTGAAACCGTTAATCCGAACCTAAACAACACACGCTTGCAGGAAACATTCAAACAATATTTCGACTAAGGAGAAGTGACATCATGTTAGAAAAATGGCTTGAGTACTCAGAAGAAGTGTTAGAGGCAAAGAAAGCAAATAGTTGCAGCCCTTGAGTCCACAATCATTTAACATGGAATGCCGTACCCGCAAAATGTTCAGACAGCAAAAGAGGTAGAAGAAATCATCCGCAAAAACTGGGAACCGGGCCTAAAAGGCGGAGTTAACTGCACTTATTTAAGCAAAAGAAAACAGCATCGCCGGCAAAAAAGTAACGCCATTCCTTCTTGGAAAAGTGAAGGAATTAACAGAAGGAAGAAGCTTGACAGCGAACATTGCTTTGTTGAAGCATAATGCCGAAGTAGGTTCTAGAATTGCTGTTAGTTTGAATAAGTAAAGGAAAAGCCAGACTTTGAGAGTCTGGCTTTTTATACTGATAGAATGATAGCTGTAATGAGAATGCCTAAATAAAGCACTAATCTTAAGAAGTTAATCATCTGGATACGTCCCTTCTGGAAACCCATATAGTGAAGGATATGTACAGGTTCTTTTATGGGGGAAGGGGGTTTGTCTAGAAGAAAGTAAAAAGGGCGCTTTCCTGGGGAAAGAGCCTCTTAATTTTGTATTCTTTTTGCATTCAGGATATAACGGGATGGTGCATTGCCCACATAGGAGAAGGGATAACAGGTGGAAACAGTAAGGATTTCGTGAGGTGCGGTAGAACGGATTACGGTGGTATCATCTGCATCCACAATCTTTGAATCTGTAATTTCGTATGTAAACTCACCATATGGCATGCTGACTAGAAAAATATCACCGATTTCAAGTTCGCCAAGACTGCGAAATACTGTATCTCGATGCCCTGATAATAAAATCTGGTCGGGCTGCCCAGGAAATACAGTTGTGGAGTAATGGCCAACCCCTTTTTCGAGTTCATCCTCATCTGTTCCTTCTATAATGGGAAGTTCAGCTTTCAAGCGGGGGATCTTTAAAATGCCAATGGCTTCACCCTGCTCGAAGGAAACATCTGCAGGCTGTTCTGTTTGGAGAACACTATTGCTTTCTTTATTCATTTCGTTTTGAATTCTTTCTTGTGCGTGGGCTAAGGAATCCTTTGTTTTCTTCTCCTGAGCGTACATTTCCTGCAGTGAGAAAAGAACCAATCCGCCTCCGATTAGAATAATGAAGGAGGCAGCTATAAGCAGCAAACGGCCTCTAACCTTCAACTAAACGTTCCCTCCATTCATCTTCTTAAATTTAATAAACTCCAGATAGTAGGTGAAATCCTCTTTTGTGATTCCCTGCCTGATTGCTTCTTTGACAAGTGAAACCCACTCCTCATCCAACTTAGACAAATCGGTAATTTCTAATTTATTCTCTTCCAGCAGATCTTCAAGATTAGCATCCAGTGTCCTGGCAATTCGTGATAAAACCTGCAATGAAGGGTTTTCCTGTATGCCTCTCTCTATGTAGCTCAAATACGATTTGGATACCTCGGCTTTTTCAGAAAGCTCATTAATTGAGTATCCTTTTTTGATTCTTAAGCTTTTAATCCGGCCACCTATCATAGGCATAATACTCCCTTATCATAAATTATAAAGATGTTTTCATTATAACGAACAAATCGTTCAATAAAAAATACAAAATAGTGAGAATTATCGAGATATTATTAGAAAAAGAACGAAAAACATTCTTTAAAACGAAAAAACGGCTGAATTTGGAATTTTTCAAAATAATACGGATGGACTATACTCAACTTATCGGTTCGATAAAAAGAACGAAAATAATAAATTCAAAGAACATCAACTCACTAGGAGGGGGTTCTTATACGATACAAACGGATTAGGAAATTTGGGAAGAAGAATAAAATCCTTTTGCTTGCATTTAAGTTTGTGGCTGCCTGGTATCTGCTTATTGGGATGTCGGCAACTCTGACTGGGCAAACGAATGCATATTTTAGTGATAGGGACACAGTAACTGGAACCATTCAAGCCGGTACTTGGGAGACAGAAGAGCCTGGGTGTTCCAAAGATGAGAAGCATGGTGAATGGGATTGCAGCTCTCTAAAATTCATTGGACAAAAATATGATGGACAGAAGATATATGCAACCATCCAAAATACTGGTTCCGATATGAAGTCAGCAGGAAGATATGAAATTTACTACAGCGAGAAAGGTAATGCCAAAAAAGGTGAGTCTATTACAGGAGTAATAGCTTTTGACCCTATTAAAGAGGGGCAAAAAGTAGAATTGTCCTTTATTCCTCAGCAAAGTGGATCCTATATGTTTAAAGCTTATCAGCACAAAGATCATCCTGGAAATGGAGAACTCTGGAGTGAAGAAATAATAGTTACTTTAGAATCAGGTGGAACTTCCAAAGTGGAAGAAGAGAAAACGGAACAAAAGGCAGATGAAACAGAAGAGACTGCCAAGGAACAAGAAAACAATAAGACAGAGCAAACTGGCAAAGAAGCAGCTGAACCAACAAAAGATAAACCTCAAGAGAATCCAGAGCAAAAAACAGCAGAAGAACCAAAAGAAGAGCCAAAAGAAGAACCAAAAGAAGAACCAAAAGAAGAGCAGAAAGCAGAACAGCCTGTAGTTGAAGAAAAGTCAGAAGAGAAACCAAAAGAAGAATCAAAGCCGGAAGATACCAAGGTTAAGGCTTCAGAAGCTCCGGTTAATTCTGAAGAAAGCACAAATGAGGCAGGTGAATAGCTTGAAAAAAGCATTGAAAATTATAAGCAACATTATAACAGCGGTTCTATTCATTAATTTAATTTTAATGGCCTTCCTAGTGGTCTCCTCCAAAGCATCAGGAGGAGAGCCGAAGGCCTTTGGATATCAGCTGAAGACAGTGTTATCAGGCTCTATGGAGCCTACCTTCCAAACTGGGTCTGTTATTGCAGTAAAGCCGCTTAGCTCGGAAGAAAGCAAGTCTCTCAAGAAAGATGATGTCATTACATTCCAGGCAAGTGAAGAAAAATTAATTACTCACCGAATAATCGGAGTCACTAATAGCGGAGATCATGTCATGTATGAAACAAAGGGAGATAACAATAAGACTGCAGACATGGAACCTGTGCTATCTGACAATGTAAGAGCTGTTTACACTGGTTTCACCATTCCTTTTGTAGGATATTTTATAGATTTTGCTCAATCGAAAGAAGGAAGTGCCATTTTGCTTATTGGCCCGGGACTATTACTCCTAGGATATGCTGTATTTAGCATCTTCCAAGCCATTAGAGAAATTGATCCTAAGAACAATAAAACAGACTCAGAAGAAAAAACTGCTTAAATTGGTTGCACTCCTTGTAGAAATGCAAGGGTCAATATATAAAAATTATACATACCCAAAAAGGGGTAAGAGGAGGAAGCTTTATTATGAATCTTAAGAAAAAGTTAGGTATGGGAATTGCATCTGCAGCACTTGGTATTTCATTAGTTGGTGGGGGAACATTTGCTTACTTTAGTGACAGTGCAGAAGCTACTGCTAAATTTGCAGCTGGAACATTGGATTTAAGTGTAAATCCAACAACCATTATTGATGTAAATAATATTAAACCAGGAGATACTATGCTCCGTTCATTCCAACTAGTTAATGGTGGTACCTTGGATATAGCTACAATTGATTTGATGACCGATTATAAAGTTAATGATGCAAATGGAAATAATGGGGATGATCTTGGGAAACATATTCGTGTTAATTTCTTAATTAATGCTGATAAATTAGACGCGCCAATTTGGTCAACTACACTTTATGATCTGAAAAATTCAAGCCCTGATGTTATTGCTGGGAACTTCTGGAGTGGTTGGTTTGCAGAAAATGGAGGAAACTTAGCAGCAGGTACTTCTGATACTCTTTATGTACAATATGAGTTTGTAGAAAACAATGCTGATCAAAACGAATTCCAAGGCGATTCTTTAGAACTGAAATGGACATTTGATGGTAAGCAAGGCGCTGGTGTTGCAAGATAATAGGATTTCAAAACAAAGGGTGGGAATTAAATTCCCGCCTTTTGTTAAATATATCGTTGTGAGGGAATGCCATGAAAGTTAAAAGTTTACTGGCAAAACCTATAAAAATATTTATTATTTATAGCTTTATTTTCTTAATTGTTTTTGGAAACGAAACTGCAATAGCAGTGGAGAAGGAAATTGATATTAATACGAACTTAGAAAACTCAAATAGATACCTATTTAAAGTAGAGAATTTAAAACCAGGGGACTGGATGCCCCGAAATATAACGATAAAAAATGATGGCAATCAAGATTTTAAATATACTTCTAACATTGGAAAATCGAAGTCTGTCAAAGGACTTTTTGAGGAATTAGAGCTTGAGGTTAAGAAAGATACAAAGCTGCTTTACGAAGGGAAACTTAAAGACTTTAAAGGCTTCTCTCCCAGAGAATTAGCGAAAGGTACAGAAGAAACTTTATTTTTCCAAGTAACAATGCCTGAGCATTTGGGAAATGAGTTTCAAAACTCCGCTGCAGAGGTTGAAATCATTTTTCTTGCCGAAGCAACAGGTGATCCTGGAACCGACAACGAGACTCCCGGATCAGGAGATAATAATAATTCTGGAGGGGGAACTAATAATTCACCACCATCCACAGATGCCACGGTAATTCCAGAGAAGGTTAATAAGCTCCCAAATACCGCAACTAATAATTATAATTTATTACTTATCGGTGCACTATTTTTAGGTGCCGGAAGCGTAATTTTATTATGGCGTTATAGAAGGCTGCGGAGTGAACATTAGATTAAGGCCTAAGGAACTGATTCTTTAAGGCCTTAATTTTTATTCGCGTTTAGAACTTTTCTAAGCAGTTAATGAATATAATCAAAAAGCTGCTCATTAAGCGGTGAACCTATGAATAAAATTCTGCAGTATCTTGCCTTCATTAATCTTCTGGATGGTCTCTTGACGTTCTTTGGAATTAGACTTTCGCTGATTGAAGAAGTGAATCCAATAATGGATTTTCTATATGCTATAGAACCCCTATTATTTCTTTTTGTTAAAGCTGTTTTTTCAGGCTTTTCAATCCTGCTGTCAACTTAGATTAATTTTCCGCCGGAAACTAAAGTATAGGTATTGGTAAAAGGTGCAGCTTATCTTTATTCATTAACATTAGTACTTTATGTTTTATGGATTTTTGAAGCTCTAACTTAATAACCGATAGAGTAAAATACTATTCTTATCAAATGAGGAGGCTGTAAATGTACCGAAAGAACTGCCATAAATGCCACAAACCTTCATATAGCAGCAGTGAATCGGATAGCTGGCTATGCCCGATCTGCCACACTGATTTAACGAATGAAGTCTTTCTGGATGCTATGACCCTTGAACCAGTCCACACGACCTTTAAGAAATGCAAAACTCCGCACACCTATTCAATAAAACAAATCAGCAAAAACTACAGAAAAAGAATCGGACTTTCCTACTACTCAAAAAAGAGTTCGACCATTAACAACAACTTCCTTTAAAAGGTGAGGGTACAGGTAATCTAAAACAACTACAGCATATAGGACTTTGTCGAAAAACAAATTAATTTAATATTAAAATAATAAACGAAAAATACAAAATCTGACAACGTTAGCAATACGCCCATAGTAGAATACATCTATGGAAAATATTTCTTTGAGCCGATAGGCGCAGAAAAAGGCAAACTCATTGAAAGATGAGGACGCAAAGTCACGGGTCTAAGGTATTGAGAAAATACTACGATGGCTGGGTTGCCTGGAATACGATACGTATCCTGGGGGGAAGATATTTTGACGGAGCAAAATGTAAAGGTCAAAGGAATTGATTTGGAGTGGCTGCAGTTAATTATGGAAGCAAAGAACTTAGGCCTGCAAAAGGAAGAAATTAGAGAGTTTTTACATAATAACAGAGCCAAAGAGGTTCTGATCGAAGCTTAATATCCGGTATTTGTAAGTATTTCTGTTAGAGGCATCTCTATATGGAAATGCTTTTTATTTTGCCAAAAAAATAAGCCTGTACATTCAGGCTCATTGCATCTATGATTTTTGTCCGCTTCTCCACTTATTAAAATCCAAAAACTCCCGAAATTGTTCCTTCGAAACCCCAGACTCCATCGCTTCCTTCACAATTTTCATCCATTCTGAATCTAGATCTTCCATGTTGATCTGCTCATGGATTAGATGTTCCACGGGAACATTCAGAACACCCGCGATTTTTTCAAGGAATTGAATCGATGGGTTGGTTTGCAGGTTGCGTTCAAGTGAGCTTAAATATGATTTTGCTACACCGGCCTGGTCTGCAAGCTCAGATAAGGACATTTTCTTTTCCTGGCGAAGTTTTTTTACACGATCACCGATCATCGTATACCACACACCTTATTTTGTATGTAATAGGATTATATCATATACATAGTTCCATATTAAGAACGATTTGTTCAATATTATTATCATCATACCACAGTGTCAACCGATTTAAATAGTTAGTTATCTATGTTTTATAAAAATATATCTTTTGTCGCTCGCAAAAAGTAATGCTCCGCGTCAGAGGACGGGAGCATTTTGATTTTCAATAATGTGAATAATTTGTTGTGCAGCTGCTTCCACATCATCCGCATTCACATGGTGGAATTGGCCTTCATAGTCATGCTGTTTAAAGGCATAGCGCGGATCGTAATAGTGTTCTAATAAAAGTTTGATAAATAGCTCGTAGTTTCCTGCTTCAGCTGATTCATCAAGCTGCTCACGGATTTCAGTATCTTTCAGACGTTTTTTAATAAACACAACACTTTCATCAACTTTGGGCTTGAACCATTCTTCTTTATGATAAGGTTCAACATAGTCACGGAGGATGCGCTGCACACGGGACTCAATGCTTGAAAACATATCAATATGAATTCCGGTTTTTTTGGTATCAAGCAGCTCGTCCGGCTGAACAACCTTGCCTATTCGTTTGCTTTCGGCTTCCATAATAACATAAGGGGAACCTTTAACCTCAGAAAGGGCTTGATACAATAGTGCATCAAACGTTTTCTGTGTGCTGCCGTTTCCCATGCCAAAGGAGCCGAAGATCGATCCGCGGTGTCCTGCCATTTCTTCAAGGTCAATAACAGGATATCCTTTTTCGCTTAACACTTTCAGCACATCCGTTTTCCCGACGCCGGTCATTCCGTGCAGAACAACTGCTTTTTCAGGAATCAAGTCTGCTGTGTTTTCAAGTATATATTGACGGTACGCTCTATAGCCCCCAATTAAACGGGGGATCGAAACACCGGCATATGTGATAAAAGTAGTAACCGCTTTACTGCGCATGCCGCCGCGCCAGCAGTAAATGACAGGCTGTAAGCCATCATCTTTCAGGTCTCTGATTTTCTGCATCATGGACGGAATTTTAGGTGAAACGATTTCCATCGCTCTCCACTTAGCCGCATCAGAACCTTCTTTTTTATATAGGGTTCCGATTTCCACACGTTCTTCATTAGTGAAAAGCGGCACATTGACAGCACCGGGAATGCTGCACTCCTCAAATTCAATTGGAGACCTGACATCGACCGGAACTGCGTTGTCCATTTGGATATATTGTTCGACTGCTATTTCTCTCATCTTAATGCCTCCAAAAATATTGCTATATATCGCCCTATAAGGGACGTTAATTGATTTTACACTCTCTATTATACAGGATTTTGAAAATATAGGTTTCTCCCACAATCATACTCCTATTTTCAAAAGTTTGTTCTTATAATTTTTTCCAGACATTGTAATATCAGCTTATCCATTGGTTTTGCTTTTTAAAAAGGAGGTTAAATAAAAGACAAAGGTGGTGGAAACATGTCCTTGAATACAGAGGTTGCAATTGCAGGCGGAGGGATTGGCGGTTTGACGCTGGGATTGAAGCTGGCTCAAGCCAATATTGATGTTCTCGTTCTGGAAAAGCTGGATGCCCCATCTTCCGTTTATAAGGGAGAACTCCTGCAGCCAAAGAGTTTGAAAATTTTTAAGCGGCTGGACGCTTTGGATGTGATCCGCGAGAATGGCTTTTCATTTTCCCGAATTGCGTTTGAGGAAGGGGAGAAAGAGTTTGCCATGGATTATAGCATCCTGCCGGGAGATTATGATTACTCCCTCATGATCGAGCATGAAAAGCTGAAAGGAATCCTTCTGAAACGGGCGCTTCAATATCCAAACTTTCATTATTTGTCAGGGACCTTGGCAAAAGGCTATGACAATGGCGAATTAATGGTTGAGCGGAAGGATGTAAAGGAGCAGCTGACAGTGAGGGCTGACTTTTTTATAGGTGCCGAGGGAAGGAATTCCATAACAAGAAAAGTAATGAACAGCAAGATTAGAAAGATTGAGTATAATCATCAATTTTTAACTGTCACGTTCCCCCGGCCTCAATCATTGGAAGAAGGGAAGATCATTTCTAAGGATGAACGGTTCCTTGGATTATTTCCGCTGCCGGACGCGAAAGTACGGTCTGTCTATTTAATTCCGGAGGGCACTTATAAGGAACATCTCCAAAAAGGAATTCACTATTTCCATAAAAACTATTTAGAGCTTTTTCCGGAATTGGAGGGGTATGTGACCAGGCTGAAGAATTGGGAGGATATTCAGCTGATGATTCCGACAGCCTATTATGCTGATAAATATGTGGATGGAAGACTCGCTATTTTGGGGGATGCGGCCCATACGGTCCACCCGATGGCAGGTGAAGGAATGAATATGGCGATTCAGGATGCGGATGTGCTTGGTGAATTGCTTGCAGAGATGTATGCGAGCGGAAGAATTTCGCCGGACAAGCTTAAATGGTATGAAAAAGTCCGGAAGCCCCGGGCTGAAAATATGATCAGCCTCAGCCATTTATCCGCCATAGCCTATTCCTATTCCAACCGGGTTATTACTGGAATACGCCGTAAGGGCCTGAAGCAGATTGAAAGGGATAAAACCCTGCAATATAAGCAAATGCTGAATGTTTCAGGCCTCGGATATTGGTCAGAGAGCCTATGGGATCGATTAATTCAGGCAGGAATGCTGCCGGCAAGAAGAACAGAATTATCAGCTGCAGCTAAAAGCCATTATTTTTATACAGATAAAGATGACTATCCGTGGAAGAAGGTTGAACAGCCATGATAAATGAATATGTGAGATTACTAAAAGCACGAAATTGGATGAAAAAGAACCAGCCGTTTTTGTACAGCTGGCATGCGTATGTAGGCTTCGAGCTTGATCTTTTTTCCCAGTTCCGCAGCTGGAGAACAGTAAAAGAGGTAGCAGCAAGCAAAAATCTTCAGGAGGAGCTGCTTTTAAGGTGGGTGGAGGTGGGGCTTTCGATCCGCCATTTGAAAAAGAAAGGAAAGGATAAAATTAAGACAGCATCTAAATTCAGTCTTCCGTCCACACCCAAAAACCCCCGATCCACAGGAATCATCCTGAAGGAAATGATGGAATTGCATATCCCGACTTTACTCTCTTATCCAGAACTGCTCCGTTCCAATAAGAAAAACACTTTTGACCATGAAGAGCATGGATCAACCGTAGCGAGAACCTCGTCACTGCTTGAACAGCTTGCACTTCCGCGCCTGATGAAAACCATTAAGAAAAACAAAATGGAAAGGATCATCGACATAGGCTGCGGGGAAGGCGGCTATTTAAGCAGAATCAGCCAAAAGTTCCCGCAAGCAAAACTGGCAGGCATTGAAATTAATGAAGAGGTAGCAGATTCTGCCCGGACCAATTGCAAAGATATTCCCAACATTAAAATTGTCACCACGGATGTTCATGAATACTCACCTGAGCATCAGGCTGATTTAATTATGGTCAATAACTTACTGCACTACATCCAGCCGGAGGATCGCAAGCAGCTGCTATCCCGCTTGAAAAGCTGGCTTAGCCGGAAAGGATCCATTACCATTATCACGCCCATTCTTCATTCGAAAAAGGGCGAGGAGTTTTCAAGTGTTTTTAACAGCTTCTTTTCTGCATTTGAAAACCTATACCCAACACCGACTGAGGAGCATATCCATCTAATCGCTAAAGAGCTGAAGCTGAAAGTAAAAACCTTCAAGCCGGTCGTAACCGAAGGCGGATGGTATTTTATCCAGCTGTCCAACAGGTAAATGAAAGCTACTCAGATAAATGGTAGAATGGGGAAAACAAGACTGAAATGGTGATTGAAAATGAGAAATAATAAATACTTAGTGATTTATGAAGAGATTGCCCAGCAAATACAAGAAGGCAAGTATCCAGCCCGATCCATTCTGCCATCTGAGAATGAATTAACAGAGATGTATTCCACTTCAAGGGAAACCATCCGCAAAGCTTTGAATTTGCTTGCACAAAACGGTTTTATCCAAAAGATCCGCGGAAAAGGCTCGATGGTCCTTGATTTAAAAAAGCTGCAGTTCCCCATATCGGGTCTGGTCAGCTTTAAAGAGCTGGCCGGGAAAATGGGTCAGCGTGCTGAAACGATTGTGGACGAATTTTCACTTATCCAGCCTGACGCAGAAAAGATGAAGCATCTCCATATTGATAAAAGTGAAAAGATATGGAAAGTGTATCGTGTCCGGAAAATTGAAGATGAGCGGATTATTCTGGACAAGGATTTTTTAATTGAGAAATTTGTTCCGGGCTTAACCAGAGAAATATGCCAGAGCTCTATTTTTGCCTACATTGAGGACGAACTCGGAAAAAAAATCAGCTTTGCCAAAAAGGAATTTACTGTGGAAGAACCAACTGCTGAAGACCGAAAGCTCCTTGATATGGAAGGATTCCATGCTATTGTTGTGGTGAAAAACTATATCTACTTTGACGATGCCACCCTTTTTCAATACACGGAATCAAGGCACAGACCCGACAAATTCAGGTTTGTTGATTTTGCCAGAAGAATGGACAGTCAGGTATTTTAAAGGTGAATATGCCTTTTTACGTTTAAGATTGTCCATTCAGGGAAATCTCCTTATGTGAAGATTTTTCAAAGGAGATGTTATAAATGAGTAAAAAAATCGCATGCTTAATTACCGAGATGTTCGAAGATAGTGAATACACGGAACCTGCTCAAGCATTCAAAGAAGCAGGACATGAAGTTGTGACAATTGAAAAGGAACAAGGCAAATCCGTTAAAGGAAAACAAGGTGAAGCCACTGTTCAAATAGATCAAAGCATTGATAACGTGAATCCGCAGGACTTTGATGCACTATTCCTGCCAGGCGGCTTCTCACCGGACCAGCTTCGTGCCGATGACCGATTTGTTCAATTTACAAAATCCTTCATGGACGAAAAGAAACCAGTATTCGCTATCTGCCACGGACCACAGCTATTGCTGACAGCTAAAACACTGGAAGGCCGCGACGCAACGGGCTACAAATCCATCCAAGTGGACATGGAATACGCAGGCGCCAAATTCCAGGACTCAGAAGTCGTTGTCTGCCAAAACCAGTTAGTCACAAGCCGCCAGCCAGAAGATATACCGGCATTTACACGTGAATCGCTTAAATTGTTGGGAGAATAAATGGACAGCCCTCTGCCTGACTTGGCAGGGGGTTTTTATGATCTAACAAAAAAGCAGCCATCAATAGGCTGCTCCAATAATTATTTATTCTTCCTCAAATTCCCCAGCTCTTCAACAAGCGCCTGCATTTCATTCGGACTAAAAGAATTCTTCTTCATAACAAGATCATAAATATCCTTCAATTCCTCATACATTTCCTCATCAAAGTGGGAAGGCTTAATAGCACCTAGGTTTAATACCTTCAGCTTCTCTTTAATACCCTCAATCATAAACTCCACATTCTCAACCGATTTCTCCGATAAATTGTTCATTCCCGACATCCTCTCATCTTATGTATTCACGAGTCTTCGTATTCTTTTCATCTTTCCACGATATCAACAAATTGTCAACATGAATTAGACTTGCATGTACCATAGAATTTAGTAGAAAATAAAGGAGATGTTTGTACAAATTACAAAAGATAAGACAAGAAAAGGACTAGTCAGGTTTCGTCAATCGGAAAATAGGGAAAAATTGAATCAAATTTTCATATAATAATTTTGTTAAAGGAGAATAAAATATGGGGAAATCATTGTTTTGGAAAGGTGTACTATATGGAGCACTTGCAGGCGGTGCGCTAAGCCTTCTTGACAAATCCACAAGGGAAACCGTTTTTAATAATTGCCGGAAAACGTCCAGCAATGTCGGCTATTACATAAAACACCCAAGTGAAGCAGTGAATCAGGTGAAAGATGTTTCCAATAAGGTCAAAACAGCTATTGACCAGGTTAGTGAAGACGTCGCTTTTATTACTGGGACCGTTGAAGAAATAAGAGAAATGGCACCGGAAGTAACACAGATTGTCCAGAATACAAAGCAGGCATTTTCAGATATTAAGCAGAAGGGATCAAGTGAACTGCCGGAAAAATCTTCTGACGATTCAGTTCAGATTCCGCATTAAAAACAAGTGAGGTGTTGGAATGGGACGAACTTTTTCGGCTCTGATTCCAAACTTATGGAAGAGAGTAGAAGAAGATGATGTGTTTGGACTTGCTGCCCAATTGGCGTATTTCTTTCTTCTCTCTCTTTTTCCGCTGCTGATTTTCCTGGTCACACTCGTTCCTTATTTGCCGATCACACAGCAGGATATCTTAAATGTTGTCCGTGATTTTGCACCAGGAGAGACCATGAAGCTTATTGAAACCAATATCTATGAAATTACGCAAAGAAATGGAAAGCTGCTTTCCTTTGGGATCATCGCAACGCTCTGGTCAGCTTCAAATGGAATCAACGCTGTGGTGAAGGCTTTTAATAAGGCGTATGACGTAAAGGAAACCCGTCATTTTATTATTGCACGCGGGATGGCGATATTAATGACATTTGCGATGATTTTTGTGTTTGTGCTGGCGTTGCTGCTTCCTGTTTTCGGAAGACAGATTGGTTTGTTTATATCTTCGGAATTTGGTTTGTCAGGCCAATTTTTGGCGATATGGAATATGGTCCGCTGGTTAGTGAGTCCATTCATCCTTTTTGTGGTGTTTACAGGGTTATACTGGATTGCCCCCAATAAAAAGTTAACATGTATAAGCGCTGTGCCTGGTGCCATTTTTGCAACAGTTGGCTGGGTGCTGTCATCCCTTGCCTTTTCATACTATGTCAGCAGCTTCGGCAATTTTTCCGCGACATATGGGAGCATTGGGGCCATTATCGTGCTTATGATCTGGTTTTACATATCGGGCATCATCATCATTATTGGCGGGGAAATCAATGCCATCAATTCTAAGATCAATAAAGAGGATTGCTGATGAAAAAGTTTCCTTCTTAAAAAGGCTCTCTCCGTAACACAATAGTAATGGGGGAAAATGAATCTTTAGGAGGGAATCGATATGACAAAACACACGAAAAAAGACGGCGGCACAAAGCAAAAAGGCAAAAATAAACCTAAACAAAAAACATCCGGATCTGCTAACGGGCAGAACGGCTACCATTAAAAACAAAGGCGGAAGCGCCTTGCCCATATAGGAACGCAGACTAAGAACGCCACGTCCTGTGGCAACGTCTGCATGACCCCCATCCTGGGGGCCCCAAGCACAAGACGAGCCTCACAGAAAGGCGTCCTTTGCCTTTGTGGGAGGATTGGTTTGTGACCTCGAGGGGGTAGGCGCTAGAGCCAGACAAATAAAAGCCTGGGAAACTGAGTTCCCAGGCTTTCCTTATGATCTCAATAACCTCAGGCTGTTTAAGATAACTAAGATGGTGGACCCTTCATGGCCGATTACCCCATAAGGAAGGTCAAGTATCTGCAGGAAGTTGGATGCAATTAGAAACATAATGACCGTTATAGAGAAGATGACATTTTGTTTGATAATGCGATTCATGCGGTTTGAAAGTTCAATGGCTTCTGCAATTTTCGGCAGGTCATTTTTCATTAAGACAACATCAGCTGTTTCAAGCGCTACATCCGTTCCTTCGCCCATGGCGATTCCCACGTTCGCAGTTGCAAGGGCAGGGGCATCGTTTATTCCGTCACCGACCATGGCGACATTGCTGTATGTTTCCTTCAGCTTTTTTAAATGCTCCACCTTGTTTTCAGGCAGGCATTCAGCTATATGCTCATTAACATGGCTTTCGCTGGCAATTGCGGCTGCCGTTGTCTGGCTGTCTCCAGTAAGCATGATGGTGTAAATTCCTTGCTGCTTCAAAAGGTCAATTGCCTGTTTGGTTTCTTTACGGACAACATCCTTCAAGGAAATAAGGCCAATTACTTCTTCATTTTTCTGTACAAAGACAACAGTTTTTCCTTCACTTGCCATGCGATCGGCAGCAGCTTCTGCGAATGCCTTGGCCTCTGTTTTACCGACAAAAGAGGCTTTGCCGATTTTCCATTCATCTTGATCAACTTTGGCTTTGACTCCAAATCCGGTAACATCTTCAATGCTTTCCGGACGAATAAGGGATTCTGATAGTGTTTCTTTGGCATATTTGACTATGGCATTTGCAAGCGGGTGGTTTGAATGACTCTCAATGGAAGCTACCTTTAGAAGCAGATCTTCCCTGGAAAGACCATCCTTGACTACTACATCGGTTACTTCCGGTTTTCCTTTTGTCAGTGTGCCGGTTTTATCAAAGGCGATTGCTTTAAGATGGCTTAAGTTTTCGAGGTGCACGCCGCCTTTAAACAGAATTCCGTGTTTCGCACCATTTGAAATGGCTGATAAAGTCGCGGGCATGATCGATGCAACCAGGGCACAAGGTGAAGCGACGACAAGCAGAATCATTGCCCGGTAAAAGGTTTCTGTCCAGCTCCATCCCAAAAGAAAATGAGGAGCAAACATCATTAAAACGACAACAGCCAATACCACTTTGACATAGGTTCCTTCAAACTTTTCAATGAAAAGCTGTGAAGGAGATTTCTCACTTTGGGCTGATTGAACAAGCTCAATGATTTTTTGAAAAAGGGTTTCGTTATTTGGTTTTGTTATTTCAACTGTAATCGATCCGTTTAAATTCACAGTACCGGCAAATACCTGGTCATCTGCCCCTTTGGAAACTGGCAGTGATTCACCCGTGATGGCTGCCTCATCCAATGATGAATGGCCTTTTACGATCATTCCATCCGATGGAACCCGCTCACCTGGTTTCACCAGGATTAAATCCCCGATCTCCAGTTCAGACACATGCACACGTTCCTCAGACCCGTCTATGATCCTCAGTGCTTCTTCTGGCTGCAGTTCCATAAGGGAAGAGATTTCTTTATGGCTTTTGTTCATGGTGTATGTTTCTAATGCGCCGCTGACCGCGAAGATAAATATCAGGATTGCGCCTTCTGTCCAATAGCCGATAATGGCTGATCCGATCGCAGCAAATATCATCAGCATTTCAACATTCAGTTCTTTATTCTCAATGGTCTCTTCGATGCCTTCTTTTGCTTTCGCAAAGCCGCCGATAATAAAAGCCAGCAGGTAAGCGGCAATTGATGCAGCTTCCATTTGGCTTCGGTCTAATAGCCAGCCTGCCATAATCAATACACCGCTTAAGAGTGCGGCAATCAGTTCAGCATGTGGTTTGATTTTTTCTAAAAGGTTTTCTTCAGATACATTGCTGCTTTTAAGCAGAGCCTTTGCCTCCATACTCATCGTTTGTCCTCCTAAAAATGAATTTAAAGTTTTGTCAGTTGTCTTATTGAGAAGAATAATCACATTCAATACCCCTAAAAAACGACGAAAGCTGCCACCAGTTAGGTGACAGCGTTAAAATCCAGTCATATCAGGTAATGCAGCTAGCATTATGCAAATATTGTATTCTATTACACTTATTTTACTATATAGCCTATGAAAAGAAAAGTTAAACAGTTACATGAAAATTAAAACGACTGGCTTTTCTCCAATACCTCCTGTTTACTCCCAAACAATGTGACTGCGCCAAAAATAATCAAAAGCATGACACTGATAATATTGAAGAAGCTTATGGATTTGAATAATTCAATGAAAAGGCCGCCGAAATAGGGGCCAATCAGGCTGCCGATGCTAAATGCTACACCGCATAGCAGGTTGCCGGTTGGGAGCAGGTTTTTTGGCATTAAGTCTGCCATATAGGTGATGCCAAGTGAAAAGGTTGATCCGACGGCCATGCCGGCAATGAATAAGCAAACTGTCAGAGCAAAAACCAGTTCTTCGAGCATACTTGCGGCGACGAAGCTGATAAACCCGATAAAAAGAATACTCATTAACACATTGCGTCTTCCGAATTTATCACTCATGATCCCTAATGGAAGCTGAAATATGATTCCGCCGATTGCAAATGAAGTCAGCAGCAGGGAAACACTTGAAACTTCCAGCCCGATGCGCAGGCCGTAGATAGGGAAGCTGCCGTTCAAGGAGGCTTCAAGAAATCCATAGCCCAGCGCAGGCAAGAAGGCAACCCATCCATATTTTGTGGCTTTTGAAAAACGCTTCATTGTCTCCCTGAATGAGTTGATTTCAATGGACTGTTCAGGGAAGTCATTTTTCAAAGTAAATAAGAACAGCCAGGCAATCAGACAAAGTATGGAAGAAATGATAAATGGCACGGTTTCATTAATTTTTACAAGCGGTGCCATTAATGGCCCTACTGCAAATCCTACACCGAAGAAAAGTCCATATAATGAGATATTCCGGCCGCGTTTGTTTTCAGGTGAAAAGGATGTGATCCATGTTTGGGTTCCGAAATGCAGGGCATGGTCGCCAATTCCAATTAACAGCCGGAGAATGAACCAAAACCAAAAGGATTTCCAGAGAGGAAACAGGATGAGAGATACCACCACTAATAAACCTCCAAGGATAATAACCGGTTTATAGCCGTATTTTCGCAATGGATATTCCATAAAAGGAGAGATGAGCAGGATTCCAATGTATAAACCTGTTGCATTCAAACCATTCAAACTGGAGGAAATGCCGTCATTTTCAAAAATAATCGCAATTAAAGGAAGGAGCATTCCCTGGCTAAAACCTGAGATGGCAACAATGCTGATGAGAATCCAAAAACGCATTGTTTCTTTATTCATAAAAAAACCTCATTTTCTGACGTGAAATATAAATGTCTCCTAAATGATGGTATCGGGAATAGGGAATCTTGGCAAGAGAAAGTTGCTGGTCATAATATTTTTGTTTGTAGATAAAATAGTGTAATCTCTAATAAATGAAGATAAAAAAAGGGGCGAATACCATGGAATTTAAAATGAAGGAAGAAGCAGGCTTCTATACCGATTTGCCATTTGGACGCCTGGATGTTGCCGGGGATGAAGAGTATGGCTTCAGACCGTACCAGCTGCTTGTCGCTTCGCTGGCTGTGTGCAGCGGGGGTGTTTTGAGAAAAATCATGAAAAAAATGCGCATGGAATTTGAAGACATCGAAATAAAAACCAGTGTGGAAAGAAATCCTGAAGCCGCTGACCGTGTGGAGAAGGTACATATTCATTTCATCATAAAAGGAACGGACTTAAATGAGGCCAAACTTCACAAAGCAATGGAATTGACTAGAAAAAATTGTTCAATGGTGCGCTCAGTGGAAGGAAGCATCGAAATAGAAGAGACATTTGAACTTATTTAAAACGCAAACAAGGAAGAGGATGCCTCTTCCTTGTTTTTATAATGCAAGCTTTTCATCAGTATCTTTGTGAAGGGTATATGAAAAATAGTATAATAATTCCTATAAAAATAATAAGATTTAAAAATAGAAGTGAGGTGCCCCACAATGAAATTCCAAGACTTACATACAGCTGAAGAAAGAATCCAGCTCATGGAAAAACTCTCGGAAACGTTTTTATCAAGAGCTGGAAAAAATGATGAAGAGGGTCTTTTCCCCTTTGAAAATATAAAAGAACTCAAAGAATCAGGCTATACATCATTAACAGTCCCCAAACGATACGGAGGAAAGAAAATCTCCCTTTCTGAATTTCTATGCCTCCAGGAAAAGATTGCTGAAGGAGATGGATCCACAGCCTTATCCATTGGCTGGCATATGGGCATTATCAAAAGCCTTGGCGAGAAAAATAACTGGGAAGAATCCGTATTTAAGGATTTATGTGAAGAAGTGAAAAAGGGAGCATTAATGAATAACTGTGCAACAGAACCGCAGACGGGCAGCCCGACAAGGGGAGGAAAGCCGGTTACCACTGCCAGAAAAGAAGAAGGTTTCTGGATCATTAATGGCCGGAAGAGCTTTACGACTATGGCCCCTGTGCTTGATTACTTCAATGTGAGCGCCACGATTGAAGAAAGCGGAGAAATAGGAAATTTCTTAATTCCGAGAAGTTCCGAAGGCTTGGAGATAGAGGAAACATGGGACAGCATTGCCATGAGGGGAACGGGAAGCCATGACCTTCTTTTAAAAAATGTAAGGGTGAAGGAGGAAGCGCTTGTTGAGCTGTTTCAGCCTGGCAAAAAAGGAGCAGCCGGCTGGCTTCTCCATATACCGGCCTGTTATTTAGGCATTGCACAGGCTGCTCAAGATTATGCCATTACATTTGCTAAAAATTATTCCCCGAACAGCATTAGCGGTGCCATCATTGATTTGCCCAATGTTCAGCAAAAAATTGGCGAGATGGAGCTTGAACTCATGAGAGCACGCCATTTTCTCTATTCCGTTGCAAAGAAATGGGATGAAGCAAACGATGAAACCAGAAGCAGGATGCAGCCTGAATTGGGAGCAGTTAAGCTGGCTGTGACAAACGCTGCCATTATAGTAGTCGATTTGGCTATGCGGGTTGCAGGTGCTCGCAGTTTATCAGCAAAGAATCCTCTGCAGCGCTATTACAGGGATGTGCGTGCCGGACTGCATAATCCGCCAATGGATGATATAACGATTCAAGCTTTAGCAAAAAACGCTATAAACTAACCTGGAACGATGCTGTCTTAGCAGCCGCAGTTATTTGTGTAAAAAACTTTTATCATTGTTGCCCCATCGCCTGGTGATTGGGGTATTTTGTTGTCTTCAAGTCTATATTAGCTTTAAGTTCGGACAGTAAAAGTCGTGGTTTGTGTCTAAAGTCGCCCTGAATTCGGACAAGAGAAGAGGAAAAACCGTTGACTGTGTCCGAAGTCTCCCTATGTTCGGACACAAGAAGAGGGAAAAGCATGAATTCTGTCCGAAGTCTCCCCGTGTTCGGACAGGAGAAGAAGAAAAACCGTGGTTTGTGTCTAAAGTTGCCCCGTGTTCGGACGGGAAAAGAAGAAAAACCGCGGATTGTGTCCGAAGTCGTCCCGAGTTCGGACAGGAGAAGAGGAAATACCGTGGTTTGTGTCTAAAGTCGCCCTGAGTTCGGACAAGAGAAGAGGAAAAACCGTTGACTGTGTCCGAAGTCTCCCTATGTTCGGACAGAAAAAGAGGGAAAAGCATGAATTCTGTCCGAAGTCGCCCCGTGTTCGGACAGGAGAAGAAGAAAAACCGTGGTTTGTGTCTAAAGTTGCCCCGTGTTCGGACAGGAAAAGAAGAAAAACCGCGGATTGTGTCCGAAGTCGTCCCGAGTTCGGACAGCAAAAGCTAAATTTCTGTTCATTCAGTCCCAATCATTACCATATACCTTAGGAATTACAATGATTTTACTAAACCAGAGTTCTGGAATGGGGTTCCCTGTTATTTAAAAATGCCTAAATCCTGCTTCAAGTTTGAATTTTTTTGAAATCGGCTAAAGAGAAAGAACGTTTTACATAAACTCACTGCATATAATCACATAGGCAGGAATGAGAAGGCAATACTAAAAAATATTAAAAACGTAAGGAGAAGAAGATATGACAAATAAAGTTTTCATGATATTGGCGTTTGTAGGTGTGCCGGTGTCTGTAATCGGAACATTGATGCATTGGTCCAATATTTTGCTGTTTGTGATCTATTGCATCACCATTATCGCATTAGCCAGCTATATGGGAAGGGCGACAGAAAGCCTTGCCATAGTAGCCGGCCCCCGAATTGGAGGGTTGCTGAATGCCACCTTTGGAAATGCGGTTGAACTGATCATTTCGATTTTTGCTTTAAAGGCCGGCCTGGTTGGTGTTGTTCTTGCATCACTGACAGGATCCGTATTGGGGAATTTACTGTTAGTTGCAGGACTTTCATTTTTCGTTGGCGGAGTTAAATACAAGACCCAGTCCTTTAATGTCTATGATGCCCGTCATAACTCAGGACTTCTGATGTTTGCCGTCATTGTGGCTTTTGTGATTCCTGAAGTTTTTTCAATGACAATGGATGAAGCTGAAACGATTACTTTCAGCATAGGCATCTCTGTCATTTTAATAGCTCTTTATTTAGCGGCCTTGTTCTTCAAACTGGTCACTCATCGGGGCGTCTATCAGTCTAACGGGGAAGACGGAGGCTCTCATGAGGAGGAAACTCCGGAGTGGAGCAAAGGAAAAGCCATTGCTGTACTTGCCATTTCGACCATTGCCGTTGCTTATGTGTCAGAGAATCTGGTTCACACCTTTGAAGAAGTTGGAGAAGCGTTTGGCTGGACAGAACTGTTTATTGGGGTAGTTATTGTGGCAATCGTGGGAAATGCAGCTGAGCATGCTTCAGCCATCATTATGGCTTATAAAAATAAAATGGATATAGCTGTTGAAATTGCTGTTGGTTCCACGCTGCAGATTGCAATGTTCGTAGCACCGATCCTTGTACTGCTTTCATTAATGTTCCCGGCTGCAATGCCCCTTGTCTTTACAATGCCTGAGTTAATTGCCATGGTGACAGCGGTGCTGCTGATGATTGTCATTGGCAATGATGGAGAAACCAACTGGTTTGAAGGCGCCACTCTGCTGGCAGCTTACGTTATAATGGGAATCGGATTTTATCTTTTATAGTTATGACCAAACAGAAAACCGGCTCTGAATAAATCTCAGGGCCGGTTATTTATATTGGCATTTAAGTACTTTTTTAAAGGATTATGTTTTTCAGAGAATGGTTCTGTTCGCTTTCGTCATTGATCACCAACCTTTACGCTGATTTTTGACCATTAACCTGACTTGCAGATGACTTAACAAAAAAACGATTCTCCTCCTTTTACATAGTAGTGGGGTTGATTTCCACTGCCCTCCTTTTGTTTAGTAAGCCTATTATAAAACATTATTAGATATTTGTAAATATTCAGATTTTTACAAAATCATTACAAATGAAATATTTTTGCTATTGATTCTTCCTTAAATCGCTCCCTTATTTTTCACGGGAGGGATAATATCCACTTTCTCCGAAAAAACTATTATCAACCTAAAAAGATTGTGACTTGAAAGGAGAAAGACACCATGAAAAAATACGTAAGCATTCTTTTTTTAGGTCTTATATTAATGCTGTCATTCCATCCGGCCGCAGAAGCGCAGAAAGGGACTGAGAAACCGGCAAAACAGCCGCCGAAGGCTATTGCTGTCCCTAATTCGGTGCTGAATGTTACTAAGGAAAATACGTATCCGAATCCGGCGCAGGATATGCCGACACTCCAGCCGAGTGAATTAACCCAGCAGCTCATTGATTCATCCAAGGTTAAAATCGAAAATCCGGATCTCATTCGGATGCTGAATGAAACTTCTGTGAGCAGCACTCCGTTCGCACTCGGATACAGAGCCATCGTATATCTCGGTCAGTGGCCGCTTAATTATGAGTCTGCTGAAACCTCCCCTAATTGGGAATATCAGAGGATTAACACGAATTATTTCGACAACCGCGGCGGCAAGGCTCTTTACCAGATTCATTATGTGCAGGAAGCCCAAAAGGTTGTCCGTGGAGGTCTGACTGCCAAGGTTCCCAATGCCGAGGATGTAAAAAAGATGATGCTTCTCAAAGCTATGGAGAAATCCGGTCTGCCTCTTGCTTTTGAAACGATTGTTGGCGCAGGCACCAAAAAAGATCATATCTATAATATTCCGCCCAAAAGATTGGGGTATCTATACGGCTATGCTCCTGCAATCAACGAAAAGGGGAAAGTAACGTATGGAGAAGTGTATTTAATGCTAAAAGGCAGCAAGAAAATGATTGTCATTAAAAATGTCACTTCACAGGGAATAGGTGCCTGGATTCCGATTCAGGATCATGTGACGTTTGGGTTTGTTGTTTCCGAAAGGCCTAGATAATAAAAAAGCCAGCCTTACATTTAGGCTGGCTTAATCTATTATATATTCGAGCGTCTTGTTTTAAAATCTGTATCTTTATAGTAGCTGTTCTTTACAAGAACGTTAGGGCCTAGGCATCTAACCCCCGCACAATGACAGTTCAGAGAATCAGCGAGTTCAGTTCTGCTCCACTTTTGATAAATATCCTCAAGCTGATCAGTTTGGATATTTCCAAGAGGCGGTGTATCGCCAAAGTCAGTGACAATGACATCGCCGGTGAAAATATTTATATTCAGCCGTGATCTTCCGTCAGGGTCATTCCGGACGGTTACATTATTTGATGAATGCAGTCTTCTTAAAAGCTCCAGGTCTTCTTTATTGCTGCTGCAGGCATAAAAGGGAAGGGTGCCAAACAGCATCCATGTATTCTCATCCCGGATATCCAGCAGATGATGGATGGCTGATCTCATTTCTTCAAGAGTTAAAGTTTCTAATGACGAGGCGAAGTCTGATGGATACATCGGATGGACCTCATGACGCTGACAGTGCATTTCTTCTGTAATCTGTTTATGGATTTTTTCCAGATAAGGCAATGTCCGTTTGTTGAGCATTGTTTCAGCAGAAACCATCACCCCCGCTTTCACGAGCTCCCTGCTGTTTTCAATCATCCTGTTAAAAAGCCGCTGACGCTGCTCGATTGTCGGCTTTCGCTCCATCATCGCAAAGCCGCCCTCGATAAAATCCTTCTCAGTTCCCCAATTATGAGAAATATGAAGGACGTCCAAATAAGGAATGATTTCTTCATACCGGGCTAACTCCAATGTCAGATTAGAATTAATCTGAGTTCTGACCCCTCTTTCGTGTGCATAGCGAAGCAGCGGCGCAACATAATTTGCAACCGATTTTTTTGAAAGCATAGGCTCCCCGCCGGTAATGCTCAGTGAGCTTAAAAGAGGAATTTCATCCAGCCTCTTAAGCATCAAATCAATGGGCAGGGCATCGGGGTCCCTGGGCTGAAGTGTATAGCCGACAGCGCAGTGTTCACAGCGCATATTACATAATACAGTTGTTGTGAATTCAATATTTGAAAGCACCAATTTTCCGTGCTGATCGATATCGGAATAAGCTTCCCATGGATCATTTTCCGGTGTGATAGGTGAAAGTTGTGTTTTCATATGTATCTCCTTTTAAATCTAAGTCCTTTGTCATTATTTAATCTTTCGTATTCCTTGTCAATCGATAGTTTGGACTAAAAATAATATAAAAACGTTTAATTTCTCCTCCTGCGGGAATTAACTCAATAACAAACGAGAAACACTTTTTAACTTAAGAGGAGGATTTAACATGGAACAGAATAACACTTATAATACAGCAAACACAACAACTGCTTTGAGATCAGATTATGGACAGGATATGAATTATGACCATGATAACGGACAAAACAGCAAGCTGATGAAAGGGATTGTGATTGGCGGCATTATTGGCGGAGCCTTAGCTATGCTTGATGCCTCAACAAGAACGAAAGTGAAAACGAAAGCAATGGATCTTAAAGATTCTTCTGCAAACCTCATTTCAGAAGTGAGGGAAAATCCTGGTGATGTAAAGGAAAATATGATTAACCAGTTTAAGAGTGCTTCTAATACACTGAAAGAAGCCATTAAAGATGCCCAAAGTTTATATCAGCGTGTCAATGAAGATGTTTTCGGAAACATGGATATGGTAAAAGAAGTATCTAATGAAGCCATGTCAACAGCAAAGGAAGCGAAAAGCGAGCTGGCTGATATCGGGTCAAAAGTAAAGGAAGCAGGTTCAGAATTAATGGAAAGTCCTGTTGAGAACGGCGGAGCTTCCTCTGGATCAAACTATCAGGCAGCAAGCTCAGTGAGCAGTTCAGAAACTGCATTCCCGGTAGAGCGTGGGGAAAGTGCAGTCACTTATAGTCCTGAGACTCAAAAGAACAGCAATAACCTTTAATTAATAATATAAAATTTCCTCTGCTCGTATGAGTGGAGGATTTTTTTATTGGTTCTTCTTCCTAATGATGGTTGTTTTATATATACACGGAGGGGGTAACCCTTAACTATAGGTATAGGACATTTTTTGGAGGTTACATTTATGGGTTATAGACGAGGGAAATCATTATCAAAGGATATGGAAAAACAGTCTTACGAAAGAGAAACAGCAGTTGGAACTGCAGGGATGGTAGTCAGCCCTCATTCAGTTGCCACGGATATAGGTGAAAAAATACTGCGGGAGGGCGGCAATGCAGTAGATGCTGCAGCAGCCATCCAATTTGCTTTAAATGTAGTAGAGCCAATGATGACAGGCATTGGAGGAAGCGGATTTTTAATGGTTTATGACAATAAAAAGAAAGATGTAAAAATATATGATGGCCACACAAGGGCGCCAAAAGGCGTGCATCCGGAAATGTTCCTGAATGGCGATGGGGAAGTAATCGATTTTCGCAAACGCTCTACGCATGGAACAGCGGTAGGGATTCCGGGTATCTTAAAAGCTTTTGATACAGCTATTAAGGAACACGGTTCAAAGTCATTAGCCGATCTGATCCAGCCGGCAATCAAAGCTGCTGAGAGCGGTGTGGAAGTGAACTGGGTGATGGAGGAAGCTCTTCAAAACTTTCATTACAGGCTGGGTGATGAAGCGAAAGCCTTTTATTTTCCGGAAGGCAAATCTCTAAAAGAAGGTGACAGGCTAGTCAAAGATCATTTAGCCAGGACATTCAGGATCCTGCAAAAAGAAGGAATAGCCTCCTTTTATGAAGGAGAGATAGCAGAAGCCATCGTAGAAACTTTAAAAGAAGAAGGCGGCTTTATGACGCTTGAGGACCTAAAGAATTACCGGCTTACCATTGATGAACCGATATGGGGCGAGTATAAAGGCTATAAGATTGCTTCGTCAGCTCCTCCAAGTGCAGGCGGAGTAACAGTCATCCAAATACTAAAAATGCTGGAGAAGTTTGATTTAAGCCAGTATGACGCAAAGTCCTGGGAAAAGTATTATCTGATTACCGAAGCCATGCGTTTGGCATTTGCGGACAAAGTTGCCTATTCAGGTGATCCGGAATTTTCAGATCTCCCTATTGAAGGCCTGCTTCATGATGATTATATTGCTGAAAGGGTTAAAGCCATTAATTTTAAAAGAAGAAATGATGCGATTGATTTTGGCAACCCTTGGAAATATCAAGAAGGCGAACCAAAGCCGATTATCCGCCAGCCTGATGATTTAGAGAAAAGTGAAACAACTCATTTCACGGTTGTCGACCAATGGGGCAATATTGCCGCATGTACATCAACCGTTGAGCATCCATTTGGGTCAGGGATTATGGTAAAGGGCTACGGATTCTTATTAAACAATGAGCTTACAGACTTTGATGCCAACCCTGGCGGAATCAATGAACCAAATCCGGACAAAAGACCAGTCAGCTGCAAAAGCCCGACGATCTTATTTAAGGATGACCAGCCCGTTCTAACTCTTGGTTCTCCAGGCGGGCCGACCATTATTGGCTCGGTTTTTCAGACGATCGTGAATATCATTGATCATAAGATGAATTTAAAGGAAGCCATTGAAGAGCCTAGAATCTTTGCCACCACAGGCCCGCTCATTGAATGGGAGCCGGGAATAAGCATGGAATCCAAAGGCGAAATGGAATCAAGTGGATTTGAATTTGGAGATAAACCAAGCCGAATCGGGAATGTTCAGGCCATTCAGATCGACCGGGAGAAAGGCCGTCTATATGGTGCTGCTGACTCCAGCCGTGAAGGTAAGGCAGCCGGAATTACAGAGGAGCAAATCAAAAGCTGATGCCAACTTTGGCGTCAGCTTCATTTTTAAAGATGAGTATATTGAGCTGTGAAATACAGGGGCATAATAAATACAAATGTGCATTTGCCGAAAAGCCGCTTTTCATGTAGGATGTAATCGAGACGAAAGGAGAGAACGTTTTGGGCAGTCCGATTCAAGATAAGAATTCACAGGTTACTTTTCTAAAACAGCGCTTAAATATGTTCCTGGACGTACTGGAAGCTATTGAGCCGGAAGACACCGAACTTGAAGACATCGACCGTCTGATTGAAATGATCGATGACCTCGAATCCAAGTGCCGTGAATTTAATAACCGCGATTAATTAAGTAAGGGCCTAAGGGCTCTTTTTTTATGGAAATTGCTTCTTTCGTTTCACGAAAATTTCCTCTTTCATCCTGTAAACGATTGCAACCTTTGTCTTTAAATACGAGTCAGATAGGAGTATAATGATAGACGATTAATAATTGTAATTTTCATAATAGATATAAGCTATATAGGGAGCAAAGGGAAGGGGACTAAAGCAATGAATATCGACAAATTTCAGGAAAGCATGTATCAGCTGATTGTTGAGACATCCACTAATCTTCCGCGTGATGTGCGCCGTGCAATCAAATCAGCGAAAGAAAGAGAAAATGCTGGCACTAGAGCAGCTATGAGCTTAGATACCATTACGAATAATATTAAAATGGCTGATGATAATGTGTCGCCAATTTGCCAGGATACCGGATTGCCGACGTTCAAAATCAAGACGCCAGTCGGTGCTAACCAGCTGGTCATGAAGGAAGCGATCAAAAACGCAATCGCACAGGCAACTAAGGACGGAAAGCTTCGCCCGAACTCTGTTGATTCCTTAACTGGCGCCAACAGCGGGGACAACCTTGGCTTTGGGACGCCTGTCATTAAATTTGAACAATGGGAAAAAGATTATATTGACGCCCGGCTGATTCTTAAAGGCGGCGGCTGTGAAAATAAAAATATCCAATATAGCCTTCCTTGCGAACTTGAAGGCCTTGGCCGAGCTGGACGGGACCTTGATGGAATCCGTAAATGCATCATGCACTCTGTATACCAGGCGCAGGGACAGGGATGCAGCGCCGGTTTCATCGGTGTCGGCATCGGGGGAGACCGCTCTTCAGGCTATGATCTGGCGAAAGAGCAGCTGTTCCGTTCTGTAGATGATGTAAATCCTAATGAAGACCTCCGCAAACTCGAGGATTACGTGATGGAGAATGCAAATGAGTTAGGAATCGGAACAATGGGCTTCGGCGGCGAAACAACACTTTTAGGCTGTAAAGTTGGTGTTATGAACCGTATTCCTGCAAGCTTCTTCGTTTCTGTTGCCTATAATTGCTGGGCATTCCGCCGCCTTGGCATGGCAATCAGCATGGAAACAGGCGAAATTAATGAATGGATGTACCAGGAAGGCGAACACATCGACTTCGGCGCATCTGAAGCCGAACTTGAGACAGCGGCAGCAGCAGAAACAGCTGAACAAACAAATATCGTTACATTACAGGCGCCGATCACTGAAGAACAAATTCGCAATCTTAAGGTTGGTGATGTGGTACAAATTAACGGCATGATGTACACGGGCCGTGACGCCATCCACCACCATTTGATGGACAATGATGCACCAGTCGATCTTATTGGCCAGGTTATTTACCACTGCGGCCCGGTCATGATGAAAGATGATGAAGGCCAGTGGCATGTAAAAGCTGCTGGACCGACAACAAGTATTCGTGAGGAGCCTTATCAGGGCGATATCATGAAAAAGTTCGGCATCCGTGCTGTTATCGGTAAAGGCGGGATGGGGCCGAAAACATTGGCAGCACTCCAGGAGCATGGCGGCGTTTACTTAAACGCAATCGGCGGAGCAGCACAATATTATGCTGACTGCATCAAGTCAGTTGAAGGCGTGGACCTCATGGAATTCGGTATTCCGGAAGCTATGTGGCATCTGAAGGTTGAAGGCTTTACTGCAGTTGTGACGATGGATTCCCATGGAAACAGTCTTCATAGGGATGTAGATAAATCTTCGCTTGAGAAATTGGCTCAATTCAAAGAGCGTGTATTCTAATAAATGAACGAGAGAGAGGCTGTAAGCAGCCTCTCTTTTTTTGTGCATTTATTGCCAATAAGCCCTGCGAATGATTTTATTTCATTCACAAACACTAAGAAAAAATCATTGGAGGAGCTCAGATGAAAAAAATAAGTATCTTCCTGAGTGTTTTTATCCTGTTTTTCTCCGGAACAGCTTATGCGAATTATGGCAACTCGCCGGTTCACTGGGGATTCAAAAAAGCAAAAAATGAGGTGCCGGCCGAAGCAGGAAAGCCGCTCGACTCTCTGCTTGAAAGACATGGTTCTTATTACAAAGGCGATACAAGCAAAAAGGACATTTATTTAACCTTTGATAATGGATACGAAAACGGCTATACAGGACAAATTTTGGATGTTCTGAAGAAAGAAAATGTCCCTGCTGCCTTTTTTGTAACAGGACATTATTTAAAAAGCGCACCCGATCTTGTAAAGAGGATGGCCGCTGAAGGGCATATCATAGGCAATCACTCCTGGCACCACCCTGATATGACAAGAGTGAGCGATGAGAAATTTATTAAAGAGCTTGAGATGGTTCGTGCAGAAAACGAAAAGCTTACAGGTGTTAAGCAGATGGCTTATTTGCGGCCGCCTCGAGGCATTTTCAGTGAGCGTACTTTGGCTTTGGCTAAAAAGGAAGGCTACACTCACGTTTTTTGGTCACTGGCCTTTGTCGACTGGAACACAGACCGGCAGAAGGGCTGGCAGTATTCTTACGACAATATTATGCGCCAGATCCATCCAGGCTGTATCCTGCTTTTGCACACTGTTTCAAAGGACAATGCCGATGCTCTCGAGAAAGCCATTCAGGATCTAAAAAAACGCGGGTACACCTTTAAGAGCCTTGATGACTTGACATGGGAGCAGGCTATTGGGGAGCGGATGCTGTACTGATTTGTGTTTGGCTGATAAAAAATTCGGATGGGCACACCCAAGTACTCTTGGCCGGTAAATTATGTTCTTTGGCCGGTATTTTCTCAAAAATGGCCGGTAAATACCCAATTTTGGCCGGTAATACAGCAGAAATTCAATAATTGCATGAGATAGACCCGACTTTTCAGGGTCTATTTTTGCATAGTCGAACAATTTTAGTAAAATAACAGCAAAAAATGCTATAATCGGGGAAAATGATAAAGGACGGATTCTTCTTGGAAAAGATACAAGTAGAAGGACCTTATAATTTTGATCTGGTACTGGACAGGCTATCAAATGACCCTCTAAACCAGGTGGATATAGAGAACAGGTCTGTGAAAGTGCCGATGATGCTCGGTCAACATCCAGTTGTGGGCGATGTAAAAGCAACCGGAACGACTGATAAGCCGGAATTTTTAATTTCCGGAACGGATGGTCCCCTTAAAGAAATAGCAGCAGAGCGCTTATCGGAAATTTTTCAATGGAATTTGCCTCTTGAGAGGATTCACAAGCATTTTCAAAACACTGAATTACAGCCAATTTTCGATGCTCATTATGGAACTCCAATTGTTCTTGATTTTGATCCATATAGCTGTATATTAAAATGCATTATTCACCAGCAGCTTAATCTTGCTTTCGCACACACATTAACAGAACGGTTTGTAAAAGCATTTGGATTCGAAAAGGATGGTGTGTGGTTTTATCCGCTTCCGGAAAAAGTTGCAGAACTGAAAGTGGATGAATTAAGAGAGCTGCAGTTCAGCGGACGAAAAGCGGAATATGTCATTGGCATTGCAAAAGAAACGGCCGCGGGAAAATTAAACTTTGACGAGCTTAAACACCTTTCAGATGAAGAGATTTATGATAAACTAATCAAATTGCGTGGTGTCGGGCCCTGGACTGTTCAGAACTTCTTAATGTTCGGGCTTGGCCGGCCAAATCTTTTTCCAGCAGCAGACATTGGCATCCAGAATGCCTTAAAAAAACTATTTAAATTAGAAGCGAAACCGACTCTGAAGGAAATGGAGACATTCTCGAAGAGCTGGGATCCCTATTTGAGCTATGCTTCTCTTTATTTGTGGAGGAGCATCGAGTAATTTGGAGTGATGAAGCACCATGAAACAAGAACAAACAGCTAAATTAAAACTAAAGCAAACTTTCCCGCTGACAATCAAAAGGCTTGGCATCAATGGCGAAGGTGTCGGATATTTTAAAAGGCAGGTCGTATTTGTTCCGGGAGCACTGCCTGGCGAGGAAATTGTGGCAGAAGCAACAAAGGTAAATCCAAAGTTTTCTGAGGCCAAAATAAAGAAAATCCGTAAAAAATCGGAATTCCGTGTTCAGCCGCCATGCCCGGTATATCATGAGTGCGGCGGCTGTCAGCTGCAGCATCTCCGCTATGATCAGCAGCTGAAGGAGAAACGGGATATTATCATTCAAGCTTTAGAGCGCCATACAAAGCTGAATCCTGAGAAGCTGGATATCAAAGAAACCATTGGAATGGAAGAACCGTGGAGCTACAGAAATAAAAGCCAGTTCCAGGTTGGCCAAAAAGACGGGAAGGTGCTTGCCGGATTATATGGCATGAATTCGCACCGCCTGATTAATATTGAGCACTGTGCGGTACAGCATCCGAAAACAACAAGGGCGACTGAAACAGTGAAACGGATTCTTCAGGACTTGAGAATCCCAATCTATAATGAAAGAAGCCGAAAAGGCATCGTAAGAACAATCGTTGCCAGGGTAGGTATTCAGACAGGAGAACTTCAGGTTGTACTGATTACAACTCAAAAAGAGCTTCCAAAGAAAGAGGTCATTATAGAAAAAATCAAGACAGAGCTGCCTGAAGTAAAATCAATCATTCAAAATGTGAATGGTGAAAAAACCTCCCTTATTTTTGGACAGGAAACCATGAATCTGGACGGAAGCGACTTTATCCAGGAAACACTCGGAGATTTGCAGTTTGAATTATCGGCCCGGACATTTTTCCAGCTGAACCCTGAACAGACCGTCAAACTTTATAATGAAGTCAAGAGAGCAGCGGCTTTAACCGGCAAAGAAAAAGTAGCTGACGCATACTGCGGCGTCGGAACGATCGGACTATGGGTAGCAGATCAGGCAGCGGAAATCCGCGGGATGGATATCATAAGAGAATCCATTGAGGACGCAAAGAAAAATGCTGCCCGCCATGGAATTAAACATGCCCAATACGTTGTCGGAAAGGCAGAAGAATGGCTGCCGAAATGGACTAAAGAAGGCTGGAAGCCGGACGTCATCATCGTCGATCCGCCAAGAACAGGACTGGATCAGCAGCTGTTGAAGACGATTTTAAAAGTCCAGCCGAAGAAAGTAATTTATGTATCATGCAACCCGTCCACATTGGCAAAGGATATTTCAGTCCTGGGTTCAAAATATAAAGTAAATGGCATACAGCCGGTGGATATGTTTCCGCAGACGGCACACGTGGAAGCAGTCGCGTTGATAGAGCTAAAATAGCTTGGTATTAGTGGATTTAGCAGGTTTTAGTTGAATATTTAATTGTGTTTTATATTCCCTCGGACTAAAAAGTTTGGGGGATTTTTATTTAGGGGTCTAACTCATACGCAGAACTTGCCACTTGATGACTGTAACTTTGGAACAAATGATAGTTTATTAAAGAAATTGAATTTAATGAATTAGTAAATAATATTTAAAATCTACATAAAGAACCAGTTGAATCTATCGGAAAATTGTTATACTTAAAAGGGTCTAACTTTCGGAATATTAAGTAAAATAACACATGATAAGTGTAATCTGTCAATACCATACAACGACAAGGAGTGGAGTTATGAAACTTCTGCTTACATCTGCTGGCATCAATAACAAAAGCATACATGACGCGTTGGTTGACATGCTGGACAAGCCAATCGCCGACTCCAACGCCCTGTGTATCCCCACCGCGATGTACGGACACCCCTGGGTTGGCCCCGGGGTAAAAGCTTGGGAGTTCATCAGCGGGAAAGAAGATAATCCTATGGTCGACCTGGGCTGGAAATCCGTCGGCATACTGGAGCTCACGGCGCTGCCAAGTATTAGTGAAGACCGCTGGGTGCCGCTGGTACGGGAAACGGACGTCCTGCTGGTGGGGGGAGGCGACGCCCTCTACTTGGGTTACTGGATGAAGCAGTCCGGATTGGCGGACCTCTTGCCTTCGCTCAGCGCAGTCTATGTGGGAATGAGCGCCGGTAGCATGGTGATGGCACCAAGGATTGGGGACTTCTTCGTTAGCTGGACTCCGCCGAGCGGTGGGGATGAAACGTTGAGTATGGTCGATTTTGCAATGTTCCCGCATCTGGATCACGAGATGCTGCCGTATAATACAATGGCTGCTGCAGAGAGATGGGCCGCCGGAATGCAGAGGCTGGCGTATGCAATTGATGACCAAACCGCCATTAAAGTGATTGACGGAGAGGTCGAAGTTGTCACTGAAGGGAAATGGAAACTTTTCACACCATGATCTTGCTATGCTGCTATCTTCTTGGCTGCACCCGCAAATGCACCGAGTACTGTAGTTAAATGTTGAGGTATTCATCGGGAATCCGTGCAAGTACAATTGCGGTTAATAGAAGACTTCGATTTTGTTTATGCTTGCTGGATTTGTCCGGTGACAACCTGGCATTGATTTACACGGAGGTCATGTTCTTAAAATATTTGAAAACTTACCAGTACCCCATATGTTGCCACATACACTCCACACATGTGGAATCAGTTACACTGCTTCAACTCAAATAATACAGTTGTGTTGGATCAGCTGTTAATTGCAAATAAGTAAACAATGATATGCCTATAACAAGACAGAAAATATTTTATGGGCTTGTTTCAGACTCCATTCTGAAACAGGCCTGAATGAGGAGGGGTATGCTGTTAACCGCTCTTTTTTTGTTGGGTGTTATGCTGGGACGATGAACCTGTCCCTTTGACCCACCTTTAATGAGGTCAGGCTGCCCCATTTAAAGCATTCCAGCCTGAGCAAACCAATACCATAGATTACTACAAAGAATACATACAAAATGATATTTATAGTCTCTCTTTTTCGGTCAGCTGTTGAATGGTCCCATAGTGTCCTAACCAGACAATATAAAAATGAAAATTCACCCTGTCCTTTTTGTTGTTTGTTTGTATATAGGGGGTGAGGGAGCTGAAACAATGGATGGTGTCATTGATTATCATAATGAGGTTCGGGGACCATTTTTAAAGATATTCTGGAGGGATTGGAATGAGCAAGTTTTTGGTGGGGGAGCGGCCCATTATTGTGATACCGTCGCTCGCGGTGAAGCTGGGAATGAAGGAGGCGATCGTGCTTCAGCATGTCCATTATTGGCTTACAGTCAGCAGGAATGAGAAGGATGGCCGAAAATGGGTCTACAACACTTATGAAGAATGGAAGAAACAGTTGCCGTTCTGGTCGCTGAGTACAATTAAGCGAACTATTGCCATTCTCGAGGGAAAGGGCTATCTCCTATCGAATAATTTCAATGCGCTCAATTGGGATCAGACAAAATGGTATTCGATTGACTACGAAAAGATGAGGGAGATTGAGGGAGAATTAAAGGGGCCAATCCAAATAAAGGGCAAGGAATATTCGAAGTGGCAGGACAAGGGCATGGAAACGGAAGTTCCGTACGCTGCCATCATCCAATATCTCAATGAGAAAACGGATTCGGGCTATCGGGAGAGCTCCAGGAAATCGAGGAGTCTGATCAGGGCTTGGTGGGAACAAGGCTTCACCCTGGTGGATTTTCAAAAGGTTATTGATTTGAAGGCTGCTGAGTGGAAGCGAGACCCGCGATATTCCCGCTACCAAAGACCTGAAACACTATTTGGCTCAAAATTTGAAGCGTATTTAAATCAAAAGCCACAAGCAAAACAGCTGCAGGAAGAAGATTTCGAACTTGATGACTAAAATGGAGAAGCTTTCCCTGTTGCTGATCCAAAATCAATAGTGAACCATTCGAAACAAAAAGGGAATAATAAATGCAAAGCATAGCTCAAGCCAATGGGCGGGGAGCTGGAGGGAGAGAGGCGGATAGGTGCTTAAAAATCCTTTTCCGCCGAAGATTCCGGTTAAGAAGATGTGAACCCCGCGTATCATTCAGGAATGTGTGGGAACTAAGTGTCACATTACCAGTCAATGTATGAAATTTTAAACTTCTGCAGGCAGTTTGATAAAAAGTGCCTAAGCATGGTATAAGTGTAAAGGAGCAGAGACACGCTGCTTTTTAATTTTGGGATATGGGTTAGTATGGTATCCCTTAATGAGAGGATTGGAATAAAAAGATGAAAGAAAATTTTTGGCGTGAGTTACCACGGCCTTTTTTTATACTGGCACCAATGGAAGAGGTGACGGATGTTGTTTTTCGCCATGTGGTGAGTAAAGCAGCCAGACCTGATGTGTTTTTTACTGAGTTTACAAACTCAGATAGTTATTGTCACCCTGAGGGGATCAATAGTGTGCGTGGGCGTTTAACTTTTACAGAGGATGAACAGCCAATTGTAGCCCATATATGGGGGGATAAGCCTGAATACTTCCGGCAAATGAGTATTGGTATGGCAGAACTGGGCTTTAAGGGATTGGATATCAATATGGGCTGTCCTGTACCCAATGTGGCACAGCACGGAAAGGGAAGCGGCCTGATCCGCCGCCCGGAAGTTGCAGCTGAATTGATTCAGGCAGCCAAAGCAGGAGGTTTGCCGGTAAGTGTAAAGACAAGGCTTGGCTTCACGGAAGTAGACGAATGGAAGGTCTGGCTGAAACACATTTTGGAGCAGGACATTGCTAATCTTTCCATTCATCTGCGTACACGGGACGAAATGAGCAAAGTGCCTGCTCATTGGGAGCTGATCCCGGAGATTAAGAAACTTCGCGATCAGGTGGCACCGAATACCCTTTTGACGATCAATGGAGATATTCCTGACCGTCAGACGGGCTTGGAGCTGGCCCAGAAATACGGTATTGATGGAGTTATGATTGGGCGCGGCATATTCCATAATCCATTTGCCTTTGAAAAGGAGAAGAAAGATCATAGCAGTGAGGAATTGCTTGACCTCTTAAGATTGCATATGGACCTCCATGATCAATATTCGCATTTAGAGCTGCGGCCGTTCACGGCTCTTCATCGTTTTTTCAAGATCTATGTCAAAGGATTTCCAGGGGCAAGTGCACTAAGAAATCAATTGATGAACACAAGGTCTACAGATGAAGTGCGTGAATTGCTTGATGCCTTTGCGTCAATGAACCTCGATGGAAACAATAACTGAATTCTAAAGGGAGGATGGGAAAGCGGCCCATCCTCTTTTTTTACCTAACTTCTCCGGAAATGAAGAAAAATTAAGAAGACTGATTTTCTCCAGCCAAAGCCATTTTACCCATGAATGGAAGTAAATCCCATATGGTTAATCCACTTGGAAAAGGGGTATTGATCAGTAAACCAAAAGGAGGTGGCCAAGAATGGAAGTAGAAGTTTTATGTAATGTTGAGAACTGCAAGTATTGGGCTGAAGGTGATAAATGTGTAGCCGACTCTATTTATGTGATTGGCCAGAATGGCCGGGAAGCTGATGATGTTGAAGAAACAGCCTGTAAAACATTTGAGCATAGTGAATAAGAACGAGAAGGCCTGACTGCTGGAGAATTTAAAGATCCCGGCTGTCAGGTTTTTTTTACATACAAAAAGAGAAGATTATTAAACCCGCTAGGTTTCTCTGAAAAGGGTATAATAAATGAAAATGACAATAAATCCATGCAGACAGGAAGGAGATAGAATGACAACTAATAATGAAACCGGATGGAATTTTGATAATAGCTATGCACGGCTGCCACAGACATTTTTTTCAAAAGTAAAGCCAAACCCTGTACAATCCCATGAGCTGGTAATCCTTAACGAGCCACTGGCGAAATCTTTGGGATTAAACATTGATGCATTGACAAGCAAAACAGGCATTGAGGTGCTTGCAGGCAGTAAAGTGCCAGAAGAAGCTGAACCTCTCGCTCAAGCTTATGCAGGGCATCAGTTCGGACACTTTAATATGCTTGGAGATGGCCGGGCGATGATGATTGGCGAGCAGATTACCCCTGAGGATAAACGGGTTGATATTCAGCTGAAGGGCTCCGGCAGAACTCCGTTTTCACGCGGAGGAGATGGCCGTGCAGCTCTTGGCCCTATGCTCCGTGAGTTCATTATCAGTGAAGCCATGCATGCCCTTGGAATTCCCACTACCCGCAGTCTGGCAGTTGTAACAACAGGTGAAGCCATTATCCGGGAAACCGAGCTTCCAGGTGCTATCCTGACAAGAGTGGCTGATAGTCATATACGGGTGGGCACTTTTCAATATGCGGCAAATTGGAGGCCGGTTGAGGAGCTTAAAACCCTGGCAGATTACACGATTCAGCGCCACTATCCTGAAATTAGAGATGATGAAAATCCTTACCTGGCACTCTTGCAGAAAGTGATCCAGCGCCAGGCTGCACTCATTGCCAAATGGCAGTTAACAGGTTTTATCCATGGAGTTATGAACACCGACAACATGGCCATTAGCGGAGAAACCATTGATTATGGTCCGTGTGCCTTTATGGATAAGTATGATTTGGCAACCGTTTTCAGTTCCATAGACAGAGAAGGCCGCTATGCATATGAAAATCAGCCTTATATAGGCGGATGGAATCTGGCCAGATTCGCTGAGACCCTTTTGCCTCTGCTGCATGAAAATGAGGAGGAGGCTGTAAATATAGCCCAGGATGCAATTTCGGAATACAATAAAATTTATCAAAACCATTGGCTTGCAGGGATGAGGGCAAAGCTCGGAATTTTTCATGAAGAAGCAGAAGATGAAGTCCTTTTTACCGGCCTTCTAAAAATGATGCAGAAGTCTGGAGCAGATTATACAAACACCTTCCGTTCATTAACTTTGGGCAAGTTTGAGGAAACTTCAGTATTCGATGATCAGGAATATGCGGACTGGCATGGACAATGGCAGGCAAGGCTGAACAGGCAGAAGGAATCGAAAGAAGCAGTCAATGAATTAATGAGGAATAGCAACCCATCCGTCATCCCCCGAAATCACAGAGTGGAAGAAGCTCTTGAAGCAGCTGTTAACAATGGGGATTACAGCGTGATGAAAAAGCTTCTTGCAGCACTTCAGGATCCTTATGCCTATACAATAGAGCAGGAAGAATACTGCAAACTGCCAGAGCCATCCGGCATGCCTTATCGAACGTTTTGCGGAACTTAATATGAACGAATGGCTGGCTTCAGCCCTGATGGCAAATAGCTGACTATAAAATATATGAGGTATTTTGTATGGATTTGTTAAGTTCACAATATGTAAGAGGTATTAGCCTTAAAAGAGAAGAAATTCCATCCTTCAACCAGTATCCCTTCAGCCTTCCGAGCTTGAAAACGCTGGATGAGATGACTTTTCACCCGAAAGTAACCTTTCTGATAGGCGAGAATGGGATGGGAAAGTCGACCCTGCTTGAGGCAGTAGCGGTTGCACTGGGATTTAATGCAGAAGGCGGATCTTTCAATTTTAACTTTTCAACCTTCGATTCGCATTCTGTGCTGGGAGATTATCTCAAGGTGATAAAAGGAATAGATAGGCCATCTGATGGCTTTTTCCTAAGGGCAGAGAGTTTCTATAATGTAGCTTCCAATATTGAGGAAATGGACCGGGAAGGTAGCGCACCAAAAGTAATCGACTCCTTTGGGGGCCGTTCTTTACATGAGCAATCTCATGGAGAAGCGTTTTTCTCTACATTTCTTAACCGGTTCCGCGGCAATGGGATCTATATTCTGGATGAGCCTGAGGCGGCACTTTCTCCTTTGCGGCAAATGTCCATGCTGACTAGAATTCATGATTTGGTCAGGGAACAATCACAATTTATTATCGCCACACATTCTCCGATCATTATGGCCTATCCGGATGCAGCGATATATGAATTCAGCGAGGAAGGCATTTCAGAAAAGAAGCTGGAAGAAACAAATCATTACCGCATCATGAAACAATTCTTTGATGATAAGAAAAGAATGCTTCATCATTTGCTGAATGAATAATAAAAATGGAGGCCGCATGCCTCCATTTTTGTCTATGTATGTTATTCACTTTCGTGGCTGAACATCCAGTTTACACCGAATTTGTCTGTTAACTGGCCAAAGCTCTTGCTCCAGAATGTTTCCTGCAGCTCCATGGTTACTGTGCCGCCTTCCTGCAGGTTGTTAAAATACTTTCTCAGTTTATCCAGATCATTAATGACAACTGCGAGATTAATGTTATTTCCTACTGTAAAGGGCATACCGGGAAAAGTATCTGAAAACATTACATTACTGCCGCAAATGTTCAGGCTCGAATGCATGACCAAATTCTTTGCTTCATCCGGAAGAGGATATTCTGGATTAGGTGGTGAATCACCAAAGGTTGATATCTCAGGCATTTCTGTTTCAAAAGCCCTCGCATAGAATTCAATCGCTTCACGGGTATTTCCCTCAAAATTAAGATAGGCATTAACAGCCATACTTTTCACTCCTTTCTAATTCAATTCCATTATAGACAAAATATTCTAAATTTAATATAGTTCAAAAGTCAAAAATCGAAAATCAGAACAATCTTTATAATTCCTGAAGTGCTTGTTCTATATTATTGAAGCCTCTTCGGTCAATGCGATCAGGTTCATCCGATTCAATGGTCCACTCATTTTTTGCAGGAGACAATCCTCCATTATCATCTTTTATGAATGGACTATGCACGTGATAAGTTTTCCCTGCTTTTTTTACCGTGTATCCCATATAACAATGATGGTCCTGGCCTTCTTCCTCGAAAACCCCAATGTCATCTATTCCATATTTATCAATATATAAATGAAATGGTTCCTGCAGTTCTCTGATTACTTGCTCTCTTGGTAAAAACTCCATGAAGATTGCTCCCTTCCAATTATCTATCCTTAATATGGCTTTTTTTGGAGGGATTAAACATGGAACTGTGAAAAGAGTACCCCGAATCAGCGAGGTACTCTGCTCCTTAACTTAAATCTAAGTTTACCGAGAAGCTCCATAAGTTCGTCATATTCTTCCAGCTCAATGCTGCAAGCCTGAATGGCCTCTCCGACTTTCTGGGTGATATCCTGTTTTTTCTTGCGTGCTATTTCCTCAAGAAAAATATACACCTTGCGTTCATCTTCTTTGGAACGCTCTTTTCGAATCCAGCCATTAGAAATCATTCTTGAAACCATAGGAGTGAGTGTTCCGGTGCCAAGATTTAGTCTTTCTCCAAGCTCCTTTGCTGTCACGCCATCCTTTTCCCAAAGTGCCAGAAGAACCAGATACTGCGGATAGGTTAAGCCGAATGGCTGAAGGGCACTTGTATAGAGTTTTGTAAATTCGCCTGCTGTTTCATAAACAGCAAAGCATAGCTGTTTGTCCAGTGTAAAAAAGTCTTTCACATAATCACCTGATTCTAATCTGGCATCACAATAATTTCGTCAAATCTTCCTCGATTTTTCCTGGTTCAGTTGTAGGTGCATAGCGTTCTACAACCTGGCCATTGCGGTCAACGAGGAATTTTGTGAAGTTCCACTTAATGTTTTTAGATAGAATTCCTTTTTTCTGTTCTTTTAGGAAAGCAAATAATGGGTCAGTTTTGTCGCCATTTACATCAATTTTAGCGAAAATGGGGAAGGATACTCCATAATTAAGCTGGCAAAACTCAGTGGTTTCCTCAATATTATCGAACTCCTGGTTATTGAACTGATCACATGGAAACCCAAGAATTTCAAGCCCGCTGTCTTTATGCTTATCGTAAAGCTCCTGCAGTCCTTTGAATTGTGGCGTTAATCCGCATTTGCTTGCTGTATTTACAATAATCAGAGGTTTGCCTTCATATTCTTTCAGAGATTTCAATTCACCATTTGTTTTTTTGACTTCAAAATCATAAACTGTTGTCATTAGGATACCTCCCATTTTTAATCGTGTACGATTTAATCTTAAGCGATCTAAACTCCCTTTGCAAACAAATCGGCTTTTTATGAAACTAACATCAAGGTCATTCGTAGAAAAGGTAGATTTCCAATTCATTTACAAAGGGTGATCATGATGATGGACGAATTACGGGATGCAATTGAGAAACTTCCAGAGAGAGCAGCGAAAACCTTTTTATTCCACACATTGCTACGGGTCCAGACATTGAACAACAGCACTGATTCTCATGAAGAAATACTTGAACAGCTCAATGATATTCAAAAAAAAATACTCTTTTATTCCCAAGAGAGAAAATGGGAGCGGGAATATGAAACATACCACATTGTGTGCGGAGAATCACCGGCAGGCTCTTTAAAGGCAGGGCTTAGTAAAGAAAATAAGGTCATTGGCTATCCTGATTTTTTTAGTAATGGACCTCTCTGGAAGCTGCATGAAGAAGAGGGCAGAAAAAAGCGATTAGAATGGCTGATTGATCATATCAATATGCATGAAGATTACCTGGAAATCAGATATGAAAGAAAAATAGCCAAAGCTCTTGAAGAGATGGATACAATACCAGCGGGAAAACCGATCGTTATCTGGACAGCTGATAACGCTGATGAACAAACTGGATTGCGGTATTTCCTTAACTTATTTAGAAACAAAGAAAATAATGTGCATGTTATTAATACTGCTCAGTCATATAAGGAGCTTTTCCCTGCGAAAAAGCATCACTACATTTTAAGGCACACAGGTGAAGCAGCTCCAGAAAAGCTGAAGATAATATTAGATAAAAACATTGGAAGCCCTTTATCTGCAGAAGAAAGAAATAGTTTTGTATCGGATTGGCAGGCACTCTCCAAGACAAAGGAAGTATTGCGTATATGGAGAGATAATGAAATACATAGTGTACCAGAGAGTTATTTTGATGAGTATATCATCGAGTCAGCAAAAAAGCTCCATAAAAGCAATAAAGGTTTTATAAAATCAGCCAGATTAATTGGCGAAGTGATTGGGCACCTGGATGAGCCTATTGGTGATGGCTTTGCCGAGTATAGAGTAAGATCCTTAATTTATAACGGAATATTTGCCATAAAAGGAATTCCGAAAAGTATGAGGTTTTATAGCATTAAATTAAAAGAGATTTAGAATTCAAAAATCCCTCGGCTGGAATTTCATGCAGGCTTCATTTATTCTTAATAAAAGAAACGAATAGAAGAGGGATTTATCTTGAAAAAGATTTACAGTGATATTATTCAATTCCGCGGAACCCACTTTGATTTTGGCTTCATGCAGGGAGAACTTATAAAGGATTCTCTTTCTGTTATAAATCGGGAGGATCAATGGAAGGTAAGAAAGCCGCGTTTTTCAATAAGTGAAGCAGAAGTGAAAAAAGCGATTACGAGGTTTGCACCAGGAATTTGGGATGAGCTGCTTGGGATACAGGAAGCATTGCAATGGCCGATGGAGAGGGTTTTAAAGGAGTTTGGAGGGTATCGGCTCGATTATGTCCGTTCGGGCTGTTCCATTCTTACAGGGGATGACTACCTGATCCGCAATTATGATTACCACCCGAAAACCTATGAGGGGCGCTATACCTTTTATCAGCCGGCAGATCAGGGCTATGCAATGATTGGTCCCAGCCAGAGGGTGACGGGCAGGATGGATGGCATGAACGAAAAAGGACTTGTGATTGGCTATAACTTCATGAACCGGAAAAAGCCTGCTGATGGCTTTATCTGCTGTATGATCGGCCGCCTTATTTTGGAGGCATGTGCAAACGTGGAAGAAGCGGTTGAAATGCTAAAGGAAATACCGCACCGCCATTCCTTTACATATGTGGTGTATGACACAAGCGGAGAGACTTATGCAGTTGAAACATCTCCGAGAGGTGTACAGGTCCGTCAGACAACTGCCTGTACAAACCATTTTGAAATCTTGAAGGATGAAAATCGCAACCATCTAGCTGACAGCATGCGCAGGCTGGATGTCATGAAAAGCCATCAGGGTGAGCGATTAGATGCATATGATGCTTTCCGCCTCCTGAATGATAGCGATAAAGGTGTTTTTTCAGATCTTTATGGCAGCTGGGCAGGGACGATTCATACATCAGCCTATCTGCCAGGGGAGATGAAGGCCTGGTTTGCACTCGGCGGCGATAGAGATCCTATTATCTTTGACTTCGGGCATTGGCTCGATGGTCAGGATATTGAAATGAATAGAATCACTGGTGAAGTTGATACGGACATTCCTTTTTTGCATATGGATGAACATGCGAATTGGTTCAGGAAATGATGAAACGGAGAGGTGCGTTCTCCGTTTTTTTTTTGAATAAATATATTCATCATTTGGACAAACCATCACATTCTTTCACCACTTCATGTTATGGTACACTTTATATATGAATTGGATGTAAACTGAGGTGCATACGAGTGAAAACAGTATTGGTCATAGGCGGCGGTGTAACAGGGTTATCCGCTATGTATGAACTGAATAAGTGGAAAAAAGAAAATGATCAGGATATAAGGCTTGTGCTGGCAGAATCAGCAGAAAAGCTTGGCGGGAAAATCCGCACTGTCAGGGAAGGCGGATTTGTAATCGAAGCGGGAGCTGATTCAATTGTTGCCCGCAAAGCGAATACGATGAATTTTATCCAGGAGCTGGGGCTGGAAGAAGACGTTGTCTATAATGCTGTGGGGAGGTCTTATATATATAGTGATGGAGAGCTGAAGCTGATCCCGGCAGATTCTGTGTTTGGGATCCCGGCCAGCGTTGAATCTCTTGCCAAATCTGCTCTTGTTTCGGCAGAAGGAAAAGTTGAAGCCCTAAAAGATTTTTATACGAAAAATGATAGCTTCACAAAGAACGATTCCATTGGCGATTTTCTGGAGCATTTCTTCGGAAAAGAGCTGGTGGAAAAACAAATTGCGCCGGTTCTTTCGGGAGTATATTCCGGGAATCTCAGTGACTTAACTATTGCTTCGACTCTTCCGCAGGTGTTTGATTATAAAGAAAAATACGGCAGCATCATAAGAGGTTTTGAGGAAAATAAAAAGGTGTTCCAGAGCGATGGGGGAAAGAAGTTCCTTTCCTTTAAAAAAGGGCTGGATGCTTTAATAGATGCTTATGAGGGAGAATTAGATGGAACAGAAATTTTTAAAAAAACAGAGGCAGTTAAAATAGATAAAACGGATTGCGGGTTTTTAGTCGGTTTCTCGAATGGCGAAAGCCTGGTGGCCGACCATGTGATACTAAGCATTCCGCATAATGCGGCTGTAACGCTTTTCGATCATGAGGAGCTGAAAGCGGAATTCGATCTTTTGAAAAATAGTTCCCTAATCTCAATCTATCTTGCTTATGATATTCCAGACAGCGAGCTGCCTGAAGACGGAACAGGCTTCATCACAGCAAATACGGATGAATTAACCTGCAATGCCTGTACATGGACAAGCCGCAAGTGGGAGCATACCTCAGAAAGCGGTAATTTGCTTGTTAGATTATTTTATAAAAGCAGCCATCCAGCCTTTGCATCTCTAAAGGAAATGAATGAAGAAGATTTGCTGCAGACGGCTTTGGCTGATATTGAAAAAAGCCTTGGCATTACAGCTGTTCCCGCTGCCAGTGAAGTGACGAACTGGACCGAAAAAATGCCAAACTATCTGATATCCCATCCGCAGGCAGTGGCAGCAATTGAAAACAGGCTGGGCCAGGAATACCCGGGAATATGGCTTGCAGGCTGCTCCTATTATGGTGTAGGAATACCAGATTGCATCGAAAATGGGGCAGAAACTGCCAGAAAAATTATTGAACGTATATAAAACAAAATCCCCTTCTGTTTCAAGATGGGGATTTTTTGCTTATATGATTTTTGTATGATCCTTAGGACTTTCAATCCTCGTTAGCTCCAGTTCGAGCTTCATTTTTTCTGTTTCAAGCAGATAGTTTTCCTGCTTCAGCTTTTCCAGGGTGATTTCATCTTTTATCATATTGTGTTTAATCTTTGCAAGTCTTTGTGTATGAAAAGTCAGGATGGCGATGATGGGAATGGAGAAAGTCATAACAACGGCAATAGTACCTGTCAAATTCCTTGCACCTCACATTTGATTGAATTAGAAAATTTTGTATAATTTGTATTTGTATAAAATTATAGCAAATGACAAGTGAGATAGAAACGCAAAAATAATCTGGTGGTGAAGTAATGGCTGAAATTACTATAAAAAGAGTATACGATCCGTATGACGAGGCTGACGGATACCGAGTCTTAGTCGATCGGCTGTGGCCAAGGGGAATGAAAAAAGAAGCTGCACATTTATCAGCCTGGGAGAAAGAAGTTGCACCAAGCAGCGAGCTTAGAAAATCTTTTAATCATAAACCTGAACTTTTCGGTATGTTTCGGGAAAAGTATCTCATTGAGCTGCGCACACAGACAGACAAGATTCGCAAGATGGAAGAACTGTACGAGATATCTAAGAAGCAACAACTTACACTACTATACGCTGCAAAAGATACAGTAAATAACCATGCATTTATATTATTGGAAGAATTATTAAGGAAGGAGAAATAGAAAGCGGCCTCAATTTTAAAAGGCAGGGGAGTAAAAAAATTAAAAAACAGGTAGAAATACTTTAAATATAAGTAACAATTCTGAAAGTTTAGTGTTTTCTTTTTCCTTATACTTAAAGTTAAAAAGAAGTGAGGAGAGGAAAATGATTGATTTACTCCTGATTCATGGAACAGTCATTACTATGGATCAAAACAGGCGCATCATCACCGATGGAGCTGTTGCCATAAATGGAAGCAGAATCCTGGATGTAGATACGAGTGAAAAACTATTGGGAAAGTATGAGGCGAAAGAAGTAATAGATTGCAGCCATCATTGTATCCTGCCTGGATTAATAGATGTACATGGACATGGCGGCCATTCGATGTTTAAGACAATTGCAATGGAAAGCTTGGATTTTTGGATGCCTATTATGACGAATACGTATAAGCATTTTGTAACAGACGAATTCTGGTATTTTGAAGGGAAGCTTTCTGCACTTGAGCGGCTTAAGGCGGGTATAACAACTGGTGTATCTGTTCTTGGCTCAATGCCAAGGTCGGATGATCCGGTTTTTGCCATCAATCATGCAAAAGCCTATGCAGAAACTGGTGTCAGGGAGGTTGTTTGCACCGGTCCTTGCAATCCGCCATGGCCACATTCATTCAGCAGGTGGATAGACGGTCAAAGAATTACTAATGAAGTCACCTACGAGGAAGTGTTAAATGGTGCAGAAGCAGTGATTGAGGCCTTAAACCACGCCAATCAAGATCGGACACGAGCATTTATTACCCCTTTCGTAATTGTTACATCTGTTGAACCATCTGGCCCAACTTCACCTGCGAAAATTCATCATTTAACAGAGCATGATCTATACCAAGCAAAGAAAGTCAGAGAAATTGCCAGAAAATATAATACCAGAATCCACTCTGATGCTTTTGGTGGCATGATTCACTTAGCAGTAAAGGATTGGGAGAATGCTCTTTTAGGTCCTGATGTTCATCTTCAGCATTGCCGGGGGATATCCTTTGATGAAGCGAAAATATTAGCTGAAACCGGAACAAATGTCAGTGCCTCCCCTGGATTTTCTCAAATTCATGCCCGCACACCGATGATAGAATTGATCGAGCTGGGAACGACAGTTGCTATATCAACAGATGGCACTTCTCCCTCTACTAGCTTTGACATGTTTCAAGCGATGAGAAAAACACAATTTATACATCAGGCAGCACATAGAGATGAATATTGCTTGCCTCCTGGTAAGCTTCTGGAGATGGTTACCATTGATGCGGCAAAATGCATTGGATGGGATGATGAATTGGGCTCTCTTGAAGCAGGAAAGAAGGCAGATGTTATAACTGTCAACATGAATCAGCCGCACTTAACACCTGAATTTATGCATATTCATCGGCTTGTCCATCAAGCTACAGCAAATGATGTGTGGCATGTTATCGCAGATGGCAGGGTTCTTATGAAAGACAGAGTAGTCTGCACTGTTGATGAAAGGTCAGTTTTGGCAGAAGCAAATGAAGAAGCTAATTCAACAATTAAGCGTGCGGGTCTTGAAAAATATATGAAGCAAACGAAATATTTTTGGGGTCACACACGAACCTATGGGGATGGAACGGATCATAACGAAGAAGAAGCTGTTGGGGAGAAAGGGGACAATCAATGAAGACCAGGATAAAGGGGAAATATGTAATTGGATATGATGGAGAAGATCATGTCCTGATAGAAAATGCTGAAGTTGTATTTGAAAATGAAACCATCATTTATGTTGGAAAAAGCTATTCTGGCCAAGCTGATAAAGTAATAGATGCCGGCAACGCTTTAATCAGTCCTGGATTTATTGACTTGAATGCACTAGGCGATATTGATCATGATATTTTGCATTTGGAGGCCAGTTCAGCAAGACAGAAAAATCTGCTTTGGTCAGAGAGGTATGTTAAGCAAGGGCACCATGAAATTATGACGGCTGAAGAAGAGGCCTTTAAATCTTTATATGCCTATTCACAGCTGATCCTTCATGGAATTACAACAGCTATGCCAATCACTTCTGTGCATTATAAAAAATGGGCAGAAACATATGAGGAGCTTGCTTCGGCAGCAAGGCATGCTGCTGACCTGGGACTGCGGATATACCTGGGCCCAAGCTATCAATCGGGGATAAGAGTCGTTCAGGCTGATGGCAATATAAAGATTTATTGGGATGAAGAAGCTGGAAGGCAAGGATTGGAAAGAGCTGTGCGCTTTTTGGAAGAGTTTGATGGTTCATTTAATGGTTTGGTCAGGGGGATGCTTGCGCCTGAGCGGATTGAAAGTCAAACGGAAGAAAGTCTTCTCCGTACAAAGCAATATAGTGATCATTATAAAGTTCCGATCAAATTGCATGCAGCCCAAGGTGAATTTGAATATCATACAATGATTGAGAAATATGGCGTAACGCCAATTAGGCATTTATATAATCTTGGATTTTTAGGATCCAGAACGGCGATTCCTCATGCCCATTTTATTGCTGGATACAGTGGGGCAAAAACAGGTGGTGGAGATGATTTGTCACTGCTGAGGGAAACGGGTACAACTGTCATTCATTGCCCACTAATAATTGGAAGGCATGGGCAGGCAATGGAATCCTTTGCAAAATATAAGCAGTCAGGAATTAATTTAGCGTTAGGTACAGATACGTTTCCTCCGGATATGTTCCAGAATATCAGAACAGGGAGTATGCTTTCCAGGATCGTAAATAAAGAAGTTAAAGACTCAGCATACTCAGATCTTTACCGTGCTGCTACATTAGGTGCTGCAAAGTTTCTGGGAAGAGAAGATTTGGGCCGTCTTTGTGCTGGTGCAAAAGCAGATATTATTGCAATTGATTTAGACGGATTCCATATGGGGGTATTAGATGATCCTCTAAGAACAGTGATGGTAAGCGGAACTGGAAGAGATGTAAAGTTATCAATTATCAATGGGAAAGTAGTCATGAAAGACCGAAAATTACCCAACCTTGATTTAGAGGAATTAAAAGGAAAAGCGCAAGAATATTTTATGAAGATGAAAAAAGGCTATTTAAAAAGAGATTATCAGGAGCTTCCTGAGAATGAATTGCTGCCGCCTTCTTTCAGATTTGTTGATTCTATTGATTAGCAGCTACGTTTTTTATTTTGAATAAGTAGTAGAAAAAGTTTAAAAACATGTAAAGAAAGTAGAAAAAGATTAATCAGAATATTTTATATAATTAGACAAAGGCTTAAATGCTTAAAAAAGGGGGATTGAATTTGAAAGTAAAAAAAAGAATGGGATTAGTCATCTTAGCTCTGCTGATCGCAATCCTTATTTCAGGATGTTCGACGAAAAAGCAAGTTAACAACAGTCAGGACTCCAAGGGAACAGCATCCGAAAATGGAGGAACATTAGTTATAGCCCGTTTATCTGACGCAGAAAATTTAGATCATCATTTTATGTCGACGATCAATGCTGCCAGCGTTACACATAATAAAATTTATGAGGGTCTTGTTGGCCGGGATAAAAATGCCGAAATCAAGCCGCTGCTGGCTGAAAAGTGGGAACAGTTAGATGAAACAACTTGGGAGTTCAAGCTTAGAGAGAATGTAACATTCCATGACGGGACCCCATTTAATGCCGATGCAGTGAAAGCAACATTTGATCGGTTATTAGATCCTGAGGTTGCCTCGCCAAGAGCAGTTGTATTCAAAATGGTAGAAGAAGTAAGGGCAGTGGATGAATTTACTGTTCAATTTAAATTATCGGAACCGTTTTCGCCATTACTATCCATATTGGCCAATCATGAAGGCGGCATTATCTCACCAAAAACAATCGAGAAATACGGAAGTAAAGTGATTCAAGAACCTGTTGGGACAGGTCCATTTGTATTTGAGTCCTGGACACCAGGTAAAGAAATCGTTTTTAACAAAAATGAAACGTATTGGGGGACTCAATCTAAGCTGGATAAAGTTTTATTTAAGGTCGTCCCTGAAGAAACAACAAGGATATCCATGCTTGAAACTGGTGAAGCCCACATAGCCGAACCGCTCTCGGTGACTATGATGGAAACGGTTGAAAACTCCAAAAACGCAGAAATATACCGCAGTGAAGGATTCGGTACAGAATATATTGGCTTCAACGTTGAAAAGGAGCCATTTGATGATGCTCGAGTCCGAAAAGCGGTTGGACATGCAGTTGAAATGGATTCTATCCTCGAAGGGGTTTTTGAGAATGTCGGGAAAAAGTCCAACTCACTGCTGGGACCAAAGGTATTTGGATATCATGAAGGTTTGGAGGCCTATGAGTATAACCTCAATGAGGCAAAAAGACTTCTGGCAGAAGCAGGTTATCCAAATGGTTTTGAAACAACTTTGAAAACGATGGATAAGAAAGAATGGATCAATATGGCAGAAGTTCTTCAATCACAGCTGAAAGGTATTGGAATCAAACTGGATATTCAGGTATATGAATATGGGACTTTTGTTGAACAAGTAAACCGCGGTGACTCGGAAATGTTTATTTTAAGCTGGAGAAATGCCACGGGAGATGCTGATTATAATCAATATAACCTTTTCCATAGCAGTTCACATGGAGCTGCTGGCAATACCTTCTTTTACAGCAATGAGGAAGTGGACAGCTTAATAGATGCTGCACGTGCTGAGGAAGATTTGGATAAGCGGATAGAATACTATGCAGAAGCACAGGAAATCGAAATGGAAGAGTCTGTGTATATACCAGTTCGTGTAATTGAGAATATGGCTGCTGTTTCTAAAGATGTAAAAGGCTTCACTATAAGTCCTTCAGGATATTTGGAGATCAATGATATTTCAATTAAATAAAGTTCTAAGTTAAGGGGGATATCCATTCTGGGTACCCTTTTATCTTGTCCGGGGCCGGTTTAAAGAAAGGTGAATGAAAATGAATAATAACTATTGGCTAAAGAATGTGCGTTTGGAATGCGGATACAAAAATGAGAATAATAGAGTGTCAGGTACTATAACGGGTCAATTTCATTTATTAATAGAGGACGGCTGCATTGCAAAGATCACGAAGGACTTAGAGGCTTTCAATGATGATCTTCCAATAAAAGATGCAATGGGACTGCTGTTATTGCCATCCTTTGTCGAAAAGCATGTCCATCTTGATAAAACGTATTTGGGGGATAAGTGGAGGGCCTGCAGCCCTGCATCAAGTGTCATTGAACGGTGTGAAATTGAAAAAAACGCATTGTTGTCTATGCCTACAAGTACCTATCAGCGATCAAAAGCATTGCTTAAGCAGTTAATATCATATGGATCAACTCACATTAGAACTCATGTGGATATTTACCCTGAAGTCCAATTACAGAATTTATTTGAGGTTCAGCAGACATTGGAGGAATTTTCAAGCTATGCGAGCTCCGAGATTGTTGCCTTTGCCCAGCATGGCTTGCTGCGCTCAGGGACGGCCAAGCTAATTAGAGAAGCTATTCGGAATGGTGCTGGAATTATAGGTGCGGTCGATCCTGCTACTGTTGATAACAATATTGAAGCCTCGCTTGTTCAATTGATGGATTTAGCAGTAGAAGGCAATGCAGATATTGATTTACATTTACATGATCCTGGTCACCTTGGAACTTTTACGATGAAAAGACTGGCCTTTCTAACAAAGGAAGCAGGCTGGGAAGGAAGAGTTGCGATTAGCCATGCATTTGGCCTCGGTGATGTTTCAAGGGAAGAAGCCTATGAAATGGCAGAGATTTTAAAAGACGCACGAATTTCGATCGTTACTAGCCTCCCAACTGGCCGAGCAATACCACCTGTTAATCTGCTAAGTGAGTGTGGAGTTGAGGTTGCTGTTGGAAACGATAATATTTTTGATTCTTGGTGGCCAACAGGCAATGGCGATATCCTGGAGAGAGCAGGCCGCTTAATTGAACGATATCGCTGGACGGATGAAAAGTCTCTTTCCCAAACATTTAGATATATTACGGGGGGGAAAACGCCACTGGACCAAGAGGGAAATCAAATCTGGCCAATCGCTGGAGATGAAGCGAGCATGATTCTTGTCGATGCAAGCTGTTCAGCAGAGGCCATGGCAAGAAGGGCGGAACGCCGTTCAGTGTTCTACAAGGGAAAAATAGTTTTCGATAAAACAGGCATGACTCCAGAGTGATTTGATCCATCTCAGAATAAAATCTGCTTAAAATTTTCTAAATAATTGAATAAGTAAAGAAAACTAAAAAAATGGTAAAGGAATCAGAAAATAATAGTTAGATTATTTTATACAATTCATTCATAGAGAATTTTGTTTCGCAAATCAGTTATGAGGTTTCTAAAAGAAAAGGGAGAAATGCGATGATATATGATTTGATAATAAAAGGCGGCAAAGTGGTTCTTAAAAACGAGGTAATTAAGAAAGATATTGCCATTATAGATGGAAAAATTGCAGCGATTGCGGAATCAATTGACCATGATGCTGAGCAGATCATCGATGCATCTGAACAATATGTCATGCCTGGAATGATCGATGCTCATGTGCATATTTGTGAGCCTGGCCGAACAGAGTGGGAAGGGTTTATAACGGGAACTGAAGCACTTGCAGCAGGAGGGACTACGTGTTATGTGGATATGCCCTTGAATGCCCTTCCGGCTACGATAGACAAGAACACTCTGCAAATAAAGGCAGAAGCAGCCAAGGGAAAGAATTATATCGATTATGCATTTTATGGCGGACTTGTTCCAGGCAATCTTGAAAGGCTTGAAGAGCTTTCAGATGAAGGAGTTATCGCTTTTAAATGCTTTATGTCCACTTGTGGGACGGATACACCAAATGATTTTTCTAATGTGGATGATTATACCCTTTATGCAGGGATGAAAAAGATTGCTGAACTTGGCCGCATCTTATTGATCCATGCGGAAAATGCCCAAATTACTGATCGGTTAGGCGAAGAATTTATGGCACAGGGCAGGTCAGCTGCCGCAGATTATGTCCTTTCCCGGCCTGCTTTTACTGAGGTTGAAGCAGTGAAACGCGCCCTTTATTTTGGAAAAGAAACGAATTGCCCTATCCATTTTGTGCACATCAGCACCGCGGAAGCAGTAGAAGAAATTACTAATGCCCGGAGCCAGGGACAGGACGTGTCCCTCGAATCCTGTCCCCATTATTTTACGATTACATCTGAACAGCTTGAGAAAATTGGTCCGGCTGCCAAATGTTCTCCTCCTCTGCGAAGTATAGAGGAACAAGAAAGGCTTTGGGAAAAGTTAATAGAAGGCAAGATTGATATGTTAACGTCTGATCACTCACCATGTCCGCCTGAATTGAAGTATAGCTCATCAAATAATTTTTTCGAAGTTTGGGGAGGAATCACTGGGTGTCAAAATAACGTTGATTTAATGTTTGATGAAGCGGTTTTGAAAAGAAAGCTGCCGGTCACTCATTTTGCAAGGATGATTTCTTCTAATCCCGCTGAGCGTTTTAATATTCCAAATAAAGGAGAAATAGCAGTATCAATGGATGCAGACATCATCTTAATTGATGCCAATCGCTCCTATGTTGTTGAGGCGGAAGGACTATATTATCGGCATAAGCATAGCCCATACATTGGGAGGATGATTAATTGCCGGGTAACCAAAACCCTTGTTCGCGGCAAGGTTGTATATGATTTGGATCAGGGGATTGTTGGGAAACCTCTCGGAAAACCCCTTAAGTTAAAAAATGGAAGGTCAACTTTGAATTTGATCTGAAATCAAAAAGAAGAATTCATTTGTCCGCAGAAAGTTTATAGATAGGGGAATTCGGGATGACAGACTTAATCAATTTGCAGGGGAAACTTGAAGATGAAAATTTAGCAAAAAATATTGTGAAAAGGCTTGAATGGCTGGGTTCATTTGCGGAGGATCCAGAAGGAGGAATTACCCGTCTTCTTTATTCCCAGCAATGGAAGGATACTCAGCAAGCTTTGAAGTGCTGGATGGAAACTGAGGGCTTGGAAGTAAAGTTTGATGAAGTGGGAAATCTTAGCGGAATACTGAAGGGAGTAAATCAGACAGAAACCGTATTAACAGGATCCCATATAGATACTGTGAAAAATGGCGGGTTGTATGACGGACAATATGGCATTGTAGCTGGGATACTGGCATTAATTTATTTGAAAGAACATTATGGGACTCCAAAATGTAATCTAGAGGTTGTTTCACTGGCGGAGGAAGAAGGAAGCAGATTTCCTTATTGCTTTTGGGGTTCAAAGAATATGACAGGAAGTGCATATAAAAAAGATGTTGAAAATCTTGCAGATTCAAATGGAGCAATTTTTTCTGAAGCCATGAGTGAGGCGGGATTCAGCTTTAGGAATGAAACAAAATCTCCGCGGCAGGATTTGAAGGTATTCGTTGAAGTTCACGTGGAACAAGGAAATGTACTGGAAACGGAGAAAAAATCTATTGGCATTGTGAAAAGCATCGTTGGACAAAGGCGCTTTACAATCGAAGTTAAAGGTGAAGCAAATCATGCTGGAACGACGCCAATGAGGTATCGCAAAGATGCTGTGTACGCTGCCAGCCATATGATATATGAAACACTTAATATGGCAAAGCAATATGGTGATCCGCTGGTAGCAACAGCTGGGAGGATTGATATTTCACCCAACATTGCGAATGTGGTACCGGAAAAAGCTGCTTTCACTTTAGACCTGCGTCATAACGATAAAAATACAATTTCCCATTTTACTGAAAGATTTACAGAAAAAATAAAAGGTATTTCACGAGAGCATGGGGTTGAAACGACCATTGAAAAATGGCTGGATACGGACCCGGTCCCAATGGATCCGCAAGTTACAGGATTGATAGAAAAGAAGTGCAGGGAAAAAAACTTAAACTATAAATTAATGCATAGCGGTGCAGGCCATGATGCACAAATTTTTGCATCCTTCATTCCGACGGCTATGTTATTCGTACCAAGTGAGAAGGGCATTAGCCATAACCCCGCTGAATACACTGCACCGGATGATTTAGCCGGGGGAGTTAAAGCACTGATCGGCACTTTATATGAACTGGCTTATAAATAATAGCAATGAAAAGGGGAGTTTATGAATGGGCTATCCAAAAGATTTATTATCAAGCAGATCTGTAATTGAACATGGGAAGTATGCCTTAATTGCACCTGAAGGATTAGTGAACAATGTAATTCCCGGATTTCATAATTGCATTATTTCTATCTTAGGTTCTCCTAAGCTTGGGGCAAGCTTTGTCGACTATTATGTGACAATGAAAAAAGGAGGCGGAAATAAAGAGGGGTTTGGCGGACAGGAGGAAATACAGACATTTGTTTACATATTGGAGGGGAAAATAAAAGCTTCTGCAGATGAAGAAGAATTTATCCTGGAGGAAAGCGGATACCTCTATTGTCCGCCGGGAGTGAATATGCGTCTGGAGAATATAGGAGATAGGGATTCTAAGCTCTTTTTATACAAGCAGAAATATCGCCCCCTTGAAGGGCGAAAGCCGTGGGTTATATCAGGACATGCAAATAGAATTGAATACAGGAACTACGATGATATGCACAATGTAAACATTAAAGATCTATTGCCTGCTGATTTGGATTTTGATATGAATTTTCATATCCTTTCATTCGATCCTGCTGCGAGCCACCCGTTTATTGAAACACATGTTCAAGAACACGGAGCATATATCCTTTCCGGGGAAGGAATGTATAATCTCGATAATAAGTGGATTCCAGTCAAAAAAGGAGATTATATTTTCATGGGCCCATATGTTCATCAGGCAGCGTATGCAGTGGGAAGAGAAAATTTAACATACGTCTACTCAAAAGATTGCAATCGGGATGCGGAACTATAGAAAAAAATTTTAAGGAGAGGGGAAATGGCTGTGCCAAACATTCAGCAGATTATGGAAGAGAGAGTCTTTGAAATCGATAAAATAGCAAAGTTTGATCCTGATAAACCGCAAAAGAACTATTTTTATGAAACAGATAAAACGGTAGGAGCCGTTTGGTGTCTGGAACCAGGGCAGGAGGTATACTTGCATTCTCACTCAAATGTAGATGATATATGGGTTTGTATTGAAGGAACAGGAACCTACTTTCCTGACTTGGAGAATGAAGTTCAAATAGGTAAAGGCATGGTGATCCTTGCTAAGCCTAATCAGATTCATGGAATGCGCAATACGGGGAAGGATAGGTTTTTATTTGTTGGATTTGCTGCCGGTTCTTTGCCAATGGATATCACCAGATATTAATTTGAAGGCTGCAGACTTATAAAAAACATATCGCTCTCAGTCAGATTTCAGGAGGAGAGCGATATGTAAAAATGACTAAACTTTCACAGTCAACTTTGTTCTTAACAGATTGTAAATGAAATGACCTAAGCAAATTAAGCCTGATAGGCAAAAGCTGATCCAAATCGCAAGAAGATTTTCCATAATAGGCAATGCTGCGAAGCCACCGGCTGTTCCTATAATAGATGCAAGTGGAATTAGAGAAGGCAAAGTTTTACTGCCGAGTATAATATACAGCATGGGAACGATCATGGAAGCATAAATATTACCGAAAAAAAACAGCAATTCAATAGGGGATGGAGGCAACATACTAACGATAATAAGTAATGTTAAACATATAGCTCCGGAAAGAAGATATGTGAATCTCCATTTTTCTTTATTGCTGAGGGGGCGAAGCATACCGACGATATTTTTTATTATTAAAGTGACAATAGCGTGCAATTCAGCACAAATTGCAGATGAAAGGGCACTGAAGCAAAACAAGACAAATAAGACAATAAGCAAAGTTGAATTGATTTTTCCTATTAGCTCAAATAACAAAGAATATATGGAATCATAGCTTCTTCCAAAAATAATAATCATAATCAAAGATGATAATGCAAGAGGAATAGTTGCCCATATTAAACCCGCTAATGTAAAAGTAATACGCAGCTTTTCTGTTTTTATAATAAAAACTCTTTGCCATGTGGCGCGATCAATGATCACTTGTCCAAATCCAATTAAAATAGCTGTAAAAATAAACAAAACTGCTTCCGTGTTTTTAACATAAAGTATGTATGGATGATATAATTTAATGCCTTCATAAACAGGATATACACCTTCCTGGATATAAAAGTAAACCGGGATAATGATGACTGCACTGAATATGAGCACGACATTGATGCCTGCGAGCTGATGGATTCTTTGCATGCCCCCTGCTCCCCCAATAAAAAAACAAAATAATAAAAAGAAAACCATTCCAGAAAAAACAGGCAGAGGAAAAATCATGTGCAGAAGGATTCCTGCCCCCATTGCCTGAACAAAAATAGAATGGATACTAATCACAAGAAGAATAGTGATCATGAACCAGTAACCGCGGGGAGTCAATCTTTCCCGCAAGACATCACCAATCGTTTGCTGGTCATGAAACCGATCTCGAATCTTTTTTGCTAATATTCCAAATAAAATTAGTGCAAGAGCCCCCATAAGGGAGTAGCCGATACCTCCGGTTAGCCCATACTTTATTAATGTTTCGGGCGATGAGAGAATTGTATTGCCTGTAACCCATCTGGACAAAAGGCTAACAACACCAAAACCGATTCCCAGCTGAAAAGCTCCGCCAATATAGTATTGAAAATCGGTTTTCTTCATTGTGAAGTCTCCTTCAGGCGGTAATCCCTTGGAGATTGGCCTGTCATCTTCCGAAAGATTTGGCTAAAGTAGTGCTGGCTGTTAAAGCCGCACTTCTCCGAAATGCTGCTAATGCTTAATTCTGGACTTTCAATCAGCATTTTTTGTGCCTGTTTTAACCGAAAGTCATTCAAGTATTCGGAAAAGCCCATTCCTACTTCCTCGTGAAATTTTCTGCTCAAATAGGCTGAATTGATATGAATTTTTGATGCTAAATAATTTAAAGTAAGCTTTTCATTGAATTCCTTTTGTATAATTTGCAAAGCCTTAACAATTTGCTCAGAATAACTGCTAATTCGTTCATATCTTCCCAAAACGCTCATTAACTCATCTTCAATGACAGGCTTTGTAATGTAATCAACCACTCCAAGCCTGAGTGATTTTTGAATATAATCAAAGTTTTGATACGCTGTAACCATGATTATGTCAATATCACCGGCAGAGGAAAGCTCCATAGCTAAATCTAATCCTGATTTGCCGGGGAGCTGAATATCAAGGAAAGCGAGAAAGATGTCGTGCTTCTTAATAATTTGAATAGCTTGTGAGGCATCCTGAGCCTTAAAAAGAATCCAATTAGGGAATTTCTTTTTAATGAGGTATTCTAATTGTTCCAATTCTATAAGTTCATCATCTACAAGCAAAATATTCATTGCGTACTTTCTCCTTCCAATTTTTCTGACATAATATGGGGGAATATAGCCAAAACAGCTGTTCCATCCTCCTGATCAGTTAATTGAACAGAAGTTTCATCATCGGGGAATAATAGCTCAAGTCTTTTCTTTATATTCTCAAGCCCTACTCCGCCATCTCGTGGACTTGATTCATGGCTCTCTAAAGAATTGTTCCAAACTGTAACCTGTATGGCTGATTCGATCTTTAAAATTTTTATTTTTAATAATGCTTCGCCAATATGTCTTTCAAAGGCATGCTTAAAAGCATTTTCCACTAGAGTTTGTATTAAAAAGGGGATAATAATGGCTTTATTCACATGGCTGTCCAAATGGATTTCGTAATGGAGACGATCTCTAAATCTGATTTTCTGTATCTCCAAATAATAATTAACATAAGTAAGCTCTTCTTCAATCGATATAAAGTTATTTATAGTACGATATTTAAATTTGAGAAGTTTTGAAAGGGTTTCAATGGAGCGCAATAATTCGGTTTTGCGGTCCAGCCTTGCTAGAGCCAGGATTGAATTTAAGGTATTAAAAAAGAAATGCGGCTGGATTTCCTGGTTTAATTGATTGTATAAAGCTGTTTGAAGTTCCCTTTCTAATGCTATTTCCCGTTTTTGCTTCTCAAGTAAATCTATTCTTTTTTCAAAAACAAATAAAAATAACAGGGTAAATGCTCCCGCCAGCGGAACCAGCACACAAAACATAATATAAATGGAGAATGATTCAATAGGCAGCATAGGATTCGTTTCTCCTTATGTATTAAAAAAGGGAGGTATAAGAACCTATCCCTTTTTTAATATAACATTTTATACAAAATAGAGGTATTTGTATTAAACTGGCAGTGTTTCAGCAAAATGGCAGCTGACGAAATGATTATTAACCAGCTCCCTTAGTGGAGGTTCCTCTTGCTTGCATTTTTCTGCAGCAAAAGGACAGCGTGTATGGAATCTGCAGCCTCCAGGAGGATCAATCGGTGATGGAACATCTCCTTTTAATATGACACGGTCTCTTTTTAAAGTTGGATCCGGCACTGGAATAGAAGTTAGCAGCGCTTTTGTATACGGGTGGAGAGGAGAATCGAACATTTCTTTTTTCTCTGCAATCTCAACCACTTTTCCCAGATACATCACCATAACCCGATCTGAAATATGCCTGACGACACTAAGGTCATGAGAGATAAAAAGAAAGGTCAGCTTAAACTGTTTTTGCAGCTTCTTTAATAGATTGAGAATTTGCGCCTGGATTGATACATCAAGGGCAGATACTGCTTCATCACATATAATTAATTTTGGATTTACCGCTAATGCTCTGGCAATCCCAATACGCTGGCGCTGGCCTCCGCTAAATTCGTGCGGATATCTGTCAAGTGCTTCTGGAGGAAGTCCAACATAGCCCAGCAGCTCCAGCATCCTGTCCTTTCGTTTAGGTTTCTCAACCACATTCTGAATGGCCATCGCTTCATTCAAAATTTGCTTCACCGTTTGGCGGGGGTTAAGAGAAGCAAAAGGATCTTGAAATATAACCTGCAAATCACCTCTAAGTTTTCTCATTTCCTTTTTGTTTAATGTTAAAATATCTTTCCCCATATAAAGAACTTCTCCATCAGTAGGTTCATCAAGCCTTAAAATTGCACGTCCGGTTGTTGATTTCCCGCATCCTGACTCCCCAACTATACTTAAAGTCTCCCCTTCAAAAAGCTCAAATGAAATGTCGTCTACCGCTTTTACATATGCCTTTGGCTTGAAGATAGAGTCATTTTTAACCGGAAAATATTGTTTTAAACGGTCCACTTGTAAGATAATATTTTTTTCTGCTGTCGTATCCATGTTAGACAACCCCTTCTTTATCTCTTTTGCCAGTCCACTCGTCTGTATATTTCCAGCATCTTACCTTAACTTCGTCAGAATAATGAATAAGGTCAGGCTGATGTGTGGCGCATATATCCTCAGCGTAAGGGCATCTGGAGGCGAACCGGCATCCAGCAGGCATATTGTAAGGGCTGGGGACACTTCCATCTATCGTAATCAATTCGTCCTGATCTTCATGAATTTTAGGCAATGAATTCAAAAGCCCTTGGGTATAAGGGTGCTTGGGATCAGCAAATATTTGCTCAGTAGATGCATACTCAACTATATTGCCGGCATACATAACGGCTACCTTATCACATGTTTCAGCTACAACTCCTAAATCATGGGTAATCATGATAACACCCATTCCTATCTTTGTTTGCAGATCTTTAATCAGTGCCAATATTTGTGCTTGAATCGTAACATCCAATGCGGTCGTTGGCTCATCTGCAATTAATATCTCAGGTGTACAGGCTAGAGCCATAGCAATCATGACACGCTGGCGCATCCCGCCGCTTAACTGGAATGGCTCTTGCTTAGCTCTTTTTTCAGGAGACGGGATTCCTACCAGCTTCAGCATTTCAACTGATTTATCCCATGCAGCTTTTTTCCCCATCTTTTGGTGCAGCCTCAATGCTTCTGCAATTTGTTCCCCAACAGGAATTACGGGATTCAAGGAAGTCATAGGCTCCTGAAAAATCATCGATATTTCATTCCCGCGAATTTTCCTCATTTCACCCTCTGACATTGTCACTAAATCTTTTCCTTTAAAGTAAACGGAACCCCCGGCAATTTTTCCCGGAGGAGAAGGAATTAGGCGCAGAATGGAGAGGGAAGTCATACTTTTCCCGCATCCGGATTCCCCTACAATTCCCAGCGTTTCTCCTTTATGCAAAGTAAAATCGATGCCATCTACCGCTTTGCTGACTCCCCGCTTTGTTGTGAAATGTGTTTTTAACCCTTTTACTTCCAGAATAGGCTTATTTCTTTCCTTCACAGCCAGTCACCACCTAACTTAATTTAGCTCAATGCGTTTATTGAAGAACCGATAAAAGACGTCTACGAATAAATTAACCACTACGAAAATGAGTGAGGCAAACAATACTCCTCCCTGGACCATTGGCAGATCACGCATTCGAATGGCATCGACAATCATTCTTCCCAGGCCATTAATAGCAAAGATCGATTCCACCAATACGGTACCGCCAAGGAGTGCGCCAAACTGCAGGCCCACAACCGTAATTACCGGGATCAGTGCATTTCTTAGTGCATGTTTAGAAATAATGATTCGTTCGCGAAGCCCTTTTGCACGTGCTGTACGAATATAATCCTGGCGAATAACCTCGAGCATGCTGGATCTGGTCATCCTTGCGACAATTGCTGCTCCGCCTGCTCCAAGGGTAATAGCCGGCAAGATGACATGGAGCAGACTGTCCCATCCTGCAACAGGCAAAATTTGCAGTTTAACAGAGAAGAAATACATAAGCATGAGGCCAAACCAGAAACTTGGAAGTGAAATCCCTAAAAGAGCCACAAGCATGACACTGACATCGGTCAATGAATAAGGTTTGACAGCTGAAATTATTCCTGCCGCCATCCCCAGCACGACTGTAATAATGATGCTAAAGAAGGCAAGTTCAATGGTAATTGGCAGTCTTACTAATATTTCATCAAGAACAGGCTGGCTGTTTTTTAAGGAAACACCTAAATCACCCCTAAATACATTCGTTAAATATTCAAAGTATTGGATATATAAAGGCTGGTTTAATCCAAGCTGCTCACGGATAGCTTCAATGGTTTCTTTTGAGGCGCCTTCACCTGCAAGAAGTACTGCAGGATCCCCTGGAACCAGCTGCATAATGAAGAAGACAACAAAAGTAACTCCAATAATAACCGGGATGGTTTGTAAAATCCGGCGTAATATAAACATCAGCATAGGTGTAACCTCCTCAAAGCTTTTATTTTTTCATCCTAGGGTCAAAAGCATCACGTAAACCATCACCAAAAATATTAAACCCAAGAACGAGAATGGAAATAGCGAGACCAGGAAATAGGGCAATATACGGTGCTGAGAATAAGAAATCTCTTCCGCTGCTGAGCATGGTTCCCCACTCAGGTGAAGGCGGCTGTGCACCAAGGCCGAGGAATGATAATCCTGCAGCTGATAGAATGGCAGTAGCCAATCGCAAAGTCCCCTGAACAATAATGGGTGAAAGAATGTTCGGAAAAATATGCTTGAAAATAATGACAAAATCAGTGGCTCCAAGCGATCGGATTGCATCAATATACTCAAGACGCTTTACTTCTAATGTAGATCCGCGGACGATTCTAGCAAATAAAGGTACAGAGAAAGCTCCTACTGCTATGGTCACATTAATAAGGCTTGGGCCAAGTGCTGCAATAATAGCAAGGGCAAGCAGGATTCCTGGGAATGCAAGCATAACATCCATCATTCTCATGATAATGGTGTCAACCCATTTGCCGTAATATCCAGCAACAAGTCCAAAAATAATCCCAAAAAATGCTCCGAATAAAACAGCAGCAAATCCTACACCCATTGAAAGTCTGGAACCATATAGAATCCTGCTTAAAATATCCCTTCCTTTATCATCTGTTCCCATCCAATGTTCCGCAGATGGAGGAGTCAGCTTATTTTCCAAATCAATTTCATATGGGCTATATGGAGCCAGCAGCGGTGCAAATACAGCCATTAATAGATAAACAATAATAATGATGGCACCAACTAAAGCAGCTTTATTTTGTATTAATATAGAAAGAAAATCTCTTATTCTAGATTCCTTTGGGCCGATCAATGTCTTTACAGCCATTTTAGGCTGCTCCGTTTTTACTTGAACTGTCATCTTGTTTCCCCCCTAAATGTTTTGTACTTGTGCCTGAAATTAAAAATCAGTTTTCCTCCTTTCAAAAGAAGAATGGTATAAAACGAGAGATGTTTAGTTAAAATTATCAAAATTACCTGTAAAGTAAATATTTTTTAAAACAGTTGTCAAAATATTTAAAAATCAAGTAAATATTCTGTAAATATCTAAATGCATCATCTTCTATAATGCAGATAAGCATTTACGGAGGGACGGTGAACATTGACTTATTTTCAGAATTATTTTTTAAAAAAAGGGGAGAGAAAAATGGAGAAAGATAGAAAGCACTTTCAGAAGGGATTACTGATGATTTTCCTGAGCTTAATGATGCTATTTGCATCAGCATGTTCTACACAAACAAAAACAGAAAAGGATGCTGGTAATGAATCCGAAGGGAAAAAGGCTGGGGGCACATTGACTGTTGTCCGTCTATCAGATGCAACAAAATTAGACCCTCACTTTATTACAGATATTCCTTCGGCAAATATCATTTATCAAAAAGTATATGAAACATTAGTAGAGCCAGATAAAGACATGAACATTCAGCCGCTCTTGTCAACAGAATGGAATGTCATTGATGATACGACCTGGGAGTTTAAGCTGAAAGAAGGCGTAAAATTTCATGACGGCACACCGTTTAATGCAGAAGCAGTGAAGTCCACCTTTGACCGTTTGCTGGATCCAAATACAGGTTCGCCTCAGCGTGAGAAATTCGCAATGATAAATGAAGTTAAAGTGATTGATGAACACACAGTACAATTATTGCTTGACTATCCTTATGCTCCACTGCTTTCAATACTTGCAAGCAGTGAAGGGAGCATTATAAGTCCAAAGGCTTTAGCAGAAAATCCGGACCAACTAACTGAGCATCCGGTTGGGACCGGTCCATTTGTATTTGAAGACTGGAAGACAGGCCAGGAGATTTCATTGAAAAAAAATGAAAACTATTGGGGAAAACAGCCTAATATTGACGGGGTAGTGTTTAAAGTAGTTCCTGAGGATGCAACACGTCTGGCTATGATTGAAACGGGAGAGGCACATATTAATGATCAGGTGCCTGTAACGGAGATTGAACGTATTGAAGCTTCTGATTCAATGGGGCTATTCCGAGCAGAGGGACTTGCGGTTGAATATATCGGATTTAATACCAAAAAGAAACCTTTGGACGATGTAAAAGTCCGTAAAGCAATCAGCCATGCCATCGAGAGAGAAGCAATCATAAAAGGGGTTTATAACAATGTAGGGACACTTGCTAATGCTGCCATGAGCCCTAAAGTTTTTGGCCACAGTGAAAATGTGAAGCCATATGACTATGATTTAAACGAAGCAAAAAAATTGTTAAAAGAAGCAGGATATGAAGAAGGACTAAAGCTAAAATTGCTGACAAGCGATAGAAAAGAACGTATAAATATGGCTGAAGTAATTCAGTCCCAACTAAAGGGAATCGGTGTTGAGGTAGACATTCAAGTAATGGAATATGGTGCATATATCGATACGATTGATAAATCTGAACATGATCTATTTATTGGAGGATGGGGAAATGCCACTGGGGACGGGGATTATAACCAGTATAACCTCTTCCATACTGCCTCACAGGGACCTCCTGGAAACCATTTCTATTACAGCAATCCAGAGGTCGACAAAATCATTGAGTCAGCACGCAGAGAAACGGAAGAAGCAAAGCGCAAAGAACTTTATGAGCAAGCGATGCAAATGGAATTGGAGGATGCTGTATATGTTCCAATCCGAAACTACGAACATATGGCTGCCCACAGTAAAAATGTAAGCGGCTTTTGGCTGAATGCTGCCAACTATCTTATGATTGATGATGCAGTAATCAAGTAATTAGAAGTCAAAAAAATTAACATGGTAACACAGGAAAAGTACTTTTGAATCAAAAGTACTTTTCCTTCATTTTTAATTTTAGGAGGAAACAGAATGACATCTCTATGGATTACAAATGTTCGGCTAGAAAAAGGATTTATCTTGGAAAATGAACAAATTACAGGCACCAGCACTGAAATTAGCCACTTGAAAATCGCTGATGGGAAAATTGCGGAAATCACACAAATTGCTCCACATTCCAATGAAAACCAATTCGATGCAAAACAGAAGCTGGTACTTCCTTCTTTAAGAGATATGCACATTCATATTGACAAAACCTACTACGGCGGCCCATGGAAAGCCTGCACACCAATCACAAAGGGGATTTTCACCAGATTAGAAGAGGAAAAAGAACTTTTGCCAAAGCTTCTCCCAACGGCACAAGAACGCGCTGAAAAAATGATAGAGCTGTATTTAAAAAATGGCCATACTCATATACGTACTCATTGTAATGTCGACCCGGTAATTGGACTGAAAAACTTAGAAGCTACCGTCAATGCACTAAAAAAATATGAAGATGTCCTTACTTATGACATTGTTGCGTTTCCGCAGCATGGACTTCTGAGAAGTGATTCTGTCCAGTTAATTCGGGATGCTATGAAGAATGGTGCCACCTTAGTTGGCGGTGTGGATCCAGCTACAGTGGACAGGAACATTGAAAAGTCATTAAATACAATTTTTGAAATTGCAGCAGAACATAATAAAGGAGTGGATATCCATCTTCATGATCCTAACTCCTTGGGAGCTTTTACATTCGAGAGAATGGCAGATTATACAAGGGAAGCTGGTTTGGCAGGAAGAGCAACGATCAGCCATGGAATTGCATTAGCCGACCTAGATGGAGAAGCCCTGGCAGAAATGGCAGCAATATTGAAAGAGCAAGAAATAGATGTAACCACTACTATTCCGATAAATCGCACAACTATTCCAGTTCCCGCACTTGATCGTTATGGTATTCCTGTTTCAGTAGGGCACGACAGTCTCACAGATCATTGGTCTCCATTTGGTACGGGGAACACCATTCAGAAGTTAGGAACACTTGCGGAAAGATTCCGAATGATTGATGAATATTCTTTATCATCTGCCTTAAAGTATGCAACTGGCGGGATTACTCCCTTAAATCAAGCTGGTGAACAGGTTTGGCCAAAAGTCGGCGATGATGCCTCAATGATGCTGGTTGATGCTGCATGTTCGGCAGAAGCAATTGCGAGAAGAGCAACAGTCGAGTCATTATTTTTTAAAGGCAGGAAGGTTGAAAGCAAAAGAGCTGAAATTTAATCAATTCATAGCTTTAGAGCAAAAAGGAGGATATATAATGTCAACTTCTCATTGGTTAACAAATATTAAGATTGAAACAGGATATCTTCAGGATGACAATGGAGCTTATACGACAAAAACAGAACTCTTTCACTTAAAAATTGATGATGGAAAAATAATAGAAAAGCAGAGCAGCAGTTATGAAATTTCCAAGAATGAAAGTACAGTGGATGGAAGAGGTTTTTTGGCTCTGCCAACTTTTAAAGAGATGCACAACCATCTTGATAAAACCTACCTTTCTCTTGATTGGAAGGCTTGCAGGCCGGTCAAAAATTTAGAAGAACGTTTAAGGTATGAAGCATTGGAGCTTGAGGAATTGGCGCCTACGGCCAAACAGCGGGCAACTAAAATGATTGAGCTTCTCCTATCTAAGGGGTCAACTCATATTCGTACCCATGTAAATATTGATCCCTACATAGGCTTGAAGAATCTGGAGGGTGTAAGAGAAGCTTTAGAAGACTACTCCGACAAACTGACATTCGAAATTGTAGCTTTTCCTCAGCATGGTCTTTTAAGGGGAAATGTAATTCCTCTCATGAAAGAAGCGATGAGATCTGGAGCCAGCATTGTAGGTGGTCTTGATCCTGCAGGGATTGACCGTAATATCGAGAAGTCACTTTATGAAGTTTTAAATCTGAGTACAGAGTTTAATGCAGATATAGACATCCATTTACATGATGGCGGACATGTAGGGCTATATACGATTGATAAATTTGCAGAAATGGTAGAAGAAGCAAAGTGGCACAATCGTGCCGCTGTAAGCCATGCATTTTGTTTAGGGGAAGTACCAGTTCCGCAAGCAGAAGAAATGGCGGAAAGATTGAGTAAGCTTGGAATGTCGATCATGTCCACTATTCCTATAACAAAATCTCTTCCTCCAATTGAACTCTTAGACCGGAAAGGTGTAAATGTTTATCTGGGCTGCGATGGATTCTATGATTCCTGGGGTCCTTTCGGGAATGGAGATCTGCTGGAAAAAGTAACAAGATATGGTGAGCTTTATCGTAAGAGCGATGAAATTTCTCTGGCACAATCATTAAAATGGGCCACTGGGGGTCCTGTTCCATTAAACAAAGAAGGTGAGGCGAGTTGGCCGCTTGAGGGAGAAGAGGCAAATATGGTACTAGTCAATGCATCATGTTCGGCAGAAGCAGTGGCGAGAACACCTAAAAGAGAGGCGGTAATTTTTAGAGGGAAAGTTGTCGCAGGACAGTTAACATAAAAGTGTAAAAGGGTTTCCTGAATTAAATGATATATCTAAAGACGATATGGAGGATCAGATGCTGAAAATTGATGATGGCCTAATGTTCTTTGAAGCAGCTGGAAAAGGTGACCTTGAATGTTTGAAAGCATGTGTAGAGAGCGGCATTAATATTAATCTGCAGGATAAGAAAAAACAAACTGCCATTTTGATTGCTTCGATAAATAAGCATTATGATATGGTTCATTATCTGGCGGAGTCAGGGGCAGACATTAATCTTCAAGATCAAACCAGCTTAAACCCATTTCTATATGGATGCATTCATGGAGATTTGAAGTTAGTAAAAATGATGATTAGCGCTGGGGCTGATATTGCTCTCTTAACGAGATTTGGCGGAGTGGGTATTACTCCAGCCTGTGAAAAGGGACATATAGAAGTAGTTCGGGAGCTTTTAACATCTACAGATATAAACGTGAACCATACCAATTATTGCGGATGGACACCTTTGATTGAAGCAATTGTTTTGAATGATGGAGGAGAAACCCAGCAGGCCATCATAAGGCTATTGCTTGAACACGGGGCCGATACAAGCCTTACAGACCAATATGGTGTGAAGCCGATTGAGCTTGCCGGAAGAAAAGGATACAGAGAAATAGAGGATATTTTATTAATGGCTGGTATAGAGTAATTGAACCAAAGGGTTTGCAGCTCCTTATATTACAATTCATTTTTATTAAAGTCTGATAAGATTTATGGCTAAAAGAAAAAATCCCTTTCTGCTGGACAGCAGAAGGGGATTTCTTTTGATTCATAAAAGTGTCCTTCTAAATACATATATTGATCTCCCCAGCACAAATAGCGGCCAATGTAAAAGCATTTCAAGTGACCGCAAGAAAATTAAAGTTTAAAAGTTTTATCAAGCAGGGAAGAGGTAAGAATAGGATATTCAGATAATTTTGAAGATGGTATGTTAACATCAAGAAGAAGGACATATTAGAGTTAATCTTAAACAAAGGAGGAAATGACATGAATGCAGATATTCAAAAAGAAGAAAACCGTTTTTTTATAAATGATGAGAAAGGGGACATGATTGCTGAAATCACCTATATTCCAAGCGGCGATTCGGTCATAACCATAGACCATACATATGTAAGCGAATCCCTGCGCGGTCAGGGAGTTGCAGGAAAACTGCTGGAAAGTGTCGTTCACGAGGCACGCAGCAAAGGATATAAGATTGTGCCTGCCTGCTCATATGCCAAAGCTGTTTTTGACCGAAAGAGCGAATATCAGGATTTAATCGCGAAATAAAGGAGGTTTTTCTGAATGGACGCAAAAATAAAAAATGTAAATGGAACAGCCATCTCATATTATGATGAAGGCACTGGTGAGCCGCTGGTATTGCTGCATGGTTTTTGCGGCAGCAAAGATTACTGGGCAGGGATGATTTCAGTTTTGGCGGAGAACTTTCGCGTCATTGCGGTGGATCTTCCAGGACATGGGGGTTCAGGTTTGCCAGCCGGTGACCCATCAATTGAGAAGATGGCTGAAGTAATCAAAGGGGCTATAGAGGAGATGGAGCTGGATAAAATATCTCTTTTCGGCCACTCATTGGGCGGCTATGTAACTCTTGCATTTGCTGAAGCATACGAAGACAAGCTGAAATCCTTTTCTCTTGTCCATTCAACAGCCAGCCCTGATTCAGAAGAAGGAAAGAAAGGAAGAGACGCAGCTTCCGGCAAAATTGATAAAGAGGGAATTGAATCCTTTATTGATGGACTTGTGCCCAAGCTCTTTGCACCCGGTGAGAAACATCCAGAAGAAATTCAAGTGGCGAAAGAGATTGGCTATCGTACAAGACCTGAAGGTGCAAAGGCTGCCTTGAAAGCGATGAAACTGCGTGAGGACCGCAGCCATGTCTTGAAGAGCACTGAGCTGCCGGTATTACTTGTCGCTGGAGAAAAAGACCAGATTGTTCCTCCTGAAAAGTCATTTGCAGTTGAAGGACCTAATATTAAGCAAATGACCATTAAAGCTGCCGGACATATGAGCATGTACGAAGCTCCACAGGAACTCGCCGAAATTATTCAAAGGTTTTTGAAAGAGTAAGCAGTCTCTGTTTTTGAGCGCACATAAATTTGTGTTATGCGCACATAAATTGGCGTTATCCGCACATAAAGGTCCCTGTGACACCAAATTAATCATTTTTGCGATTGAAATATAGAAAAAAAAAGCTCCTTTTCACCCGAAAAGGAGCTTTTCTTACTTAAATATAACTGAAATGATCTCGTCTGTCGTCATTCCGCTTTCTATTTCAAACGTGCCGGGACGCAAATCGTTTTCTAGACCCCGTTTTTCTACATCTTTATAGAATTGGATTCCGCTTTCAATGATATGGGCTTTTTCAAGCGCGTTCCCAACGTCAATGCTGGTCATTCCCATTGATACGGTTAAAATAGTCCGGTAAACAATTTTTTCGCCAGTTTTGTCCTCAGTTTTCTCTTCTGCTTTTTCTTCTTTTTTCTCACTGGACTTGGCTGCGGCAGCGAGCTGCTTGCTCCATTCAGCTTCAGTGTTGACGACGTAGCCTTTAGATGCGAGCAATTCAATCATTTCTTTATCTGACAGCTTTTCTGCTTTCTCTGTCTTATCAGAAGGCTTTTCTGTACTCTTTGCTTCAGAAGGTCCAAAAAGGTAGACGCTTCCTGTCAAGATGGCCGCCGCTAAAAGGCCTGCTGCAAAACTGCGCAAGGTATTTGGTGTCATTGGGCAACCATGCTCCTTTCACCTTTGTTCGCTGAATAAGGCAGGAGCATCAGGTCGACCTCGTTAGGTGTAAGCTGTTTTTTTAATGCAATGCTTTCATTAGAATATCCGCGTTTATGCATATCCAATACTTCGCGAAGCAATAGTCTTTCTTCAGAAGGACCGCTCATTGCCCCGGATTGCTTTGCTGTAATCTCAGCATCCAATTCAATATTTCTGATTTGCTGCTGCAGCTCATGAATTTCATTCTTTAATGTAAAAGTAACCTGATCGATTTGCTGCTCAATATTTGATTTGGATTGCGCCGTTTTTAAAAACGATAAAATGAGCAGCACGACTGCTGAACCAAATAATATGGCGATTACCCATCCCATCCTAAAATCCTCCCTTATGTAAACACATTTTTTCTAGGTATCTATTTTTTTTCCAAACTAAATTATACCTTTATTGCGTGGGGATTTCGAATGATAACCTCAAAATAACACGATAGTCCCGTTTTTATGTAAGAAAAAGGAGTGTGTGGTAAATCTTATTGCTTATTAACAAAGAAATAAGAGGATAAAAAACCCGGTCCATACAGGACCAGGCATCAGTTTGTCAGCTTTCTTTCTGCAGCTGGGCGCGTTTGGCTGCATGCAGTATATCTTCGATAGGAGAGACTCTGCCGAATTTATCTTTATGGACAATATGTTTTCTTTCAAATTGGGTGGGATTATCGATTCCTGCAGCTGCCGCAAGATTAAATAATCCTTCTCTTAGAGAGATGACATAGTTGCAGACCCGGTAATGCTTTTCATCAACAATCAATCCATCCTGCAGCTTCTTGTCGGTTGTCGCAACCCCTGCAGGACAGTGATTGGTATGGCAGACTTGGGCCATGATGCAGCCGACGCTGATCATAAAGCCCCTGGCAATATTGACAAGATCCGCTCCCATCGCAAGAGCAATGGCGATTTTATCAGGAGTGATTAATTTACCGGAAGCGATAATTTTTACACGGTCTCTGACTCCGTACTCTCTCAGCATTTCATCCACAACTGTCAGGGCGGATTGGATGGGGAGCCCCACACTGTCTGCAAGCTCCTGATAAGTAGCGCCTGTTCCGCCTTCACCGCCATCAACTGTAATAAAATCAGGGCCTTTGCCGCTCTCCTTCATATAGGAAATCATGTTCTCAAGTGCATCAAGATCGCCTACCACTATTTTCATTCCGACAGGCTTTCCGCCTACACTCCGGAGCTCCTCAATAAAGTCGAACATAGAAGGGGCGTCATCAAATTCATAAAAACGGTTTGGACTGTTTATCGTTTTGCCAACCTCTACAAGCCGGATACTGGCAATTTCTTCGGTTACTTTTTCACCTTCAACGTGGCCGCCGCGGGTTTTCGCACCCTGCGCAAGCTTTAGTTCAAAGGCTTTTACCTCAGGCAGTTCACTTTTCTTTTTAAATTCTTCCCATGAAAATTCCCCGTTTGCCTTTCGGACGCCGAACATATCAGGGCCAATTTGCATAATGATGTCGGGGCTTCCAGCCAAATGATACTGAGACAAGCCGCCTTCACCAGTATTCATCCAGGTGCCGCCGGCAAGGCCAAGGCCTTTAGAAAGTGCAGTGATTGCTTTTTCGCCAAGAGAGCCATAGCTCATGGCCGATTGTCCTACAAGTCCCTTGACTCTGAATGGCTGCCGGCAGGTTTTATCTCCAAGAACCACCGCATCTTCATCCCGCAGATAGTAAGGATCGGCCAATTTTTCTTCGCTGTGTTCCTTTCTTGAAAACAGATTGTCTCCATCCACTTTATATACACGTGTTTTTACTTTCTGTGTATTATCCACCTTCATCTCATCAACGAGTTTAGGGAACAGGGTATTGCGTATATAGAAGCCTTCTTCATCAAAATCTCTTATAGATCCGAATCCTATTAGTCTTTCTTTGTATTTGCCGGCTTTGACAACATCCTGGTATTCTTTTCTCGAAAAAGGTTTGCCTTCTGTATCATTATTGAATAGGTATTGTCTTAACTCTGGACCTACTTTTTCTGTGATGTATCGCACCTTCCCAATTACCGGGAAGTTTCTGAGTATGGAGTGCTGTTTCTGCCTGTCATCTTTTACATACCAATAAATAAATAGAATGACTGGTACAAAAATAACTAATGAAATGAATATAAATAATGCAATGACAAGGTAATCTGTTAAACTCATTTTATCCTCCTTCTATTAAAACTGGCTTAAGGCTTCTCGTATAGCGGTGTCGCCTGAGGCTGCCTCTATGGTTGAATTAAAAATAGCTTCTTTATCAATAGACTCTACTAGAACTTCGGCTGCGTCCTCACGCGGAATCTCAGCATCCCGGTCATGTATTTTATCTGACAGGGTAATCCTTCCGCTGCCGGGATTGTCCGTTAATCGGCCAATCCGAATAACCGTGTAGACCAAATTGGCCGCTTTAAGCATATCCTCTGGAAGATCCTTCGCCGCAATCTTGCGGGAAGGATCCGTTTCACTTTCCTCCGCTTTGACTGCACTCATCATCACAAATCGTCTGACACCGGATTTTTGTGCCAATTGAATGATATCTGAAATAGATTGGTGATCGACCATGACAGTTTTGCTCGTATGTTTTTTAGGATTGACGCCGGTTAAATAAATCACTGCATCTGATGTCTCAAGATAGGGGATCAGCTTTTGCTCGTCATAAACAATTGCATGGGCTGCACCCAGTTTTACAAGATCTTCAATTTGGTTTTCATTTGCGGCAACGGCAAGAGCTTCAAGCTTCCTCTCTGCGAGCTTCCTGATTACATGCTCACCCACATCTCCATTGGCACCGATTACAATCACTTTCATGCTAACGCCTCCTTTTATACCCTTTTTCCACATAGGGTTTATTTAAAACCAAATTGGGCAAACAAAAAAGCTGCCCATTAGGACCGCGCTAAGTATAGGATAAATCCGTTTTTGCACCAGGAATGATTTTATTGCTCTTTATGTCCAAAGCAGAACTTGCCGCATATAAAATAAATGCTCCATCTTTTGCGGATGAAGCTGTACCATTTATGACAGCCGTTTAAAATTTTGGCCAAGAATTTCATTCATCGTATGAACAGTGATAAATCTTGCGGGCCGAACAGAACGGCGGAAGACAGGGCGATCAATCCGCAAAAAGCACTCCTCTGCCATAATTATGAAAATTGGAAGGGTTTTCAAAAGGGGATGTTATTATCTATTTTTGTTTAATTCTTATATAATAAGTTATGATTAGCACGACGTGAAAGGATGTAAAAAAATCTTGAAAAATAGAAAGTTTATTGTCATCCCCATTATGATTTTTGTAGCTGCAACGGCAATGTGGATGCTTAATAAAGATTATCAGCAAATAGATATGCTGATCCGATTGATGATAGCAGCTGGTGCAGCACTATTATCAGGAGTCATCTCATATTTTTTATTCAAGCCGGAAAAAGAAGAACAATAAAGATGCCTGCTCCCTGGAAAGGGGACAGGCATTTTTTTTGGAACTTTTACCATGCGGTTTCGTAAATAAGCTGAGGGAGTTGAATCATGTTAAGGAATGCCAAAGATGCAAAGGTACGGAATTTGCGGAAGGCACCGACTTCATGCCTGTTAACCATTAAATAAAAAGCTCTCAGCAGGATCTTTAAAAATCTATCGTTTTTGTTTAAGCTGCGGAGAAGTTGTTTCTATTAGAGTTGAGAATCCAGGTAAGCTTAGAAGCAGGTGATGGAAGAGAATGCTTCATGAAGCCGAAAATCAGGAAGCAAAGAGAAAATGGTCGCCATGAGCGCTTCATGAAGCCGAAAATCAGGAAGCAAAGAGAAAGATGGTCGCCATGAGCACTTCATGAAGCCGAAAATCAGGAAGCAAAGAGAAAAATGGTCGCCATGAGCACTTTATGAAGCCGAAAATCAGGAAGCAAAGAGAAAAATGGTCGCCATGAGCGCTTCATGAAGCCGAAAATCAGGAAGCAAAGAGAAAAATGGTCGCCATGAGCGCTTCATGAAGCCGAAAATCAGGAAGCAAAAAGAAAAATAGCCGCCATGAGCGCTTCTTGATGCCGCAAATCAGGAAGCAAACATGAAAAAGTCGTCATGAATCGCTTCCGCCAGCCGGCACTTTTATTTCTTCCGCTTGAGCAGCTGTAAATCAATGTACAGCTGGCATCTTGTGTTAAAGTCATCAAAGTCGATGGATGTTAAATCAGTAATTTGTTTCATTCGGTATTTTAATGTATTTGTATGGATGAAAAGCTGTTCCGCTGTCGGCTTAAGGCGGCAGTTGTTCAATAAATACACTTCAAGCGTCTTCAGCAGGCTGGTCTGACTTTCCAGGTCTTTTTTCTGCAGCTTAATAAGGTCTTCATTTACATATTTAGTCAGGCTGTTATGCAGAGCAATAGGTTCTAAATAACGGAATACCCATAGCTTTTTATATTCATACGGCAATTCTTCAGGTGATCCAATGAATTTGGCGGCTTTGATGACCTCCAGAGCCTCTGCATAGCTTTTGCGCAGTTTTAAGATGGAGGAATATTCTCCTCCGATCCCTGCATACACAGTCTGTGATCTGAATTGGCTAAGAACGGTATTGGTTAATTCATGTGCGTCTTCTGATAGGCTGCCAGGTGCAGGGGAACTGCTGCCGATCATGACGATAATTTCATGCTGGTTTGTAAATATGTGAGCTGGATGGCTGAGGGCATTTGCAAACAGCCGAACGGTTTCATTCAATTCCGCAAATATCTCTTCATCTGCCTGCACGACAGAAAATACGTTGATGATAAAGGCCTCAGGGAGGATGATTTTAACATTGGCCGCCTCCCATTTGATCTGATCTTCCGTCTGATAGGTACGATCAATAATCTTTTGATAAAATTGATGTTTTTCTTCTTCTTTGCGCAGTTTTTTCAGGTTTTTCTGATATAATAGCTTTCCAATATGGAAGGAAACATCATGCAGAAAGTTCATTTCACTTTCAGATAGAGAGCCTTCTAATTCCTGAACCCATATAAAACCCAGTATCTGCTCTTTATATTTTGCACTTACAACCACGCGCTGGTTAAGGCCGATTTCTTCCATTTTCTTAATTCTAAAAGGCTCAGGAATTGTCTTTAACTGATCAACAATGCCTTCATCCATGAATTTCTCCAAAATGGGAATGGGCCATCTCTTCGAAAATATAGTCTGCTGATTTGCCATATCAAAATGTTCAATATAATACGAGCTATAGGCCAGCAGCGAGAATTGTTCATCCTCGATGACAACGGGTTTCTTTAAAAAAGTGCTGACCATTTCTGTGATCTCATCAATATCTGTCATATTAAGGATTTTCTCCAGCGGCTGGCTCATTAAGGATCCCTCCTAAACATTGCTGTTCTTATTATAGTGAAAAACAATGGGAGGCACCACTCGAATTCTGCTGAAAGAAAAAGGACCGGGCAGTATTTTAGCCCAGTCCTAATAATTTTGTGTTATTTTAATGTTTTTTCAAAATCATCAAATTGTTTTTCAATTTCTGCAGAAGGCTTTGCAGTAAGTAGGCTTACCACTATGATGGCAATTAAGCTGGCAGCAAAGCCTGGAATCATTTCATAAAGTACATCAGATAATCCGGCTTGAGACCAAATTATGACAGTGCTTGCCCCAACAATCATTCCTGCTAATGCTCCCCATCTTGTCATGCGCTTCCAATAAAGACTAAGGATAATAAGCGGGCCGAAGGAAGAGCCAAAGCCTGCCCATGCATAACCTACCAGGCTTAAAATCGTTTCGTTCTTCTCCCATGAAATAATCAAAGCGATAACAGAAACGAGCAATACAGATAATCTGCCAATAGTAACTAACTCTTTATCCGAGGCAGAACGGCGGAAGAAGGTTTTGTATAAATCTTCCGTTAAAGAGCTGGATGTGACAAGCAGCTGTGATGATATTGTACTCATGATAGCTGCTAAAATCGCCGAGATTAAAAACCCGGTAATAATCGGATGGAATAAAACTTCCCCGAGCAGGATAAAAATCGTTTCAGGATCCTCGATTGCAGTACCTGTATCAGAGATATAGGCAATTCCAATAAAGCCTGTTAACATTGCGCCAATGACTGAAAAGATCATCCATCCCATTCCGATGCGAGTTGCTTTTTTGATCTCTTTGACGGAAGTGATAGCCATAAAGCGGACAATAATATGAGGCTGTCCAAAATAGCCAAGGCCCCATGCGAATAGAGAGATAATTCCCAGCAAGCTTGTCCCTGTAAAAATATTAAGCAATGAAGGATCGATGCTTCTGGCTGTATCAATGGCCGGTCCAAATCCGCCAACATGCATTAGGGTAACCAAAGGGACTAGTATTAGTGCAATAAACATAATCAGACCTTGAACAAAATCTGTCCAGCTAACCGCCAGGAATCCTCCAAAAAGTGTATACGCTACAACAACACCAGTAATAATCCATAAGCCAGTATGGTAGTCAAGGCCAAATGTACTTTGGAATAATACTCCTCCTGAAACCATCCCTGATGAAACATAGAAGGTAAAGAAAATTAAAATAACTAATCCTGAAATCAGACGAAGGATTTTGGAAGAGTCACCGAAGCGGTTTTCTAAATATCCTGGAATCGTGATAGAATCATTGGCTACCTCTGTATAAGAGCGAAGCCTTGGTGCAACGTAAAGCCAATTTGCCCAAGCTCCCAGAGTTAAACCAATTGCAATCCAGGAAGCGCTTAGTCCAGTGGCATACATGGCGCCTGGAAGCCCCATCAGCAGCCATCCGCTCATATCGGATGCTCCAGCACTTAAAGCTGTAACTGCAGGACCAAGTGTTCTTCCGCCCAGCATGTAATCATTTAGATTAGATGTACGCTTATAGGCGTAATAGCCAATCAAAAGCATGCCGATCATATACACAGTAATGGAAATAATTAATGCATAATCCATCCGTAAACCTCCTTTTGTAAAGTACAGTCTGTAATATTAAAAATTTTTAGATAAAGTAAGCTGTGATGAAGCGAATATTCTGCTTCATCATTACAAACAAATCCTAATGGTTTGTTTTTATTATAGCTATCTTTTAATATTTTGGAAGTGAAATAATTTTACAGTTTATTTTTTGAAAATGCCTTTAAAAGCAAAAGCAATATTAGCCGGGCGTTCAGCGAGCCTTCTCATGAAATATCCATACCAGTCCATTCCGTAAGGTACATAGACACGCATCTTATAGCCTTGCTTTGCCAGTTCCAGCTGTGTTTTATTCCTCATACCATAGAGCATTTGGAATTCAAAGCGATCGTTTGGAATGTTATGCTTCTTTGCCAATTCTTTTGTGTACTCGATGATCTGATCATCGTGGGAAGCTATTGCTGTATAATTTCCGTTTAACAGACTTTGCTCAATTAATTTCTTATAGTTTTCATCTACATCTGTCTTTTCAGGAAAAGCATGCTCTGGTGATTCTTTATAAGCACCTTTTACCATTCTTAAAAAAGGCTGATATTTCCCCAGATCCTCGAGGTCCTTTTCAGTCCGATACAGGTAAGCCTGCAGAACTGTGCTCACACAGCTGTACTTCTCTTTAAACTGTTTAAACAAATCGATAGTGGCCTGGCAGCGAGGTACATCCTCCATATCGATTGTCACCATTATCTTATGCTTCTCGGCAGTATCAAGAATTCTGGTCATGTTTTTCACAACAAGATCATGATCGATATCCAGACCAAGGGAAGTCATTTTTAGGGATACCTGTGAATCAAGTCCTTCTTTGCTGATCATTTCAATGGTTGAAATACATTCCTCTGTACGTTCATTCGCCACTTCAACAGAATCAACAAATTCTCCCAAATGGTCCACTGTTACAGAAAGTCCTTGATTATTCAGATCTCTGATAAAACGGACGCTGCTTTTGAAATCAACCCCGCCAATTAATTTACCTGCGGCAAAACTTCCGCCTCTGTTCTGGGCAATTTTATTCAGCAAGCTATTTTTTGATAAATATAGAAAAAAGTCTCTTGTAATCGCTTCCATTTATACCAGCACCTCCAATGGTTATATCTTTAGATTAATCTTACAATTCTGTGACAAGTTACGACAATGTTCATAAAAAACAAAGATTCTATAATTCTATTGTTGACAGAAGACAATGAAAGGCTGCATTTTCCAGACTATGAAACATCTGCTTCAGTTCCAGGCCACTTCCATTTTCTGTTGTCAATTAATATGTAAGAAAAGTTTCCATATTATTGTTTACATTGACAAGCATTTGTATTTAAATAGTAATATAGTTTTGAATATTAACTTATTTCTGAAAACGGGGGTTAGAGAAAATGAGAAAGCAGTTAAAGAAATTTGCGCAATTTACAGCATTGTCCAGTTTGCTTGTCCTCTCTGCATGCGGCGGCAATCAGGCTGCAGGGGATGAGGAAGGGGAGAGCAGCGGAGGAGCTGTTAAAGCGGATATTGGAGTTATTTCTTATATCAGCGGGCCAGGTGCAGCTTATGGCGAAGCTATTACAAATGGCTTAAAGCTCGCGCAGGAAGAAATCAATGACAAGGGTGAAGTCGAGATAAAACTTGTTATAGAAGATTCCGCCGGCAAGCAGGATCAGGCATTAACAGCAGCTCAAAAGCTTATGAACTCAGAGAATGTAACAGGCATTATCGGGCCTACATTAAGTACAGAAATGAATGTTGTTGGTCCAGAAGCCGATCTGAACGGGGTACCGATTATGGGGACTTCAACAACTGCAGAAGGGATTCCGCAAATTGGGGACTATGTCTTCCGCAACTCACTGCCTGAAGCATTGGCGATTCCGGCTTCAATAGATAAAGCCATTGAGAAATATGATGCTAAAAAAGTAGCAATTCTATATGGAAATGATGATGTTTTTACAAAATCAGGCTTTGACACGATGAAAAAAGCAGCAGAAGAGAAGGGCCTTGAAATCTTAACGATTGAAACGTTCCAAAAAGGACAATCAGACTATAATGCACAATTGACGAAAATTAAAGGTTTAAAGCCAGACCTTATTCTGGCGTCGGCTCTATACAATGAAGGTGCAGTCATAATGGATCAGGCAAGGAAAATGGGCATTGATGTCCCGTTTGTTGGAGGAAACGGCTTCAATTCTCCTGAGGTAATCAATATCGCAGGGGATGCAGCAAATGGCCTGATTGTGGCAACTCCTTGGTATGGTGAAAAAGAGGATGATAAGGTCAAGGAATTTGTCGGTAAATATGAGGAAGAATACGGTAAAAAGCCTGACCAATTTGCAGCCCAGGCTTACGATGCACTGTACATTATGGCTGAAGCATTAAAAAATGCGGGTGAAGCTGACCGTGATGCACTTCGTGACGCTTTGGCCGAAATCAAAGGCTTTAACGGAATCCTTGGAGAGTTCTCTTTTGATGAAGAAGGGGATGTCGTAATGGATCCGACAGTTTTGGTTATCGAAGGCGGGGCATTTAAGGAATTTAATTAAGAAACCTGCAAAAGTGAAGCTCTGGCGCTTTCAGTGCCAGAGCTTACTTTTAAGAAAATGATTCATATAAATAAAGTTAGTAGGTGAATACCGTGTTAATTGAACAATTAATAAACGGAATTACCCTTGGCAGCATTTATGCCATCGTTGCACTTGGGTTTACATTGGTTTTCGGGGTGCTTGGCATTATCAATATGGCACACGGAGAAATTTTTATGTTCGGAGCCTTCATTGGTGTTGTTGTCACTTCCACATTTAAAGGGCCGCTTTGGCTGGCCTTTATGGCAGCGATTTTGGTAACTGCCGCAATGGGATATCTGCTTGAGCGATTTGCCCTGAGACCGCTCAGGAATAAACAGGGGGTATCCCATCTGGCGCCATTGATCAGTACCATTGGCGTTTCGATACTGCTGGAAAATCTGTCCCACCACATTTTTGGTCCAGGCAACCATCCTTTCCGTGCTTCTTTTGCGGAAATAAGTTTCCAGATTGGTTCGATAACCGTATATCTTGTGCAGATTGTTATCTTTGTCATTTCTGTCCTTCTCATGTACGCCCTTTCTTTTTGGCTAGGCAAAACAAAGGCAGGAAAAGCCTTAAGGGCAACTGCTGAAAACCTGGAAACTGCAAGCCTTCTTGGTGTCGATGTGAAAAGAACGATTACAATGACTGTTATCATCGCATCTGCGATGGGCGGGATTGCCGGGATCCTGGTCGGAATGGCATTTAACTCTGTTACGCCTCAGATGGGATTATCCATTGGCCTAAAAGGACTTGCTATCATCATTCTTGGAGGCATGGGGAATGTCAAGGGAGCAATGGCCGGGGGCCTTATCCTTGGTCTGGCGGAAACCTTTGTCGTTGTTTACGGCAATTCGGGATACAAGGATGCAATAGCTTTTGCGGCTATTATCGTCATACTTCTCATCAGGCCGCAGGGATTGTTTGGCCAAAAAATTTCAGCGTAAGAAGGTGAACACATGCTTGCAGAATTAATAAATCCATATTATTTACAGGTTGCTTCTTTTATATTAATAAACATTATTTTAGGGGTAAGTATATATATTACTCTATCAACTGGTCAGCTCTCGCTTGCCAATGCAGGATTTATGGGGATCGGTGCCTATACATCGGCCCTTCTGACGCTGAATTTTGACCTTCCGATTATTGTGGGGATACTAGCGGGCACTTTATTGGCGGGTTTATTCGGAATCCTTATCGGGATACCGACATTAAGGCTTCAGGGTGTTTACCTCGCCATTGTTACCCTCGGGTTTGGAGAGGTTATCCGGGTTATTTTTGTAAACTGGGAGTCTATGACAAAGGGAGCTGTAGGTTTATCAGGTATTCCGCATATGGGCCGTGAACTGCTGAATACTCTAAAAGACTTTGGCTTTGATCCGAAAATACTTGGACTCCAAAATAACCAGTTTGTATTTCTAGCTATTTTCCTTATTTTATTAGGGGTTACAATCAGCATAATCACGTTTTTCAGAAGGCAGAATCGTTCCAGAGTGGGACGGGCTTTCGCAGCGATTAAGCTGGATGAAAAAGCAGCAGAGTCAATGGGCATCAATATTACTTATTATAAGGTCCTGGCATTTGCTCAAGGGGCACTGGTAGCCGGATTTGCAGGCGCATTATTTGCACATGTTCTTGCGTACATAAGTCCTGCCGATTTTGCCTATCACCGTGCGGTTGAGATACTGATTTTCGCAGTTTTCGGGGGAAGCGAAGTAATTTGGGGACCGGTGTTTGGAGCGTTCTTTTTAACTGTAATGCCCGAAGTGCTCAGGTTTATCAGCGAATACCGATACATGATTTACGGTCTGATCATTATTATCATGATGGCTGTCCGGCCGCAGGGATTAATTGATGTAAATATTTTAAATTGGCTCAAGCTTAAAACATCAAAAAGGAGGCAAAAGCATGGTACTTCAAGTCAAAAAAGCATGTAAAAACTTTGGCGGGCTGAGTGCCCTGTCTGATGTCTCGTTCTCTATTAACCAGGGTGAGATCTTTGGGCTGATTGGTCCGAATGGAGCCGGGAAGACAACGATGTTCAATCTGATTACATCGATGTTTACTCCTACTTCAGGCGAGATTATCTTTAATGACGACAATATCAATGGCTTAAAGCCGCACCTGATCACGAAAAAAGGCATCTGCAGAACATTCCAGAATATTCGCCTGTTTCCGCAGATGACAGCAGAAGAAAATGTGATGGTTGGGGAGCACTGCCGAAGTAAATCCGGGGTATTCAGCAGTGTATTCAGGACAAAATCACAGCGGAAAGAAGAAGAAAAAATCCGCAGCAAAGCGAATGAACTATTAGAGTTTGTTGGGCTGGGAGGTTTTGCAGAGGTTGTTTCTGACAGCCTGGCATATGGCCAGCAAAGAAGGCTGGAAATTGCCAGGGCACTGGCCAGTTCTCCTCAGCTGCTGCTGCTGGATGAACCGGCAGCTGGAATGAATGAAACAGAAACAAGCGAATTATTTCATCTCATCAAAAAAATACAGGAACAGGGCATCACTGTCCTGCTGATCGAGCACGATATGCCGCTTGTCATGAAATTATGCGACCGTATTGCCGTGCTAAACTTCGGCAAGAAAATTGCTGAAGGCACACCTGCTGAAATCCAAAATAATTCGGATGTCATCGAAGCCTATCTCGGCAGTGAGGAGGAGGATTTGTATGCTTAAGGTAAACGGGATTAATGCCTTTTATGGAAAAATCCAGGTTCTAAAAAGCATCAGCCTCGAAGTGGAAGAGGGCAGTATTGTTACGATACTTGGAGCAAACGGAGCAGGAAAGACAACGACTATGAAGACCATTTCCGGCTTGCTTAAGCCTCAAGCCGGCAGTATTCAATTTCAGGGGCAGGATGTAACGGGACTGCGGCCGGACCAGCTGCTGCGCAAAGGGATTGCTCTTGTTCCAGAAGGCCGCCAAATTCTTTCAGGAATGACAGTGCTTGAAAATCTTGAGATGGGAGCGTACCATCGAAAGGATATTGAAATTGCCCAGGATATTAAGAAAGTAATGGAACGTTTCCCAATCCTTGAAGAAAGGCAGAAACAGCTTGGCGGAACATTATCCGGCGGTCAGCAGCAGATGCTGGCCATTGCGAGAGCAATCCTCAGCAAACCAAAGCTGCTTCTTCTTGACGAACCGTCAATGGGGCTGGCCCCTCTAATAGTGGCTGATATCTTTAAAATTATTAAAGAAATTAACGAAGCGGGCACTACTGTTCTTCTAGTGGAGCAGAATGCAAGGCAGGCGTTAAAAATATCCGATTATGGATATGTCCTGGAAACAGGAAAAATGGTTGCTGAGGGAAGTTCACAGAAGCTCCTGAATGATCCTAGAATCATGGAAGCTTACCTGGGGCGGAAATCAAGCTAAATATAAAAGGCCGAATCTTTAGATTTGGCCTTTTATATTTTTACCTATTGCATTATAGTAAAATCGGTTGATAAAGGAATTATTTGTGCAAAAACGGAGGACAAATGAAAAAGAGAAAGAAGATCTTAAAACGGCTGATCATCATTTTTTTAATTCTCGGCGTATTTGTGTTTTTAAACAACAGCTCCCTGTTTACAAAAGAAAGAAATGCTAAGCCGCTGCTTCTCGCCCATAGAGGAATGGCACAGACCTTTCAAATGGAAGGGATAACGGGGGAGACGTGTACGGCTGAAAGAATTTACGAGCCTGAGCATTCCTTTCTTGAAAATACGATTCCTTCCATGGAAGCAGCTTTTGAGGCAGGTGCAGATGTAGTTGAATTGGATATTCAGCTTACTAAGGATGGACAGTTTGCGGTGTTCCATGATTGGACGCTGGAATGCCGGACAAATGCAAAGGGAAATACCAGAGATTATACAATGAAGGAATTAATAAAGTTGGACATTGGATACGGATATACAGCGGATAATGGAAAAAACTATCCGTTTCGCGGTAAAGGAATCGGGATGATGCCAAGCCTTGATGAAGTCATGAACAAGTTTCCGGAAGGCGATTTCTTAATCCATATTAAAAGCAATGACCCCCAAGAAGGAGAAAAGCTTGCTGAATACCTGTCCATGTTTTCAGAAGACAGATTGGAGAAAATATCTGTTTATGGAGGAGACGAACCTATTGCTGCACTGAAGGAAGAAATGCCTGCAATGAGGGTGATGTCCAAGGCAACATTGAAAGATTGCCTTCTGCCGTATATAGGGGCAGGATGGACAGGGTATGTTCCAAACTCCTGCAAAAACACACAGCTTCATATTCCTGAATCATATACGAAGCTGATGTGGGGCTGGCCGAATAAATTTTTAAATCGAATGGACGATGCAGGCACAAGAGTTATTGTGGTTGCAGGGGACGGAAGCTGGTCGGAAGGATTTGACAGATCTAAAGACTTGGAACGGCTGCCTGATGATTATTCAGGAGGCATCTGGACAAACAGGATTGACCTGATTGCCCCAATTTATAAGAAAGAATAGGCGCTTGGTTTGATCCAGGCGTTTTTTAATTTTTTGATGGAATTATTTAAAAATTTTGTAAAAAGGATTATGATATTGAAAAGGATTATTTAGTTTGCCGAAGGATTTTAGGTGTCTTATTATACATATATTATAAATTGCAATAACAGCTTGGGGGACTATAAATGGGAAAAGTTTTAGCATTTCTTAAGCCTTACCGGATAGCGGTGGCAATCGCATTATTATTAATGCTGACTGAGCTTGCTGTTGAGCTTATTCAGCCATTATTAATGGCAAAAATCATAGATGAAGGCATCCTGCAGAATGACCTGCAGGAGGTCGTGAAGTGGGGAGGGATTATGCTGGCTGCTTCTTTTGCCGCTTTTGCGGCTGGAGTCATTAATTCCTTTTATGCTGCCCATGCCAGCCAAAGCTTTGGTTTTGATGTAAGGAAAAGCTTATATGACAAAGTGCAGTCCTTCTCCTTTGCCAACTTTAATCTTTTCCCGACATCTTCATTAATTACCCGGATGACTAATGATATTACGCAGCTTCAAAATACCGTTTTTATGAGTCTTCGAATCATGATGAGAGCTCCTTTATTAATAATTGGCGGCCTTATAATGGCTTTTGTGGTAAATGTGAAGCTTGCTCTTATCTTGTCAGCTGTGGCCCCATTCCTTTTTCTATTTTTGTTCTGGGTAATGGGAAAAGGCGGCGCGCTGTTTAAAGCAGTCCAGGAAAAGCTGGACTCTGTAAACAGCGTCATGCAGGAGAATCTGACGGGGATTCGGCTAATTAAAGCGTTTGTCCGCAGAAACCATGAAGTGAAACGATTTACGCGCACGAATGAGGATCTTAGAGATGGAACGGTTAAAGCATTGCGTCTGATGGAAGTGACCATGCCTGTTTTGCTTTTAATTATGAATCTAAGTATTCTTGGAGTGCTTTGGTTTGGCAGCATACAGGTAAATGCAGGGGATGTAAAGGTAGGAGAGATTGTTGCAATTGTTAACTATGCAACCAGAATAACAGCCGCTTTCTCCATTTTCTCCTGGATTATCATGGCATTCTCAAGGGCGCGTGCCTCTGCAAATCGTGTTGCAGAGGTACTGGAGACTGATGTGGATTTGACAGACAGCTCAGAATCCAAGAATGCCCTAACAGTAAGTCAGGGCAAAATTCTATTTAAAAATGTATCTTTTAATTACCCAGGTACTTCAGAGAAGGTGCTGGATGGCATCAGCTTTACAATAAATCCTGGGGAAACAGTAGCGATATTAGGTGCAACAGGCTCAGGAAAGACCTCTTTATTCCAGCTCATCCCCCGGCTTTATGATGTGACTGGAGGAAAGATTGAAATTGATGGGCATGATGTCCGGGAAATGAAAATGGAGAATCTCCGCAGGAAAATTGGCTTTGTGCCTCAGGAAGCACTGCTTTTTACAGGCAGTGTGAAAGAGAACATTTCATGGGGCAAGGAAGATGCCGTTATGGAGGAAATAACTGAAGCAGCTGTCAATGCACAAATACATGAAACGATTATGAAGCTGTCTCAAGGTTATGAAACAAAAGTGGGACAAAAGGGTGTTAATTTATCGGGCGGGCAAAAACAGCGTCTATCCATTGCCCGGGCGCTAGTAAGAATGCCGAAAATCCTTCTCCTTGATGACAGCACAAGTGCATTGGATATGAAAACAGAGGCGAAACTTTTGAGCTCTTTAAAAAAATATACTTGTACAACACTGATTATCACACAGAAAATCAGTACAGCAATAGAAGCAGACAGAATCTTATTGCTTGAGGATGGAAGGCTTCTGGCTGAGGGAGACCACGAGAATCTTCTTAAAACATCGGGATTGTATAAGCGGATTTTTCAATCCCAATCTGGAGAGGAGAACAGTAATTATGCTTAAACAGCTCAAAGAACCTTTCCAATATAAAAAGATTCCTCTTGAATTAAATGATGAATTTACTAAAGGGAAAAAGCCGAAATCTGAGAACATTAATTTCAAATTAAAAAGAATCTGGTCATATTTAGCCTGCAATAAAGGATTGTTATCTCTCGTTCTATTTATGGTTGTTATCAGCTCGGCAATGGGGCTGCTTGGTCCATATTTAGTCGGGATGGCTATTGACGAGTATATTGTTACAAAGAACAGCGATGGATTTATAGCTTTACTGATTTGGCTCGGAGTCATTTATGTGATGAACTCGCTTGCACTTTGGTTTCAGAATTATTGGATGATCGGCATCGCACAGGAAACTGTTTTTACAATGAGAACGAAGCTTTTTGGACATTTGCATAAGCTCCCAATCCCCTTCTTTGACAAGCGGCAGCAGGGTGAACTGATGAGCAGGGTAACAAACGATATTGAAAATGTCAGCTCGACTCTGAACAGCTCAGTGATCCAGGTCTTTTCCAGCCTGCTGACTTTAATTGGCACTGTATCCGTTATGCTTTGGCTCAGTCCTTTGCTGACGCTCATTACACTGATCATTGTGCCGCTGATGTTTTTTGGAATGAAATGGATTACTGCACGGACAGGAAGGTTATTTAAAGAGCAGCAAAAGAATCTTGGAGAGCTGAACGGCTTTATTGAAGAGACCATATCAGGACAGAGGATCATCAAGACCTTTTCACAGGAAAAGAAAGTTATGGCCGAGTTCCGGAAAAAAGGGGAAAAACTTAGGGGGGCAGGGTTCTGGGCCCAGACATATTCGGGGTTTATCCCGAAGCTGATGAATATTCTGAACAACTTGAGCTTTGCCATTATTGCGGGGGTTGGAGGCATTTTTGCCCTGAACGGAATGATTTCAATCGGTGTCATTGTCATATTCACGGAATATTCCCGGCAATTCACACGTCCGCTTAATGACCTGGCAAACCAATTTAACACACTTTTATCAGCGATTGCAGGAGCTGAGCGGGTATTTGACATAATGGATGAAGATGAAGAATTCAGAGATGAAGGGCATCTAAAAGAACTTACCGATGTGAAAGGCGAGGTTGAATTCATTAATGTTTCTTTTTCATATGAAGAAGATGGAAATACGGTAAGGGATGTAAACCTTCATGTGAAATCAGGACAGACTGCTGCTCTAGTTGGTCCAACAGGTGCAGGAAAGACAACAATGATCAATTTGCTCTCCCGATTTTATGAACGGGACTCAGGCCGTATATTAATTGACGGTGAAGATATAGCCAATGTGAAAAAAGAAAGCCTGAGGAAGCATATGGGATTTGTGCTGCAGGACTCCTTTCTGTTCCGCGGCACTGTGCGCGAAAATATCCGCTACGGCAGGCTGGAAGCCTCAGATGATGAAGTGGTGGAAGCGGCTAAGCTTGCCAATGCCCATTCTTTTATCATGAAACTTCCTCAGCAGTATGAGACACTGCTGAGTCAGGACGGAAATGGCATTAGTCAGGGGCAGAAGCAGCTTCTTTCCATTGCACGTGCATTTCTGGCCAACCCGGGCATTTTAATTCTGGATGAAGCAACAAGCAGCATTGATACGATTACCGAGCTTAAAATTCAGGATGCCCTCCAGGAATTGATGAAAGGCAGGACCAGTTTTGTCATTGCCCACCGTCTGAATACGATTCAAAAAGCGGATAAAATCTTTGTTCTTGAAGAGGGCAGGATTATTGAGGAAGGTACACATGAATCTCTGCTTGAAAAGGAAGGCTTTTATTATCGGCTTCATGGTAAATCGGCTGTGGGGGCAAATGCCTGAAATGGCAGTCTGATGCAAAAAAGGTTTTTGCCCTTCAGCGATACGTTGGATTTTACAAACAAGAGGCGGACTTGATTAAAATCAAATCCGCCTTTTTGCTTATCTATTAAATGACATTCTTTTCTTTAGCTTCTTTTAGCCAGTCCGGGAATTCATTCAGTAAGAGGTCATAAAGTTCGTTATCAGAAATGGTCTCGATATCTTTAATGTGGAAAAAGTTTGCGTTATCGATATACCGGCCATCCATTTCATCCAATTTTTCCAGTACCTCAAAGTTTGAATTGCCTATGCCGACAAACTGCCAAAATAATGGTTTATCGGATGATGCTGTAACCGGTTTCCTGATTGTTCTTTTACAGCCTCCATCATTAATGAAAACAATAAAGGCAGGGTCACTGCTCGGATCTTCTGTGGTATATTTCTGAATGACATCCTCCATTACCGGTGGTTCATCATTTCTTCCGAATTTATGAATAAGATCATTATTTAAGATATATTGATCCACATAGCCTTCAAAGTCATGTTCTGTTACCGGCTTCAACCTGGAAAATTCATTATCATAGACCCAAATATCAAGGGCACCGTCATCATCAAATTGGCTGGCAACTGCTAAGATTCTCTCCACTACCCTTTGTACAGTACCGTTTTTATATAACTTGCGCATGGAGCCGGAAATGTCCAGAACAAGTCCTACTCTGGCAGTAACATTGGTCAGATTCTTTTTCTCCAGGACAAGTCCTGCCGATTTTTTTAATAAACTAATAGAGCTCATTACTGTGAATCCCCCTTTTATCATATATCCAAAAATTTACCATACTGGGAGTCTATTAGCATTAAAAAAGCAATTTAATTTGAAAATTTCATAGCAAAGTCGATAAGCATTTTTTCATATAAATGAATGGAATGCGGAAGGACATATTCATCATCACCGTGCCAGTTCATGCCGGTTGGACCAAACTCGATTGCCGGTATCCCATAATTGGCAAAGAACACAGTATCAGCTGAACCATGCTGTCCAAAGAAAACAGCTTTATCTTCGGTGTGTTTTTCAACAATAGGTTCAAGCATCAATATGAAAGGATTTTCTCTGTCTGTCACAAGGGGCTTGCTGAACATATTCATGATAATTTCCCCATCTGTGATAGTTTCGATTTGTTTGATGATCTCTTCATGATCCTGTTCAGGCAAGTATCGAATATCATACGACATTATACATTTTTCAGGCACCTTATTATAAACATCTCCTCCAGTAATTTTTGCCAGATTAATCGAGGGCTGTGGAAAGAATTCGGATGCTTCTTTTGCAAAAGGCAATTTTAATAGTTTTTGATGTACTTCAAAAGCCTTTTCAATGGCATTGATTCCTTCCCATGGACGGCTGCCGTGGGCCGGATCTCCGTCTATCTGGATGTCCAGCCTGATAACACCTTTTGCTTCCAGCGCAATTCCGAGCTGCGTCGGTTCAGAACAAATGACAAAATCCCCGCGATACCCCTGTTCTGCTAAATAACCGGAGCAATTAAAACCGCCAATTTCTTCATCTGATACAATTTGAAGCTGTATTTTTACACCAATTGGCTTATTGCGGAGTTCTTTTACTGCACACATCATGGCAGCCACCCCGGCTTTCATATCTGCTGCCCCGCGTCCATATATCTTATCGCGGAGTTCTACAGGAATGAACTGTTCATCCTTTCCCGAGACAACATCCACATGTCCATTAAAAATAACGGTCTGATCACCGCTTCCAATTTCACATACTGCCATTTTATAGCCATTATTTTCAATTATTCTAGAAGGAAGGTCGTGGCCCGACAGCCATTGATGGCAATATTCGATAGCCTGGTTTGCTCCTTCCTTAGAAGAGCTTTTAATAGAAATGAGATCTTTCAGTAAGCTTTCAAGCATGTGTCAAAGGTCCTCCTTTATTGCATCAATAATTTTACACAGTACTTATCCTATTCCCGCTTTGGCAGGATGAAAACAGCCTGATCAATGATAGCCCGATATTTGTGAAGAATTAGTGAAGTATATTGCGAAAAGGGAAGGGAAGGAGTATATTATAAGTGAGGAAAGTTAGTGAAGTACTTCACAAATAACTTCACTTCAGCAATCTTTCTTCTCAAGAGCTGGCCGGCTTTTAAATCCCCTGATAGGGAATAATTTTTTAAGTGTTTATGTGAAATTAATCACAATAATAACATGGAGATGATTATCATGAAATGGTGGAAAACTCCTAAGGCAGCAGTCCTGTGGACAATATTAAGGGTTTGGCTTGGTATACAATGGCTGGAAGCAGGATGGCATAAGGTAGCAGACGGATTTAATGCAGGAGAATTCATGCAGGGGGCAATAGCCCAAGCCGCTGGCGACCATCCGGCAGTGCAGGGCTGGTATGCGGGCTTCCTGGAAAATGTAGCATTGCCAAACGCAGATTTATTCAGCACTTTAGTTGCATGGGGCGAAGTTCTTGTTGGAATTGGACTAATACTTGGAGCAGCAACCATTCCGGCATTAATTGCAGGCGCATTCATGAATCTAAACTTCTTATTAGCAGGAACAACAAGCACTAACCCAATACTATATACAGCAGCAATCATCCTTCTATTTACAGGTGCAGGTGCTTACTACTGGGGAGTTGACAGATTTGCCATCCCATATTTTAAGACAATGATGAAAGGCGGTCACGGAATAGGCAAAAAAGAAGCACACAATCACTGAATTGGAAGAAGCAGGGGCTGAATGTCCCTGCTTCTTTTTTGTGTTAATTGAACCTTAGCGTTTTTGACTGTTTTTAACCCGCTGATTGGCTGCATTGGAACGTGCCATTGCCTCGAGATCTTCTTGATCGGCAAGCTCGCGGTTGAACTCTACGTCGATGCCGTCAGATTTCATATTCTTTGGTACTTGTGGAAGTGATGCTTTGTTTTTATCACGAGTTTTATGTCCATGTGCACGGCCCATTGTAAATAACCCCTTTCAGCAATAAAGGTGCGGAAACTGAATGTTTCCGTACCTTTATCATGTGCCATTAATAGGGCTGGTATGGGTGGAAATTAATGTTTTGACTGTCTGCCTGCAAATCCGCCTGCTTTGTCAGCTCTTTTGAATTCTCTTGAATAAGTTACTTCCTGCATGCTTGATAAAGTGCTTTTGGATTTGTCTTTCTTCTTTTTGTCCACTTCGCAACATCCTTTCAGAATAAGGTTCACACTTCCCTTATTTTTCCCTTATTTGAAAAAAATGATACAAATTTCATTGATAAATATCGCCAAGAGCTGCCTTTAAATCTGGATATAAAAAATCAAAACCGAATGACTGCAATTTTTCAGGAAGCACTTTTTGCCCCTCTAATACCAGTGTACTCATCTCCCCAAGAGCTATTTTTAAAGCAAAGCCCGGAGCAGGCATCCAGTGAGGGCGATTAAGGACTTCTCCAAGTATTTGTCCAAATTCCTTCATTGTCACAGGATATGGTGATGTAAAATTTACGGGACCTTGGAGCTGTTCTTGATCAATGCAAAAAAGGATTCCGTTTACGGCATCATCTAAATGAATCCATGAAACCCATTGGCTCCCTGTTCCGACAGTTCCCCCGGCAAATATTTTATAAGGAAGGGCCATTCGTGGAAGAGCACCATCGTTTTTTTCAAGAATGATTCCAAACCTGCAGAAAACTGCCCGGACTTCAAATTCTTCTGCTTTAGATGCCTCCTCCTCCCAGCGTCTTACTGTATCAGCCAAAAAATCAGTACCGCTTTTCCTGGAAGCCTCGGTGAAGGTTTCAGTCTGGGAAGTGCCATAGTAACCAACGGCGCTGGCATTGATTAGTGTATACGGCTTTTCTTCAAGGCGGCTAATAATCCGGAGAACTTCCTTAGTGGCTGTAATGCGGCTGTTTAATATCCGTTTTTTGCGTTCTTCCGTCCATCTTCCACTGTTAATGGACTCACCAGCCAGGCTGATAAACACGTCAATGCTTTCCAGAACATCTTCCGGTGAATCATCATCATTCAGCCATTGTACATAATTCAGATTTTTAGAATGCTGCTTATCAAATATATTTCTTGTTAGAATAAATATTTCATGTTTTTTCTCCAGTAATTTTTTCACCAAGGCGTTTCCAACAAAGCCAGTTCCGCCTGCGATGGCTATTCTCATGGGAGATTCCCCTTTCAAGTGGCAAATACTTTGTTACAATTTACGACGTTTTCTTTCAAATTCCTTTTTTGGATATGTTACATTTAAAAAAAGAGGTGGAGAAAAATGCCGATCATTACGAAAATCACATTTCAGAAAAAAAACACAGACCGCTACAATATATATATGGATTATGGGAAAGGTGAAGAATATGCATTTAGTGTGGATGAAGATGTATTAATTAAACATCAGCTCAAAAAAGGAATGGAGCTGGATGAATTTTCACTAAATGAAATTGGCTATCAGGATGATATCCGGAAATCCTATAACATGGCTATTCAGTATTTATCCAGAAGGATGCGCTCAGAAACCGAAGTCCGAAAACATTTAGCTGACAAAGAAGTTGAAGAACCGGTTATTCAGGAAGTTGTCCACAAATTGTATGATTACAATTTTTTGAATGATGAAGAATATGCCATAGCTTTTGTGCGTACACAAATGAAGACATCAGATAAAGGGAAAGGATTAATCCGGACTGAACTAAAGGAGAAAGGGATATCCCCTAAATTAATTGATGAGGCGCTCGAGGTGTATCCAAGGGAAGCTGAATTAAGTACAGCAATAAAGCTATGTGAAAAGCATGCACAGAAAAATGCCCGTGATTCATCAAAGATCCTCAGGCAAAAACTGGAGCAGATGTTAATGCGAAAAGGTTTTAATTTTGACATCATTCAAGAAGCAGTATCTGAAACGGAGACTGAAAAAGAAGAAGATGAAGAATTGGCAGCCCTAAAGTACCAGGCGGAAAAAGCCAAGAGGAAATATGCTAACCTTCCCGAATTCGAATTCAGGCAAAAAATGAAACAAGCCTTATTTAGAAAGGGCTTTTCGTTCGAATTAATTGATCAATATTTAAATGATGGAGAAGAATAACACATGGAAACCCATGTGTTATTTTTTAGATTCAATGACAATAGATTCTTCATCAAAATTATCCAGAATCATTACTGCCACTTCTTCAGGAGAACGAAGCCTGGATTTGTTTTTGATATGGTCGCTTTCATCCCAGAAAGGGGTATCCATTCCACCCATATAAACGGCTTTAACCTTAATATCCGTGTTTTCGAGTTCTTTCTGAAGGCTCTCTGTAAATCCTCTAACAGCAAACTTGCTTGCAGCATACACTGATTCATTTACTTTTCCTTTTAAGCCAGCTGTCGAAATGATATTCATCAGCAAGCCGCCGTTTTTTTCTTTAAAAGATGGCAGAACAGCCTGAGTCATATAAATAGTGCCCAGCACGTTTGTTTGAAGCATATCCTGTATTTCCTGCTCTCCAAGATGGTCTAATGGCCCGAAATGTCCAACTCCAGCATTGTTAATTAAGCCGTAAAGATCATGGCTTTGGATTTGAGTCATCAAGCTGCTGATCTCCTGGAGTATTGTAATATCTAATGAAAAGGATTGAGCGCTTCCGCCAGCTTCATGAATCTCCTTTTCCACGCTTTGCAGTTTGTCTAAGGTCCTTCCTGTTAAAATAGTATGGAAGCCTTGTTTAGCAAATAATAAAGCAAGCTCTTTACCTAATCCGGACCCCGCGCCGGTAATGATGACAGACTTCATATGTTTCGCTCCTTTGAAGGTCTTATAAACACCATATTAACAAAAAAGTCGAGTACTTGCGAAAGGGTATAAAAAACAAAAAGCTGGAGCCTTTTCTAAACAGACGTTTTCTCATATACTTAGCAATGTGGAGTGGAATTGAAGTAAATGTGTATATAAATTAGCTTAACCAACTATATGAAGAAAGTAAGGGATTTTTATGCAGGAGAAAAGGTACAGTACAATGACTACGTATGAGCTTCAGCAAGAAATTGCCAGCTTAAATGAAAAAGCCAGGAAAGCGGAACAGATGGGTATGGTAAATGAGTTTGCCGTGCTTGAGCGCAAAGTAATAATGGCAAAAGCATATCTGCTCAATCCTGATGATTTTAAACCAGGCGAAATTTATCAAATTGAGGGTGATCCGGGAGCATATTTTAAAATTGAATATATGAATGGAATTTTTGCCTGGGGTTTTCGTTTGAATGGCAGCAAGGGCGAAGAGGCTTTGCCGATTTCCATGCTTAAAAAGCTAGAAGAAAGAGGATGAATGAACACCCTCTTTCAATGAATTAGGATCTCTTTCTGGTTTGTGCTTCTAAAATGATGAGGTCTTGAGTTTGCTGGGTTTCTCCATTTACTTGTGAATGGGCTTTTTTAGGCCGGAAGTTTGGAGATGTAAACGGACTGGAATACGGATTATCGCCAAAAAACTTTTTGCTGTTTCCCATAACCAAGCCTCCTCGATATTAAAATTCTGGTGTATCGCTTTTGCGGTTTGATGAAGCTCTCATCCGTTCCTGAGGGTGTGTATTAATTGTGCCATCAGCCCGGCGTGAAGCGTACTCAGCTTTAGCCCTGGGCTCACCCTCCAGTTTATTGTTATTTTGATTTGGGAAATTTCTTGCTTTATTGCGCATAATAAGCTGCCTCCTAAACCGGAATAAGAGCGTGACCGGCATAAATGCCAACCACGTAATACTATTATTTGTTTTTTTCGGGAGGCTATGAAGGATCCAGGATATTAATAAATGGTAATGAGGTGATTATTATGAATGTGTACCAGCAAAAGCTTTATGAGCTCTTACTGGAAAAAAATCAAAAGCTTTCAGCAAGCCAGGCCCAGACATGGATTGAGCTGCTATGGGAAGATTTTGAAGCAACTTATGCCAAGGCTGGCAGAGAATATAAAGGTGCGGAAATGACAGAAAGAATCGTAAGGCAATGGGTAGAAAACCATGGAAGCAGGCTCCATGAATTTGCTGCTAATAATCCCAAATACAAGCATTTCCTTGAACAGGACAAAAATTAGCTAAATTAAAAACAGGCTGCCTATATTAGCAGCCTGTTTTCATTAGCCGGGGAGAATATCCAGTTTTTTTCGAAGTTTTTCCTCACTGAAAATCCAGCCTGTATAGGATGATTGGATGTTAAACTCACGATCGAGCTGGACCACTGCTACAAATGGATAATGTCCATTGCTCCGGTAGCGAAGGTCGATGAATCGAACTTCATAATAATCATCATATTCATCCACTTCCCACCGGTAAACTGGTGAGAAGGATAGGAATGCAGATAAATTTTTATCTTTCTTCGCGGCTTCAATTACTGGTGTCTCAGGGACAGGAATACGATTAAATTGATCGAGAATCCTCACATGGTTTTTAACAGCACGACCAACAAAAAATTGCTGCCTGCTCATCACCGCAACACGCCATTGATTGAACCTCATGGTTGGGGCAATGATGATATCTGTGGCATCCGGAATGATTACTTTTACAGCCCTCAGTACACTTCTCTGAGCTGCAAATCGAAGAAGATAATACACGACAATAATGCCATAGATAATTAAAAACGTATATCCAGGATGAGCCCCGAAGGCCCATATAAATAATCCAGCGACATGGATCCCGAAAATGAATGGGTCGAATGTGTTGATGATTCCCAATGCTACCCATTTCGATGAAAAGGGCCGAAGTGCCTGTGTTCCATAAGCATTAAATATATCGACAAAAACATGCAGGAAAACAGCCAAAAAAGTCCACAGCCATAAGTGAAGCAAATTTGCCGATGGAAAAAATGGGTAAACAACTGCAAGTATGGCAAGAGGCCAAAGAAGCACTGCCGGTATGGAGTGGGTAATTCCCCTGTGATTGCGAATATAAACGGCATTATTTCTTAGTTTTAAGACAGTATCTATATCCGGTATTTGTGAACCGACTATGGCTCCAATCATGACACTTGTTGCTGTAGCAGAACTCTCCGCAACAACGGGGTCAAGAGTGGCAATGCCGCCAATCGCCAGCCCCATAACTACATGTGTGCCGGTATCCAAGAGGAAAATACCTCCTTCCTTGGGACATGATCTAGTGTTTGCTTTAATATATAGCGGACTTAAATGCCGCTTTCTAAGTGTACCAGCAAATTTCTTGTATTAACAGCTGAATATGGGTACCTTTAAAGGAGTTGCTGAAATTGAAACGAAATGTTCAATCACCTAGAACTAAGGATTAAAGAAGCGACTGTACTAATATATTCCCATATTTTCCGATTGTTTAACATCAGGAGGATTAAAAATTGAAAGAAGTTAGTCAAAATACGATTGAATCAGTTGATATAAAAGGTTTTCAAGATAATTTACTCAGGTGGTTTGAAGCCGAGCAAAGGGATTTACCCTGGAGAAAGGACCAGGATCCTTACAAGGTCTGGGTTTCTGAGATTATGCTTCAGCAGACGCGGGTGGATACGGTAATTCCTTACTTTCATCACTTTATTGAACAGTTTCCGACTATAAAAGATCTTTCTGAAGCAGATGAAGAAAAGGTATTAAAAGCCTGGGAGGGTTTGGGCTATTATTCAAGAGCAAGAAACCTTCAGGCGGCCGTCCGGGAAGTCCATGAAAAATATGGCGGAAAAGTTCCAGATACACCAAAAGTAATTTCTTCATTAAAAGGAGTAGGGCCTTATACAGCAGGGGCAATTCTCAGTATTGCATACGGAATACCGGAACCAGCTGTGGATGGCAATGTAATGCGCGTCCTTTCGCGTATACTCTCCATCTGGGATGATATCGCCAAGCCTTCTTCCAGGAAAACCTTTGAGTCTTCCGTCCGAAAATTAATTTCACATGAGAACCCGTCCCATTTCAATCAGGCCCTGATGGAGCTGGGTGCATTAATTTGTACCCCAACGTCACCTTCATGTCTATTATGCCCGGTGAGAGAACATTGTACTGCTTTTTATGAGGGGACGCAGCATGAGCTGCCTGTAAAAACTAAAACAAAAAAGCAAAGAAATGTTCAATTAGCATCTGCTGTCCTCATAGATGATCACGAGAGAATTTTGATACACAAAAGACCTGGAAAAGGCCTTCTTGCTAACCTCTGGGAATTTCCGATGGCAGAAATCAATATTGCTTATGTAAGCGACAAAGAGCAGATGAAAGATGTGTTCAGCACACAATTTGGCGCAAAAGTGGAAATACAAGAAATGACTGGTCAGATTGAACACGTTTTTTCCCATCTAACTTGGAACATAAATGTGTATAAAGGAAAAATATTAAAACTCAAAGAGGAAAAAAACGATTTGAAATTAGTCAGCCTTGAAGAAATTAAGGAATTTCCTTTTCCGGTTTCCCATCAGAAAATATGGAAGCAATATTTGGAAAGCAGAACATAGAAAAAGGGGGCATGCCCCCTTTTTCTATAAGATTAATCGTAGCTTACCCGGGTTCCATGCGTATAATCAGCTTCCTGCCTTTTCAAGCCGCCGCGGTTTTCTATTTCTTCAATGATCTCCCTATGGATGGTTTGGCCTTCAGCATTTAAATAAGGCATGATCTGCTGAAACGAATGATGGTAAAAAGCAAGCTCACTGTCCTTCCAGTCTGATTTTGACATCATAGAAAGCTCTGTCATATCACGTCCGACAAACATTTGCCATCTTCCTTTCCTCATTTGGATTACAGATAGTGTTTTAATTCGAATTGCCATATATACATGGAAAAAGCTAAAATGAAATCGGTAAGGGGTTTATTTTTAAATTCCCGGTATAACAATCCCTAAACAGTAGGAACAGGAATACATAACAGAAAGGAAACTGAATCATGACACAAAAAGTAGCATTGATAACAGGAAGCAGCAGAGGAATTGGAAAGGCAACGGCCATCAGGCTTGCCAAAGAAGGCTATGACATTGTCATCAATTACGCACGCAGCAAATCGGCTGCAAATGAAACAGCCGCCGAAATTGAGGCACTGGGAAGAAAAGTTCTGGTTGTAAAAGCAAACGTGGGTGATGTAGAAAAAATTAAAGGGCTTTTCCAGGAGATTGACCGTGAATTTGGAAGATTGGATGTGTTTGTAAACAATGCAGCTTCCGGCGTTCTGCGTCCGGCAATGGAACTGGAAGAATCTCATTGGGATTGGACGATGAATATTAACAGCAAAGCCCTGCTTTTCTGCGGCCAGGAAGCTGCAAAGCTAATGGAGAAAAATGGCGGCGGAAAAATTGTAAGCATCAGCTCGCTGGGTTCGATCCGCTATCTGGAAAACTATACGACTGTAGGGGTTTCCAAAGCGGCATTAGAAGCACTGACACGCTACTTGGCTATTGAACTGGCTCCCAAAAATATCGTCGTAAACGCTGTTTCAGGCGGTGCAGTTGATACTGAAGCTTTAAAACATTTCCCTAACCGTGCAGAGCTTCTCGAAGAAGCAAAGACCAAAACTCCTGCAGGACGTATGGTGGAAATTGAAGATATGGTTGATACCGTTATGTTTTTGATAAGTGAGGAATCCAGCATGATCCGCGGCCAAACGATTATTGTGGATGGAGGCATTTCTCTGCTTGTTTAATGAAAAAATGGATATCTTTGGTTTTTAAAAAAGTTGGATAGTTTCCTCCGCTCTCGGATAAATTAATGAGCGTGGAGGTGATTATAATGGCTAAACAACCAAACCAATCTCAAGCTGGAACTAACGTTCAAGAAGTAAGACAACAAAACGCTCAATCTGCTGGCCAAGGACAATTCGGTACTGAATTTGCCAGCGAAACAAACGCTGCTGAAGTAAGACAGCAAAACCAGCAAGCTGAAGCTAGCAAAGGTCAAAATGCCGGCAAACAAAGCCGCTAATAGCATTTTAAGAAAGAAGCCGCCTTTTAATTGGAAAGGGCGGTTTCTTTTTTTGCGGATTAGACATAAAGTTCCCAGTCAATTTTTTATCTCTGGCCATCTCTTCGACAAAACTTCTATAAAGTCAACATAACTAGTCAAAGGGTTAAAAAAAGGTGCAGCGAAATATAGAGATAGGAAAAATAATGGGGACGGTGAAACAAACATGGAGAACTTTAACAGTTTAGTTTCAGAACAGATGAAAACGATGGAAAAGCTTCTTTATCTTCAAAGTGAATTGGAGCGCTGCCAAGAGATTGAAGAAGAATTGAAGGCCATTCAGCAGGAAACGGAGCTGGAAAGTGTACAGTATGAGATTGCAAGGATGAAAGAAGAACTAAAAGAAATTCATCGTATATTTGAGGAACAGACCGAAGAGGTCATCCGCTCCTATCAGGAAGTAAATGTAACTGTTTAAAAATAGCATTCCTTCCCTAAATCTATCTGGTTTACAATACTTATAAAATCAGCTATTATATCCGTTTTTTAAAGCCGTTGATACATTTCAATGGCTCTTTGTTTTAAAAATTTCCTTTTACCGTTATAATAGTAGAAAACAGGAATCGTACTTTGTTGCCTTTTTCTTTTGGATATTATTGAGTCATGCTGTGCAGTAAACGCTGGCATGAAGGGGAGGACGCCTATTAAATGGCGCCAAAAAAAGTATTTTCAGGTTGCAAAGCTTCCGGAATGGAAAGTAGGGGAAAAAAATGGCGGTACCCATCGAAGGCGAACCAATGCAAATACACAGCTATAAACATAATGGGCATATCCACCGCGTCTGGGAGGAAACAACCGTATTAAAAGGGACACAAAATTTAGTGATTGGCGGAAATGACCGGACAATCGTAACAGAATCTGACGGAAGAACCTGGGTGACAAGAGAGCCAGCCATTTGTTATTTCCATTCACAGCACTGGTTTAATGTGATTGGAATGATTCGGGAAGATGGTGTTTATTATTACTGCAATATAAGTTCACCATTTATTTTTGACGGAGAAGCGTTAAAGTATATTGATTATGATCTGGATATTAAAGTATATCCGGACATGACTTTCAATCTGCTTGACGAAGATGAGTATGAACGGCACCGTCAGGAGATGAATTATCCCGATGTAATTGACAGCATCCTTAAATCGAATGTTGACAATCTCATCCATTGGATCCGTCAGAGAAAAGGTCCTTTTGCACCCGACTTTATTGATATATGGTATGAACGTTATCTTACTTACAGACGCTAAAAAATGGCTGAATGCCGAAAAAACGCCTGTTGGACCTTGAGTCAGCAGGTTTTTATTTTTGCCTAGACCTGCATGATTACAAGGGTTAGGGGTAAGTTTAAGAAAATAACTGGAAATTTTGGGTGATAGACAAATATATAAAACCTGCATGATGCAGAGAGGGGGAGCGAACCGGTTGGACAGTATAAAGAGATATTTGAAATTCGTAAAGCCGTATCGGCTTCAGATTATCGGAACCATTATAATAGGCATCATTAAATTTGCCATTCCGCTTTTGATTCCGCTTCTGATTAAGTATGTAATAGATGATATTATTGGCAATGAGGCAGTGAGCCAAAGCGATAAGACCAGCACACTTTTAATGGTTATGGCTGTGATGATTGCTTTATTTGTCATCGCACGTCCGCCAATTGAATATTACCGCCAATACTTTGCCCAATGGGTGGCAAGCAAAATTCTATATGATATCCGGGATAAGCTTTTTACCCACATTCAAAAGTTAAGCTTCCGATTCTATGCAAATACAAGAACAGGGGAAGTCATCTCCAGGGTCATAAATGATGTTGAGCAAACCAAAACATTCGTAGTAACCGGTTTAATGAATTTATGGCTTGATGTGGCAACCATTTTAATTGCAGTTGTCATAATGCTGAATATGGATGTTACGTTGACGATTGTGTCTCTGCTTCTATTTCCGTTTTATGCTTTTTCAGTCAAATACTTTTTTGGGAACCTCAGAAAGCTGACAAGGGCACGTTCACAGGCTCTTGCAGAAGTACAGGGCTATCTGCATGAACGTGTTCAGGGGATGGCAGTTGTTAAAAGCTTTGCAATTGAAGATTATGAGCAAACCCAATTTGATGCGCAAAATAAAAATTTCCTGACAAAAGCGATCGACCATACGAAGTGGAACGCAAAGGCATTTGCAGTTGTTAACACCATTACAGATATTTCACCGCTTTTAGTAATTGGCTATTCAGGATATCAGGTTATCCAGGGGGATATTTCTCTCGGTGTCATGATGGCATTTGTAGCTTATATAGATAGATTGTACGGCCCGCTTAGAAGGCTTGTTAACTCATCCACAACCTTAACTCAATCGATAGCATCCATGGATCGTGTATTTGAGTTAATTGATGAGAAATACGATATTGACGATTCCCCTGATGCAATCCAATGCCAGAATGTTAAAGGGCATATCCAATTTGAAGAAGTGAGCTTTTCCTATAATGAGAATGAGCCTCCAGTATTAAAGAAAATAAACCTTGATGTATCAGCAGGGGAGACAATTGCCCTTGTTGGAATGAGCGGTGGAGGGAAGTCCTCTTTAGTAGGGCTGATTCCGCGTTTTTATGATGTCAATGAAGGCAGAATCCTGCTTGATGGCACTGATATCCGTTCGTTTAAAGTAAGGAGCCTTCGCGATAAAATTGGCATGGTGCTTCAGGATAATATTCTGTTCAGTGAGTCGGTTAGTACAAATATTCTTCTCGGCAAGCCCGATGCCACGGAGGTGGAAGTAATAGAAGCTGCCAAGGCTGCCAATGCCCACGAATTTATTATGAATTTGCCTGAAGGATATGATACCAAGGTTGGCGAGCGTGGTGTGAAACTATCGGGGGGGCAAAAGCAGCGGATCGCCATTGCAAGAATTTTTTTGAAAAACCCGCCGATTCTTGTGCTGGATGAAGCCACTTCAGCACTTGATTTAGAGAGTGAACATCTGATACAGGAAGCATTGGAAAAATTGGCTAAAGACCGCACGACTTTTATCGTGGCTCATCGCCTTTCCACCATCACTCACGCGGATAGAATTATCCTGATAGAGCATGGTGAAATTTCTGAAGCGGGAAGCCATGAAGAATTAATGAAAAAACAGGGTAATTATTATAAGCTTTTTCAGGTTCAGCAGCTTGAAAATTAGGTTTAAAAGCCGGCTCTATTACAGGGCCGGCTTTATTGTGCGCTTTTTTATAGCAATGCGTTAAATTACTATAGTGTTAAAATAGCTTCCGGCAAATAACGGTCATTAATCTCCATCTTTTACATAAATATTAGTAGGATATTACTTACATAATCATATCTAAAAATATATAATGTTTACTATATTTAAATAATTTAGAAAAATGAGTAGACTTAACCAATCTTTTTTTATAGAATGAAAAAAAGATAGTGACCTATGGTCCAAAATTGTTAAAAATGTCCCATTTCATAGAAACGGACGATTAAGAAAGGAGTATCCGTGTGACTCAAGCTCCAGTTTTAGATGTAAAGCAGCTGAGGACTTCCTTTTTTTCTTCAGATGGAGAAGTTCCCGCCGTGGACGATATCAGCTTCTCGGTTAACAAGGGTGAAATTCTTGGAATTGTAGGTGAATCGGGCTGCGGAAAGAGTGTTACATCTCTCTCCATTATGAAGCTGATTCCACAGCCCCCGGGAAAAATTACGGGCGGCGAAATCCTCTTGAATGGAGAAGATCTTGTTAATGCATCAGAAAAAAGAATGCGCGAACTAAGAGGCAATGAAGTGGCTATGATTTTCCAGGAGCCGATGACTTCATTAAATCCGTTATTTACAATTGGAGATCAGCTGGTAGAAGGAATCAAATTACATAAAAAATTAAAAAAGAAGGCCGCGGGCCAGCAGGCAGTTGAAATGCTGAAGCTTGTTGGACTGCCAAGGGCAGAGCAGATTATGAAGGAATACCCCCATCAGCTGTCAGGGGGAATGAGGCAAAGGGTAATGATTGCCATGGCTCTGTCCTGCCATCCGCGCCTTTTGATTGCGGATGAGCCAACGACCGCTTTGGACGTGACAATCCAGGCCCAGATTCTATCTCTAATGAAAGATCTAAATGAAAAACTGGATACAGCCATTATTATGATCACTCATGATTTAGGGGTAGTAGCTGAAGTCTGTGAACGGGTAATTGTTATGTATGCCGGGAAAATAGTGGAAGAGGCTCCGGTAGAAGAGATATTCAAAAACCCAAAGCACCCTTATACCCAGGGACTTCTTCAATCCGTGCCTGATGTAAGAGAAAAGAAGGAGCGTCTATATTCCATACCGGGAAATGTCCCAAAACCGGGTTCCATCAAGACTGGATGCCGTTTTGCAGCGCGCTGTGAATTTGTCCATGACCGATGCATAACGGAAAGTCCTCCGCTTTACAATGTCGAAAAAACGGAACAGCATACGGTGCGCTGTTTCCTGCATGAGTCTGGGGGTGTCATTAATGACCGAAGTGCTGTTGGAAGTTAACCAGTTAAAAAAGTATTTTCCAGTAACCGGCGGTCTGTTTGGAAGAAAACAAGGCGATGTGAAAGCGGTTGACGATATCAGTTTCTTCGTCAATAAAGGGGAAACGCTTGGATTGGTCGGTGAATCAGGATGCGGCAAATCAACCACAGGCAGAATGCTGATGCGCCTGATAGAACCAACAGAGGGAAAAGTAGTTTTTGAAGGCAAGGATCTGACTGCCCTCAACTCTGCAGAAATGCGCAAAATGAGAAAGGAAATGCAGATGGTATTCCAGGATCCTTTTGCTTCCTTAAATCCGCGCCATACAGTTGAGCAGATTCTGGAGGAGCCTCTCATTGTCCATGGCATCGGTAATAAAGAAGAGCGTAAACAGAGGGTAAGGGAGATGCTTGAGGTTGTCGGCCTCAGCAGCTACCATGCCAAACGCTATCCGCATCAATTCAGCGGCGGTCAAAGGCAGAGAATTGGAATTGCAAGAGCATTGATGACCAAGCCTAAGCTGATCATTGCAGATGAGCCTGTTTCAGCTCTTGATGTATCCATTCAATCACAGGTGCTCAACCTGCTGGAAGATCTGCAAAAGGAATTTCAGCTGACGTATATATTCATTGCCCATGATCTCGGGGTAGTTAAACATATCAGTGATAGAGTTGGTGTTATGTATCTTGGAAGATTAGTTGAGATCACAACATCTGACCAGCTCTACGATAAACCGCTGCATCCGTATACCAGGGCTTTGCTTGGTGCAGTTCCCATCCCTGATCCAACTTTAAAGAAAGACAGGGAGCTATTAACAGGGGACATTCCAAGTCCGCAGAATCCGCCAGCTGGATGTGCATTCCATACAAGATGCAAAGAATGCATGGAGATCTGCAAAACAGAGAGGCCACAGCTGAAGGAAATAGAACCAGGTCACTTTGCAGCCTGCCATCTTTATAGCTGAGCTATAAAAAGGGCAGAACTGCATGGATGATAAATAGGTAAATAGCCGATACCGGCAAAAGAAAAAAGGGGGAAAACAATGAAAAAGCGCAATGGCATTTGGTTCCTTGTTGCAGCTTTGCTTCTGTCACTGGCTCTTGCCGGATGCAGCAGCAGCTCAAGCAGCGGAACGAAAGACGAAAAGGATAATGAGAAAGGTACAGATACAGAAGAAGCGTCTTCAGGCGGCACATTAGTATTTGGCCGCGGCGGTGACTCTACTTCGCTTGATCCCGCTATCACAACAGAAGGTGAGTCTTTTAAAGTTACAAAAAACATCTATGAAACTCTGATTGAATTCGGTGAGCAGGATACAGAAATTCAGGCTGGCCTTGCGACTGAATGGGAAACAAGCGAAGATGGCCTGAAGCATACATTAAAGCTTCAAGAAGGCGTTAAGTTCCACGATGGTACTGATTTCAATGCTGAAGCAGTTGTCTTCAACTTTGAAAGATGGAAAGCTGGAAACGCTGAGCAATTCTATTACTATAACTCTCAATTTGGAGACAAAATCTCTGAAGTGAAAGCTGTAGATGATTACACTGTTGAATTTACTTTAAACAAGCCGATAGCACCATTCTTAAAGAACCTTGCGATGTCTCCATTTGGAATTGCAAGCCCGGCTGCTATTGAAAAGCACGGTGAAAAATTCCTTCACAACCCGGTTGGGACAGGACCATTTGTATTTAAGGAATACAAAGCAAACGATCGCATCACTCTTGTGAAAAATGAAGATTACTGGCAGGAAGGCCTTCCGAAGCTTGATGAGGTTATCTTCCGTGTCATTCCAGAAAACTCTGCGCGTCTAAATGCATTGGCTACAGGTGAAGTAGACTTAATCGATGGTGTTAACTTCAGTGATATTGGCCAAATTGAAGGAAATCCGGATCTTCAAACTTTTGAACGTCCATCCTTAAACGTAGCTTATCTCGGGTTAACAAGTACGCGCGGACCATTAAAAGATAAAAAAGTCCGCCAGGCTTTAAACTATGCAGTTGATAAGCAAGCTCTGATTGATGCCTTCTATGCTGGTGCAGCTGAGCCTGCGAAAAACCCAATGCCTCCGGTAGTAGCAGGTTACAACGATGATGTTGCAGATTATGAATTCGATCCTGAAAAGGCTAAGGAACTTTTAAAAGAAGCAGGATATGAAAATGGATTTGAAATGGAACTTTGGGCAATGCCGGTTCCTAGACCATATATGCCGGATGGACAAAAAGTGGCTGAAGCACTTCAAGCCAACTTTGATGCAATCGGCGTAAAGGCAAAAATCGTTACTTATGAGTGGGGTACTTACCTGGATAAAGCCAAAAATGGTGAAGCTGATACATTCCTATTAGGCTGGACTGGCGACAATGGGGATCCTGATAACTTCCTATATGTACTTCTTGATCAGGACAGCATCGGCTCCAACAACTACACTTACTATGAAAACCCTGAGGTGCATGAATTACTTGTAAAAGCTCAGGCTAGTGCAGACCAGGCAGAGCGTGAAGAGCTTTACAAACAGGCTCAGGTTCTGATCAAAGAAGATGCACCATGGATTCCGCTTGTCCACTCAAGGCCAATCCTTGCGGGAAAGGCTGATATCACAGGCTTCAAGCCGCATCCAACAGGTTCTGATCTACTGGCAACTGTAGAATTTAAATAAGGTGCTTCGAGTGAGATAAGTATACTTCTTATATTCAAGGAAAAGGGAGTACAGTTCTGTAGCTCCCTTTTCTATATAGAAATAATATAGATTAAGAAACTTTGAATTTCAATAACTGTCTAGCTCCAGCGCCTACCCCCTCGAGGTCACAAGCCAATCCTCTCAAAAAGGCAAAGAACGCCTTTCCGAGAGGCTCGTCTTGTGCTTGTCGGGGGTGAGCAAGGCGCTTGCGCTTTTCTTAATAACCTTCAAGAGAGGTGAAATGGCAATGCTGTCCTATACATTAAAACGTTTGCTTTCCCTTATTCCAGTTCTGCTGGGGCTTTCCCTGATCGTCTTTTTTATGATTCGGGCAATTCCTGGTAATCCGGCACAGATTATTTTGGGACAATTGGCAACAAAAGAAGCAGTAGAGGAATTAACGAAGCAGCTGGGGCTTGATCAGCCTTGGTACCTTCAATATTTTACATATCTTGGCGGGCTTTTTACGGGGGACCTTGGAGAATCACTCCGAACGAAAACAGAAATTAGCCAGGAAATTTGGCCGTATCTGGCTGCAACAATTGAACTTACATTCGTTGCCATGTTAATTGCTGTTTTTATCGGTGTGAATGCCGGAATCATCAGTGCATGGTATCAGAATTCATGGTTTGATTATGTGGCAATGGTGCTTGCACTTATTGGTGTTTCCATGCCAATCTTCTGGCTTGGCTTAATGGAGCAGTGGGCATTTGCCATAAAGCTGGACTGGCTCCCTACATCGGGAAGGGAAGAAGTAAGGAATCCGATTACGGCTATTACGAACATATATATGATTGATACCCTACTGCAGGGAAGGGTGGATCAATTCTGGGATGTTATCAGACACTTGATTCTGCCTGCATTTGCCCTGGCAACAATACCAATGGCGATCATTGCGAGAATAACACGTTCTACGATGCTTGAAGTAATGAGATCTGATTTTGTCAGGACGGCGAGGGCAAAAGGCTTAAGAATGTTCTGGGTCGTTTATAAGCACTCATTAAAGAATGCCATCATTCCAGTTCTGACGATTATCGGTCTTCAAATGGGATTATTGCTTGGAGGAGCGATTTTAACAGAAACGATTTTCAGCTGGCCGGGAATCGGGCGTTATATTTATGAGGCTATCAATTATCGTGACTATCCTGTTATCCAGTCAGGCATACTTGTCATTGCATTTATCTTTGTCATGATTAATCTAGTGGTGGACTTGCTGTATGCAGCAATCGATCCGCGCATTAAATATAATTAAGGAGGGGGAACAGACTTGGAACTTTCAACTCAAAAAGACCTTCAGCCGCCTATAATGCCAGCTGAAGAAAAAGCAGTTTCCCCCTGGGTGGAAGCATGGAGAAGCTTTAGAAAAAATAAACTGGCTTTAATCGGCACCATTATTGTATTATTTTTCATTCTTCTGGCAGTATTTGCACCGCTTATTGCGCCGCAGGGAATTAATGAACAAATGCTGTCAAAAAGGCTTCAGGCGCCATCAGGCGAGCATTGGTTTGGAACAGATGACTTCGGCAGGGATATCTTCTCAAGGGTTGTTTATGGGGCAAGGATCTCCTTATGGGTTGGGTTTCTGGCCGTAATCGGATCTATTGTAGTTGGCTGCCTTTTAGGTGTGGTGGCAGGATATTATGGCAAATGGGTTGATACGATTATCTCCCGCATTTTTGATATCATGCTTGCTTTCCCAAGCATCTTGCTGGCCATTGCGATTGTGGCAGTGCTTGGCCCATCATTGAGAAATGCCCTGATTGCCATTGCGGTAATCAATATTCCTAACTTTGGCAGACTGATCCGTTCAAGGGTGCTGAGTGTAAAACAGGAGGAATATATAATGGCCGCAAAAGCGATCGGAATGAGCAACAGCCGGATTCTCTTCAGGCATGTGCTGCCAAATAGTATGGCTCCGATTATTGTACAGGGAACACTTGCCATCGCAACAGCAATCATTGAATGTGCTGCCCTTGGATTCCTTGGCCTCGGTGCAGAGGCGCCAAATCCTGAATGGGGAAAAATGCTTTCTGATGCTAAGGCATATCTAATACAAGCTCCATGGACGATGATTTTCCCTGGGCTTGCGATTATGCTTACGGTTCTAGGTTTTAACTTAATGGGTGATGGATTAAGGGATGCACTTGATCCAAGAATGAAGAACTAACAAAAAAAGCAGCTGAAATCAGCTGCTTTTTCCTATGAATCTTAGTTGATGTACTCCGGTCTATTCGGCGTTCTCCGGTATTGAAACCTCATTTTCCTCTTTATGATATGCCTGAAAACTGGATATAAGTTTATCAAGGTGTTCCACATGTTCATCGTAATCAACAATAGCTGATACAACTTGCATGATATGCGGGATAATGGACTCTTCATCATGTTCATACTCTTTTTGCTGAGCCAGGAAAAGGTTCACCAGTTCCTTTCTGCTCAGGCTGAAGTCGCCTTCCTCAAACACTACATTCGGCCGAACTTTCCCAATAAATTTAAGCATGACGTGTTCATGATAATGTATAAGAATATCAAGCTGCTGCTGAACTGCATGCTGAAATTCTTCTGGCATTTGCTGCAGATCATTTTCATAGCGGTGAAGCTTTTTTAACGTTTCCAGCGAGCGTTTAACAGTCGAGATCATTTGCCTATATATAACGAGTTTTCTGGATTTAACCAGATCATTTCGTTTAAAATAATTTCTTTCCTCTTTATACATTAAGTACAGCTGATCAAGCTTCACATTGCTTTCTTTCATTTTATCAATATCGTTTTTCAGCAGCTTGTGTTCAGACGCATGCCGTATATTCAGCCTGATCCATTTAGTAATTTCCTCTGTGTTATTGGATATTTTAAAGTAAAGCTTATTTTCATATTTAGGAGGCAAAAATACAAGGTTAACGATAAAAGCTGATAATACACCAAGCATAATGGTTGAAAAACGAATAAGTGCAAACTGCAAAAAAGTATCGCCTGGTGTTTCCATGATGGCAATCAGGGTTACAAGTGACAGGCCAATCGTGTTTTCGATTTTAAGCTTTAGATTGATCGTGATAACAATGATAGCTGCCAGACCTATGATGAAGACATCGTTGCCGAATAAAAGAACGAATATTACGGCAATTAAGGCACCGATCGCATTCCCCTGAATCTGTTCAACAATAGATAGATAAGATCTGTAAATAGTCGGCTGAACGGCAAAAATAGCTGCAATTCCAGCAAAGATAGGAGCAGGCAGATGAAAAAGTTCCGATAATAAAAGAGCTAGAATGATTGCGATTCCCGTCTTAAGTATGCGGGCGCCAAGTTTCATACAATAAATGTCCTTTCTTTCTTTAAGATTTTTTATCTTATGGTTCATTAAAAAGCAAGTTGAATTAAACCGTAATTACAGCAATTATACATACTTTAAACGGTTTTGCTCATTATTAAACAATAATGTACTATACAGGGATATGGAAAGAAGTTCAAGGGGCATTTTCATGAAATTTTTATTAAAAGTTATTAAAAAAAGTTAAGGGTGCCTAAATGATGTGAAAAGTTCAAGTGAACGGATAATGGTGCCGCTGGGGGGCAGCATGGAAACAGCGAATGGAATACAAGTGGCGGAATAGTGCCGCTGGGTGAGCACAGAATCAGTGAAAGGAATTAAAGAGTTGCGCCAAAACAGAATACAGAAGCCAAACTAAGATAAAAAGCCCCATCCGCAGAAACGGATGGGGTTTGATTGGTGCAGATAATCACTCTGTGGAAACAGAAGGATCTGCTTGCTCTTTGACCGGAATGACTTGAACGAAGTGGTCTTCCGGATGATTAAGTAGGGAAGCAAGCTTTGAAGCTTCTTCTGTCTGGCCTTGATCTTTAAGCAGTGCAACGTATTGGCCAAGCAGGTCTTTTACATCTTCCTTTCCTTTATCAGAAAGAGAAGTAACAGAGACTTTTGCACCCTTGGCAATTCTGCGCTGGATGGCTTCTTTTGTTAAGCCCATTTCCGGCTGGTGTCTTAAGTAAACAACACCGCCTGTCATTCCTGCGCAGATCCATGGACCAGCATCGCCAAGGACCAGGCCTCGGCCATTAGTCATATACTCAAAGGCAAATCCTTTAATATTGGCATTTGAACCGATATTTCCGTATTCCTTTTCAGGCAGCGGCTTTTGCAGCTGGCCGCCGATAATCATATCTGCTCCGGATAATCTGATTCCGGCACGGGCATCAGCGTTTCCTTGAGCCACAAGCAAACCTTGCTGAGCTCCATAACCAAAGCCTTTACCAACAGAGCCATTATAAAATTTGCCATTCTTGCCTTTTGCTTTAAAGATTTTAATTTGTCCTCCGAAGGAAGTTTTTCCGATGCCATCCTGTGCGCCTCCAGCAACTTCGATGTTGATGCCGAAGCTGTTGTAAGCTCCAAGGCCATTGCCCGGGATGGATCCGCCTTTGTATTTCAAATCAACTTGCGGAAGATTTTTATAAGAACCGTCAAGTCTGTCTCTTACACGGTGGCAGGAAACTCGGCTTCCCAGTACCCGCTGCTCGGAAGTGATGCTATGGAATTCACGTGACTGATGCAATTCTTCCACACTTGCGTCCAGATATTCTGCTCCAACAGCTACCTGCAGCTGGGCTTCCTGCAGGGCTTCAGGTGTTTCCTGAACAGAGAATTGGCCGATTTCAAGTGTTTTCAGAAGGTGAGTCAGATCAAGCTGATCCTGGCCCTTAATCTGTACAAGCAGGTCAGAACGGCCTACTGCATCCTGCAGGTTTTTTACACCAATTGAAGCTGCCAATGCTTTCAGTTCGTCGCCAAAAGCAGTAAACAGGTTCATAATGCCTTGGACAGCAAGGTCAAATTGACGTGGAACAAATCTTCTTAAACCATGCTCTTTCGCCTGTGCTTCAGAATCAATCTGGGTTGCAATACCAACATGGCAAGTATCAAGATGGCAGCCGCGGCATGTCGTACAGCCGATAGCAAGCATGGAAAGTGTACCAAAGCCTACACGGTTAGCCCCTAGCAGCATAACCTTCAATACGTCTGCAGCACTCTTGATTCCGCCATCAGCCCAAAGTTCTACATTCTCTCGGATACCTGCTTCCAGCAGGGCATTGTGGGCTGCTTTAACACCAATTTCAACTGGAAGGCCAACATGCTGCAGGGCATGAATTCTCGCTGCTCCAGTACCACCGTCAAAACCGCTCAGTGTGATAATATCGGCACCAGCTTTTGCAATCCCGACTGCGATGGTTCCAATATTTGGCACAACTGGTACCTTTACAGCAACTTTAGCTTTGTCATTGGCTGTCTTAAGCTCGTGAATCATCTGTGCCAAATCTTCAATTGAGTAGATGTCATGATTATTGGAAGGTGAAATCAAATCCGATCCAATCGTAGCATTACGTGCTTCGGCAATTTTCGCAGTTACCTTGGATCCAGGAAGGTGGCCTCCTTCACCAGGCTTTGCACCCTGCCCTATTTTTATTTCCAGCAAGTTGGATGAATTAAGGAGCTCGGCATTAACACCGAAGCGTCCCGATGCTACCTGCTGTCCGCGGGTTCTCGGATATTTTCCAAGCATATCCTTGATTTCTCCGCCTTCTCCGTTCAGGCTGACCATGTTCAAGCGGTCAGCACCTTCAGCATAGGCTCTAAAGGCTGTTTCATTCTGAGAACCAAAGGACATGGAGGAGATGACAAATGGCAGGTCATGCTCGCCAACATGCAAGCTGATATCCTCAGGCTTTAGATGAGAAGCAGTTTCCTTAAATCCGGTTAAATGACGGATTGTCGTTGGATTCTGATCTTCCTGTTCTGTGATCTTTTCCTTATATGCATTGTAGTCACCAGTTGAGGCAACTTCCCCGATCGCTTTCCAGATGCGGGGGAAAAGACTGAATGTTTTTCCGATCCGTTCTTTTTCATTCTGGTAATCTTCTGCTCTTGCAAAAGCGTCTTCCTTTAAAGCGCTAAAGCTAAATGAAAGTTCCTTAGATCCGAAGAAATTTACTATATTCAGGTATTCGGCTAATTCTTCCTGAAGACCAATAGCGGAGAATAAACGTCCATAGCCTCTTAATTCATGAATGCCGATTGTTGAAATGACTTTTTCAAGTCCTTTAGTCAGAGCTGAGTATAAATTCTTCAGCGGTGTTTCTGATTCGCCAAGAACTGTCATAAACATATAGTAAGGACTTATAAGATCAGCGCCTAAACCGAATGCTGTTATGATATCATGAAGTGATCTGATTGAAGCTGAGCGCAGCAATAGGGAACATTCACGGCGTATAGCTTCTTTTACTAGAGCTTGATCGATCGCAGAGACGGCCAGGTGCGGATCAATCCAGTAAGCGTCCTCCTGATGAGCATTAGCATCGTCGAGTACAAGCAGTGTTTTGCCATTCTTTACAGCATCAACTGCTTCTGCTGATAAACGGTCTAAAGCTTCTTTTACCGTTTCATCTTTCGTAAATGTGGTAGACAAATAAGATATCAGCTTTTGTTCCTGATAGAAGAAGGTTACCTGATCGTAGCTCGGCTGATTAAGTTCATCGGAACATTCAAAGCCTGCTTTGCCTTCTATTAGAATAGGAGTCTGCAATTCTATAACTGCTCCTGGCTCCTGTTTTTCAAATAAAGAAGGACGCTGGCCGATAATCGTGCGGGTTGAGAAATGCTCAGTTTCCCGGTCACGGTCAATGGCAGGGTTTGTAACGACAGCAACACTTTCTTTAATAAAATCTGCAATGTTTTTTCTCTGTGGATTCAGAGCAGCCAATGGCGAATCGTGTCCAAGTGAACGGATTGGCTCCGCTCCTTTTTCTGCCATTTGCTCGACAAGCTGGACATGGTCTCTCTCCCAGCCGAACGCTTTATACTGCCCGTTGTGAATCTTATCCGGGTAGTTTACAGAAATGGTTTTCTCCAGTTTAGGAGACTGCAGGCGAATCCGGAAGTTTTCAGCGTTCACTCTCTTTGAAAATCTTTCAAAAACTTCAGCCTGATAGTGGCTATGTTCGTAAACAGCCAGAGTGTCTCCGTCCCATTTCAGCCCTACCTTTTCTCCCGGTGATAGCGGCTTAGGTTCATTAACATATTCGCTGGACGGGATGATTCCCGGCTCAGATGAGAACAGGTAAGAACTTTCGGTTTCCAGCATCCACAGCGGGCGAAGGCCCAGTGCATCTACACTGAACACTGCCTCATCGGCAAAACGGGAAATAATTCCTGCTGGCCCTTGAGCAAAATGTCCCCATGCTTCCCGGATATAGGAGTACATATCCTGAAGGTGATCAGGGTATGACTTGATTTCATTCACGATAGGCGGGAACATGACATCCATTGCTTCAAAGAGGGTGTATCCATCCCTGCAGATAAACGTTTCAAGTGTTCTGCTCAGATCCTGAGAGTCACTGCCGTCTTTTACAAGCGGAACGCCAACCATTTTGGCTTCATCCCTGAGCTTGGCAATCGTGTTGATTTCTCCGTTATGCCCTAACACGCTAAAAGGCTGGACCCGGAAAAAGCTTGATAATGTATTAGTGGAATAGCGATTATGCCCCAGTGTCATTGTCGAGGCAACAAGCGGGCTTGCCAAGTCATGGTAATATTTTGGAAGAATGTCCCCGGCTCCCATTACTTTGTACACGGCATGATGCTGGCTAAGGGAGGCGACATGGACATGCTCGTCTTCTTCAAAATCAACAATTATGTCAAACAGTTTCCTGGAAATCTCTCCTCCAGCTGTTTCTGCTAAACAGGCAAACTGCCAGAATACAGGATTCTCCTGGATGGCAATTGGACCTAAAGCTGAGGACTCGGTTACTTCGTCAGATGCATAAATAACCATTAGATTTGCGTCAGCAAGCTTTTGCAGCAAAATGGCTTTTAGTGATTCAGTATCCTGCTTTCTGGACATAAACACATGTCCAACGACAAATCCTTCTTTTTCTGCTGCGTTAGGATCTGCTCCTGCTGCCTTTAGCTTTTCTTTCCATAGCTCTCTTGGGATATCAATATGAATCCCTACACCGTCGCCTTCTCCATTAATAAAGCCGGCACGGTGATTCATCGTAACAAGTGCATTGATACAGCTGAAAATGTTTTCACGGGTAGGGACTTTCTTTTTCTCCATTGCAGAAACGATGCCGCATGCATCGTGTTCCTGGCGGTGAAACTCTTTAAAAAGTGAAGGACTCCATTGCTGTAATGTCATAAAATTCGGCTGAAAATAAGGCTGTGCCTTAAAGCCGTTCACCTCCTGAAAAATAGTAATCTATAAAAATTTAATGTTTACGGGTTTAAAATGAGGCTGCTGCACAGTTAATCTTGTTTTGAAAGGATAAATGCATGATGCATTTATTAAAATGAATAGTTTGATTATTCGGGACAGTCTATAGGACTATTAAATTCTTTTTGTCAGCGTAATCCGCTCTTACAGAAAAGATTTCTCCCATCATATCATATGAATTTTCAGAAATCAATTATTTATACAAAAAGTTGGATATGATTTTGAGGGGGACATTGGTTTTTGTATAAAAAATAGCCTTGTTTGTAAACGTTTTCATTATTGTGATTAAAGAAAACGGAAGCATTTCTGCTCCCGTTAATGTATAGAAATATGAATATTTATTCGTCTTTTAATTGCTGAAATGCATTTTGTACCGCGTGAATCGTTGCATGAATATCTTCCTCGGTATGAGCGATTGTCATAAACCATGCTTCATATTTGGAAGGAGCCAGGTTTATTCCCTGGTTGAGCATAAGCTTGAAGAACTTTGCAAACATTTCTCCATCTGTATTTTCTGCCTGCTCATAATTCACAACTTTTTCTTCCGTAAAGTAGATGGTCAGTGCACCTTTTAATCGGTTAATTGTAATTGGTATGTTATGTTCTTCAGCTGCCTCGCTAATGCCTTTTTCAAGCATTTCGCCAAGTCGGTCCAGATATTCATAGACACCCGGCTGTTTTAATACTTCGAGACATGCAATTCCAGACAGAATCGAAGCGGGATTACCAGCCATTGTACCAGCTTGATATGCCGGACCTAAAGGAGCTACCGTTTCCATGATTTCCTTCTTTCCGCCATACGCGCCGATTGGAAGGCCGCCTCCTATGATTTTTCCCATAGCGGTCAAGTCCGGTTTTACGCCAAGCAGGTCCTGAGCGCCGCCGTACATAAAACGGAAAGCTGTGATGACTTCATCATAAATGACTAGTGCACCAGCTGCATGTGTTAATTCGTTAACCTGTTCCAAGAACCCTGGTTTGGGTTCAACAATTCCAAAGTTGCCGACAATCGGTTCAACCAGGACGGCAGCGATCTGGTCGCCCCATTTTTCCAGCGCTTCCTTATATGGTTCGATTTCATTGAAAGGAACCGTGATCACTTCCTGGGCAATACTCTTTGGAACACCGGCAGAGTCTGGAGTTCCAAGTGTTGATGGCCCTGAACCTGCAGCAACCAGTACAAGATCGGAATGACCGTGATAGCAGCCTGCAAATTTGATGATTTTGTCCCTTCCCGTATAGGCTCTTGCAACACGGATCGTTGTCATAACCGCTTCAGTTCCTGAGTTCACAAACCGGACTTTATCCAAATTAGGCATTGCTTCCTTCAGCATTTCGGCGAACTTCACTTCATGAGGTGTTGGAGTTCCATATAAAACACCGCGCTCAGCTGCTGTTTTTATTGCTTCTGTAATATGGGGGTGGGCATGCCCGGTAATGATAGGGCCGTATGCAGCCAGATAATCGATATATTGATTGCCGTCCACATCCCAGAAATAAGCGCCCTGTGCACGTTCCATTGCAACCGGCGAGCCGCCGCCAACTGCTTTATAGGAGCGGGAAGGACTGTTCACCCCGCCGACAATATGTTCTAATGCTTGTTTATGCAGCCGTTCAGAATTAGTAAATTGCATGTTAATCCTCCTGATAGAATCCAATTATACGTTCATCATTATTTTAACATGTTTGGATGGGGCTTCGTCCATTCTAATGGGAAGGCGGATTATTCTGTATTTTAAGAAGCGGGAATGGAGCAATCTAGTTGTGAAGAAAGCGCTGTTTGTCTAAACTATTTCATTAGGGCATTAATTGGCAGGAGGAATTTTGATGAATGATGCAATAACAGTACGGAACTTAAAGAAGGAGTTTAAAGCTTATTCAAGCCGCTCAGGCTTAAAAGGCGCTTTCCGTGACTTGCTTACAAGGAATTATAAGATTGTGCCGGCGGTTAACAATATCAGTTTTAATGTAAAGCAAGGGGAGATGGTTGGGTATATTGGTGAAAATGGAGCGGGGAAATCAACTACCATAAAAATGCTGACAGGAATTCTAACCCCAACGAGCGGCGAAGTGATCGTAAATGGAATGAACCCTCATAAAGACCGCGAAAAATTCGTCAGCACGATTGGAGTGGTTTTCGGCCAGAGATCACAGCTTTGGTGGGATATTGCTGTACAGGAATCTTTCAGGCTGCTAAAGAAGGTGTACAAAGTTTCTGATGAGCAGTACGACAGCCATATGGCGCATGTTATCAAAACCTTAGACATTGAACCTTTGCTCGACAAGCCGGTCCGGAAGCTTTCACTCGGACAGAGAATGCGGTGTGAACTGGCAGCAGCACTTATTCATAATCCGCCGCTGCTGTTCTTGGACGAGCCGACTATTGGGCTTGATGTGCTTGTTAAATTAAGAATCAGGGAGTTTTTAAAAGAAATTAATGAAAAGTATAATACAACCATTCTGCTGACTACTCATGATCTGTCGGATATTGAGGCGCTATGCGAACGCGTGGTTATGCTGGATGACGGGAAAATCATTTATGATGGTGCATTAAAAAGCCTGAAGGAAAAATGGGGAGAAGGGAAGGAAATAGAATTTCAATTTCTTGAAGAAGTGGACCTTAGCGACTTAAACAAGATTACGGCTTCATCGGAAGTAAAATGGGAAAAGGATGATAAAGAAGCGATCTTTACGGCCTTTGCAGAGGATAATGATGAACTGATTTCCCTGCTGATCGCAAAAGTAGTGGCGGATTTGAAAGTGAAAGATATCAATATTAAAGAAACTTCAACGGAAGAAATTATAAGAAATATTTATGACCGGGGGATATCTTAATGGAAGGACTTATTTTAATCCGGGGGTGTTTCTGTGGATAAGTATATAGAAATGATTCGGATCCGCTTTTTGATGATGCTTGCCTACAGAACGAATTACTATACAGGCATTCTGATATACAGCATAAATATTGGTGCTTACTATTTCCTGTGGAGCGCCATTTATGGAGAAAAAGATGCGATCGAGGGAATGTCTGTGATCCAGATGTCGACATATGTGGCTGTAGCCTGGATGGCAAGGGCATTTTACTTTAATAATATAGACCGGGAAATGGCTGCTGAAATTAAAGAAGGAAAAGTAGCGGTGGAACTGATCCGCCCATATAATTATTTGGGCATGAAAACGATGCAGGGATTGGGAGAAGGGATATTCCGTCTCTTCTTTTTCTCTGTGCCGGGAATGATAATTGTCTCGTTCATTTTCCCGCTCCAATTTTCTGCGGATTGGACTACCTGGATTTTCTTTGCTTTATCGATTTTATTAAGTTTTCTTATTAATACGCAAATTAATTTGCTGACAGGCATTACCACTTTCTTCTTATTTAATAATACTGGGCTTATCCGGGCGAAAAGAGTTGTAATTGATCTATTTTCCGGACTTCTGATTCCTATCAGCTTTTTTCCGTTATGGGCACAGGATATATTAAGATTTCTTCCCTTTCAGGGGATCAGCTATGTGCCGAGTATGATTTTTACTAATAGTTTTTCAAATAATGAAGCTATCCAGGCTATCATTATGCAGGGGGTCTGGGTTCTTATTCTGATAATGCCAATTCAGGTTCTGTGGATCATAGCGAAAAAACAGCTCATTATTCAAGGAGGGTGACAGATGTTTTATATAACTATTTTCTTTCAATATGTCGCCCAATATCTGAAAACAAGAATGCAGTACCGCGCAGATTTATTTGTAGAGATCTTTTCAGATCTATTATTTCAGGCAGTCAATTTAATTTTTATCTTAGTTGTATTTGGCCATACAAATCTGCTTGGAGGCTGGACCAGGGATGAAATTATATTTATTTACGGCTTTTTCCTTGTGCCTTATGCGCTGTTTTCATCTTTCTTTAATATTTGGGATTTCAATGAGAGGTATATTGTAAAGGGCGAACTCGATAGGATTTTGACCCGGCCTATCCATAGTCTGTTTCAAATCGTTTTAGAACGGATGGAACTTGAATCTCTTTTTGGGGCTTTTACAGGCATTGCGGTTATGATTTACGCCGGAAACAGTCTTGGGTTAGAGATATCCTGGACAGATCCATTCTTATTTTTCTTATTTGTGATAGGTGGAATGCTTGTGTACGGAGGCATCTTTGTCATGATTGCCTGCATCAGCTTTTGGGCGGATGCCAGAACATCAATCATGCCGATGATGTACAACATCGGGAATTATGGAAGGTATCCGGTTGATATTTATAACAGTGTGATACGCTTCGTCCTTACCTGGGTGCTTCCGTTTGCCTTTGTTGGTGTATATCCAGCTTCATACTTTTTGGGGAAAGAGGAATGGTTTTTGTATTCCTTTTTAACGCCTGTAATCGGTATAGTATTTTTCGGTATTTCAATCCTGACTTGGAATTCGGGGGTTAAGCGTTATCGAGGTGCGGGCAATTAATGCCGGGTTAAAGCCTGGCTTTTTTTTATGGTGGACCTTTCTGACTATAAGCAGAAAAACGTTTCATAGACATGCTGTCATACGGGAAAGACCATAAGCGTATAAATGAATTGATAAGCATTTCGAAATGAGGTGCAGTATGGCATTTTATTTATCGCTGATTTTAATCGTGCTGTGCATGATCATGAGTCTGCAGACTCTTTTTTCATCCGCCAAGATAAAAGGAAGATGGGTTTCTGTGGAGAATTTCCTATATCTAATAAGTTTGTATGCAACGATTTTGATTGGGTTTGGCCTGATATATATTTGGCTTGATTTACATGGGCTGGTGGTTTTGATGGAAGGCACTGACTATATGGAAACCGGTTTCCTCGAGAGGCTGGAGACGGGTTTTTATTTTAGTGCGGTAACCCTGTTTTCGGTTGGGTATGGAGATATCAGTCCTATTGGAATAGGCAGGCTGATTGCGGTACTTGAGGCTTTGATTGGCTACGTGATACCTGCAGCATTTGTAGCCAGGGTGGTATTTGATGCAGGTGACCGTGCTCCATAATCCCAGGAGTTGTTTTTGAACACAAAGTTGGATAGGCTTAGAGTAAGAAACTGATCCAACAGGAGGAATAAAAGATGGTAATTTCAATTGGAGAATTGGCACCGGATTTTGAATTGGCGGCCAGCAATGGTGAAAAAGTAAAGCTATCAGATTACCGCGGGAAAAATATTGTTCTTTATTTTTACCCAAAAGATATGACGCCTGGCTGCACAACTCAGGCATGTGATTTCAAGGACCGGCATGAGAATTTTGAAGATTTGAACGCAGTCGTTTTAGGCGTAAGCCCTGATCCCCTGAGCAGGCATGAGAAGTTTATTGAAAAGCATGGATTGCCTTTCCTGCTGCTTGCGGATGAGGACCATAAAGCCGCAGAGGCGTACGGTGTTTGGAAACTGAAAAAGAACTTCGGAAAAGAATATATGGGCATTGAACGTTCCACTTTTATTATTGACCAGGAAGGCAAACTGGTTAAAGAGTGGCGCAAGGTGAAGGTGAAAGGGCATGTCGAGGAGGCCCTGGAATATATTAAGGAGAATATGGCCTAGCCGTAAATGGGTTGCCTATTTTTTAACGGAACAAGGCTTTTGTCCATTCCGAAGAACAAGTTTTGCATATCATTTTATTAGGGCATACCTCCTCAGATACTTTTTCGAAACGGACCTGAAAAGGTTCGTTTTTTTTATAGCCTTTACACCCCATCTATCAAGCATTACAAAAAATTATTTACCCAGATCTTTTGAAATTTTTAAGCATAACCTTTATACATATATATAAAATAACAAAGATTATATTAATGCGATCGATTTTGAAAGAGGGTATTAAGATGAGGATTTATACAAAAACGGGAGATAAGGGGACGACGTCATTAATATACGGACAGAGAGTCAGCAAAAATGACATTCGCGTAGAGGCATACGGCTCATGTGATGAGGCGAATTCAATGATTGGAATGGCCTTAAGCCATTTAAGAAGTGAGTATTTCAGCGGCAAAGAAAAAGCGGAACAGGTGTTTCATAAAGTGCAGACCGACCTGTTTCATGCAGGAGCAGAGCTGGCAACGCCTGCTGGGAAAGAAGTTAAATGGACGATAATGGAAGAGGATATCACATTCATGGAAAATCAAATTGATGAGTGGGAAGCTGACCTTGCAGCACTTCATAACTTTATATTACCCGGCGGTCATCCATCAGGAGCTGCATTTCATGTGGCGAGAACGGTTGTGAGAAGAGCAGAGCGATGTGTAGTGTCGCTCGGCGAAGAAGTGAATCCGCTTGTTTTAGTCTATCTGAACCGATTGTCTGATCTGCTGTTTGTTGCTGCGCGATTTATCAATCATCATTTAGGCTCCGGTGAGCAATCGCTGCACGCTGAAAAGAGTTGATTCCCTCTATTAAGGAGTTTGTAATATTGACAAATGTGGTAAAAAATTAGTACACTATTTATAAAGATTATAAAGTAAGAATATTTGTTGGAAAAGAGGTGCATGGCGGTGGCGCATATGGAATTAAAAGAAGCGCTGGATACTTTAAAAGACACTGGAGTCCGTATCACTCCGCAGCGTCATGCGATACTTGAATATTTAATAAACTCCATGTCACACCCTACTGCTGACGATATATACAAAGCATTAGAGGGGAAATTTCCAAATATGAGTGTGGCAACAGTTTACAATAATTTACGAGTATTCCGTGAGGTTGGCCTGGTAAAGGAACTGACATATGGTGACGCATCTAGCCGCTTCGATTTTGTAACCACTCATCATTATCATGTCATTTGTGAAAGCTGCGGCAAGATTGTAGACTTCCACTATCCTGGTCTTGATGAAGTAGAGCACCTTGCTTCACATGTTACAGGTTTTAAAATCAGCCATCATAGAATGGAGATTTACGGAACATGTCCAGAATGTGCAAGTAAAGAAGCTCACTAATAAATTATTTAAAGCTGCCGGCTGTGTGCTGTCAGCTTTTTATTTTTCCATAAAAAAACCGGCTGTCTGATAGCCGGTCATTCTCGAACTTGAATATGAAGCAAGAGATAAATCAGCTCTGCTTCGTATTTTTTTTGTTGTATTTTTCATCAAATTCAACGCCCTCAAGTTTTGGATCAAGCGTTAAAGGTTCATTACAGTACATGCACATATCAACGCGGCCAAGCATCTTTGTATGTTTTCCGCAATTTGGGCAAACCACCTGCACGGTTTTTGTTGAAAGCATGCCGATCCAAAAATATACACCGGTGCTAGCAAGAATGCAAAGCATTCCAAGAAGCATAAATATTGTCATGAGAAGAGCGGAATTCCTAAAGAATATTCCGAGATACATAACGATAAATCCGATAAAAATTAAACTAAGGGCAAATGTACGAATCTTATTGATTTTATTTGAGTACTTAGCCATTCTGCTCCCTCCTAAAAACTAACTATACCATACTCCTTTTGCTTAAATAAATATTAATATAGAATGGTGTCGAAAAATGTCTCACATTTAGGAAGGATTTCATTTATAATTGTCGAAGATATACGCTATCAATAAAATGGAGGAATTATGATGGAAGATATTCTCCGTCCTATATATCAAGAACGGGCAAGCCAGACAAACACTCTTGGCGTGATTATGACCGAAAAACTGCAAAAAGCAATTCCTGCTACTGATACATTTGATGCTGTACTGCTGATCGTTGTAGAGGAAGCAGATGAACCTGTGTTTGTTAAACATTACACATATAAAGATAAAAAAGCTGCTCTTCATATCGTGACAGATAAACAGCTTCGCGAATGGATACTGCTGGGGTCGAACCGAAAAATCTTTGATTGGCTTTATAATGGGAAAGTCTTATTCGATCGAAATGAATATATTCATAACCTGAAGGTGGAATTAAGAGAATTTCCGTTCTATGGGCGAAAATTAAAAATGGGTCTTGAGTTTGCCAAGCTGATCAGGAGATATATGGATGGCAAAGCCTTTTTTGAAAATCGCCATTATTTTGATGCCTATAACCATATTGTACATTCCCTTCATCACCTGGCCAGGCTGGCTGTTATCGAAAATGGATTCCATCCAGAGGTAACTGTCTGGAATCAGGTAAAGCAAATTGAACCTGAAATAATGAAGCTATATGAAGAATTGGTGAATAGCCAGGAGCCTCTTGAAAAAAGACTGGAGCTTCTATTTCTTGCAAGTGAATTTTTAATTCATTCAAGAACTAAGCAAGGTATCAGCCATCTTGCAGATGTCCTTGCTGAGAAAGAAGAATGGTCCATCCATGATATTATGAACCATGAGGAACTTTATCTATATGCAGTTGACTTAAGCATGCTTCTTGAGTATTTGATTGATAAGCATTTTATCGATGTAGTAAATGTGGAAACAAAAGGTCAAGGGATTTATCACAGGTATTACAAACTCAAAAAAAAATTATCGTAAAAAAACTTTAAAAGTTATTGACCTTTATTTAAATCCTTGTTATATTTATATCCGTCGCTGCGATATGAACGAAAAACATTTTCACAGACGACGGATAGCTTATAAAAAAAGTGTTGACAACTAAATTCAACACATGTTATATTTATAAAGTCGCTTCTGAGCGATTAGGCAAAATATAACAAAGAGAAATTGATCTTTGAAAACTGAACGAACAAAAACGTCAACGTTAATTTTTTAGTCTTTTTTAAAAGACAATTTATGAGCTTAATCAACTCTTATATGGAGAGTTTGATCCTGGCTCAGGACGAACGCTGGCGGCGTGCCTAATACATGCAAGTCGAGCGGACTGATGGGAGCTTGCTCCCTGAAGTCAGCGGCGGACGGGTGAGTAACACGTGGGCAACCTGCCTGTAAGACTGGGATAACTCCGGGAAACCGGGGCTAATACCGGATAATTCTTTTCCTCACATGAGGGAAAGCTGAAAGATGGTTTCGGCTATCACTTACAGATGGGCCCGCGGCGCATTAGCTAGTTGGTGAGGTAACGGCTCACCAAGGCGACGATGCGTAGCCGACCTGAGAGGGTGATCGGCCACACTGGGACTGAGACACGGCCCAGACTCCTACGGGAGGCAGCAGTAGGGAATCTTCCGCAATGGACGAAAGTCTGACGGAGCAACGCCGCGTGAGTGATGAAGGTTTTCGGATCGTAAAACTCTGTTGTTAGGGAAGAACAAGTACCGGAGTAACTGCCGGTACCTTGACGGTACCTAACCAGAAAGCCACGGCTAACTACGTGCCAGCAGCCGCGGTAATACGTAGGTGGCAAGCGTTGTCCGGAATTATTGGGCGTAAAGCGCGCGCAGGCG